>NC_015578.1:1873784-2186082 GCF_000214375.1 Treponema primitia ZAS-2 | reverse complement strand
GTCATTTGCCGGGGATTGGTTTTTGGCCGCCCCGAAGGGGCGGTTATTGGGGCTCGGCACGGCATCCCCGTAGGGGTTGCTGTGTTATACGGAGGAAGTAGGCAGAGCCTCTTTGGGGGATGATGGTTTTTGTTGTGGATTCTTGCCGCCTACCCGTAGGGGTGGCGGTTATTGCGAATGTATGTAACGGTATGCGGGCCTTTATACCAGCGATTGGGGTTATACACTTGCGTCAGCTGTGGGGCGGACTCCGCTGGGCTTCATGGGAAGACGAAAAACCGGGTGGGCTTACCACTCCCCGCTGTGGTGGTGTATGGACGAGGCGGCAGGACGCCGCCTGGGAGAAAAAACCACGCCGGCATGGACGCCGGTGTGGTTTTTTTCCGCTCTGCCACCGGCCACGCCGGTGGCTGCTCCTCCCCCTATGAGCCGTGGATGCAAGGGTTTTTTCCACTGTCCCAGCGGCCCCCAGGGATACGATGCAAAAGTGATAGTAAAAGTGGCGGTAGCCAGGGAAAGCTGTGTTGAAGATAAAATGGGCGCTGGGACAGTGGAAAAAACCCCTCCTATTTCTCCGGAAGTGGGGGAAGCCCGGCGGCGAGGGGGAGGGACAATGGAGGTCGTCCATACACCACCACCTGACTACTCTATGCTTGAAGGTTGCGCGGCCCCGGGGTGGGCACTGTACGCATTTCTCCCCACGGTGCTATGAAAAGCCGATGGGAAATAGGGTTTACACGGGCGAAGCAGCGGCGCCCGTTAGGGCGTTAGAATAACTGCCTGTGTGGATAACGGTACGCATGGAGGCGTGAGGACTAGCCACCATGCGGCGCGGAGGGGGCAGGACGCCCCCGGAGCGCTGGGGATAATGGCTTGTGGGGATAAAGGCCGATGTGCGGCGGGTTGGGGATGATGGCCCCGGTATGCGAAGGACCATGCGGAAAAGACGGGGGCCGGTGGTGTCCGGAGAAGCGCAGCGCCGGAGGATCCCACCGGCTGATGTGGGCTTTAGGCGGCCCGGAATTGCCCCATGCGGTTTAGTCCCCATGAGGGCTGGACGGTATGGGGCAATGGAGGGCCGCTGGGAATTATGCCCCGGCTTTGGAGGCTGCGGGCGGGGGCTTCAAAATGGGGGTGCGGCTTTCAGGGCGAATCTTTGGGCCAGGCTGTAGGTACGGCTGATGCGCCGCTTGCCAAGGGCAGGCGGCGGGTGTTGGCGCATATTGGATGGCCGGGGTGGTTATGGGGGTCAAGGGGGAAGGCGGGGCCGCCTGGATTGGCAGCTTTACTGCTGGGTGTAAAGGCTTCCGGTTTGAATGATGGTGTCCCCGCCTTTATCCCCCTTGGTTAATGGGTAAAGCGCCATGGGCCGTGGAGGGAGCGGAGTTTACGGAGCGACCGGAACGGCTTGTGGCGGTTTGTCCTACGGATTCGGTATGCGCCGGGTTGCAGGCGGCGGACAGCGGGGCCAGGTGGCGGCATACAACAGGGGGTGGGGCGGCGGCTTGAGGAATGGCGGCCCCGGTTTGCGAGGGACCAGGCAGAAAAAGGGAGGGCACAGGCGGGGCTTCGGGCTCTGGGTTAGCGGAACAGGGTTCAGGGATGGACTGCTCCTAGCAGGGTTCAGGCAGAAAGGGCCGGGATTAGGCTTTTGAAAATGACCTTTATCATATTGGGAATGGGGATATTGTCGTCGAATATCATAAAATGTATGCAGTTATGTATGCAACAAAGGGTCGTTTTCTATCATAAACCTTCGTAAAATATTTCATGTCTGCTATTGACTAATTCTATATCCTGTAATAGAATAAGAGCATAAATCGCTGTTCATAACATAATATCTTTGTCTGATACCTACTTACGTTGTAAGGATTTAATTGAACCACAAGAAAACTGGCGTTCATTCATGATTAAAACTATGAGCAAGCACTATGAGCAAAACCCCATTTAAGGGGTTTGTTCTGGTTTTGCTTAGGGAGATTGTGACATGATACGTCAGCAAGAGCGGCAATTCCATTTACACCCTCGTAATGGCATTTTTTACGTCCAGTTTATCAATCCTGAAACTAAACAGCGGCTTTCCGCCTTATCCACTGGTAAATCCACGAGAGATGAAGCTCTCCTAATTGTCTATGACTGGTTGGCTAAAGGAATACCCAAAAAACAGCCTAAGACCGCTCTTTCGCCATCGGCTCGATTAGTGTCGGATGTATTGAGTACAGCCCAAATCCTAGCCGGGCTTAAAAATGCCGCCTTAACTAGCCAGGATGTCCTAAAAATTGAGAAAATCCTTCAGGACCAAGGGCTTGTGAGCTTGATAATCCGGCAAAATACCCTTGGCGATGAACTTTTTGAGGATTTTATTACTCGTTTTTGGGATTATAAACGCTCTCCCTATGTACAAGAAAAACACTCCCATAAATTACGAATTGGCCAGACCCACACCAAATTAAGCCTTGAAAGGGCCTATTTATATTGGATTCCTTTCTTTAAGGGAAAGACCCTGGGACCAGGAAGGACAGCTTCTGGCTTTAAAGAAAATGCTTATTCGTTTGCGCTTAGGGGAATCTTATGTGGTTAAGAATTGGGGGAGATCTCAAAAACCGGAAGCGCTGAAGGACCGGGCGGAAGCAAAAAAAATTCGTCAAGAGGCGGTGGATTATTGGAAGAAGCGGAATGTGGTTTTCCATTCCTGGCGTCATTTTTATGCGGCGCGGATGGCCGACAAAATTGAAGCCCGCAAAGTCATGTTGGCCACCGGGCATAAGACGGAGGCTGTTTTCAAGGTATATGCGGATCATGCTCTTGAAAACGACTTGAATGATGTGGCGGTAACCACCGGGGATGTTTTTAGCGGGCTTTTGCCGGAACTCTCCCTTGGACAGGTTAACACCCAGAAGGAAGGCAATGTATGAAGACCATAGCAATCAATTCAATCAAAGGCGGGACAGGGAAAAGTACCCTGTCTGTCTTTTTGTCAAAGCATTAACCGGCGCTGGATATAAATATCTGGTAATTGACGCTGATGCAAGCAACAATTCGCTTTCCTTCTATTTAAACGATTCTGCCGGATTGGGTTTGACACAGAGGCGGAAGGCCTTGCACCACAACAAAACTTAATGGCCGAGTATCACAGTCTGAATGAGTTAACCAGCCTGCTTCGAGCCTGTAACAAAATTAGTGTAAACGGCTATACTACCTAGAAGGAGCAAGTATGGCCTTTTCAAAAGAAGTCCTGGACGAGATTTTGAAGGACTACCATGGGCCCGATGACTTTTACGGGCCCGAAGGGATCATGAAGCAGCTGACCAAAGCGCTGGTGGAGCGGACGATGGAGGCTGAGCTGACCGAGCATCTTGGGTATGAGAAAAGCGACCCGGGTGAAAAACAAATCTCGAACCGCCGGAATGGCAAAAACAGCAAAGAGCTGAGGACCGACCACGGGCCGATGCCGGTCGAAGTCCCACGTGATCGGGAGGGGACATTCGAGCCTCAAATTGTTCCCAAACACCAGCGGGAGTTTCGGGGGTTCGATGACAAAATCCTTTCGATGTACGCCCTTGGGCTTACTACCCGCCAGATTCAAGATCACCTCAAGGATATCTACGCGGTTGACGTCTCGCCTGAGCTTATCAGCCGGGTAACCGATGAGGTTAAGGAACTGGCAGCCGAATGGCGGGGGCGGGCTCTTGAGCCCTTTTACCCGGTAGTTTTCCTGGATGCGCTGCGGGTCAATATCCGCGATGGGGCTGCGGTAGTCAAGAAATCCGTTTATTTGGCCTTGGCGATACGTTTGGACGGCCAGAAAGAGCTGTTAGGGCTCTGGATTGAGCAGAACGAAGGGGCCAAGTTTTGGATGGGCATTATGAATGAACTCAAAAACCGGGGGGTACAGGACATCCTCTTCGCCGCCGTCGATGGGCTGACCGGTTTTCCCGACGCCATTGCCGCGGTGTTCCCCAAAACCGAGGTCCAGCTTTGCATCGTCCATATGGTCCGAAACTCAGTTCGGTTTGTCCCCTACAAAGACCGGAAGGCGGTGACAGCCAGCCTCAAAACTATTTACCTGGCTCCTTCAGCGGAACTTGCCGCCGAAGCGCTGGACGAGTTCTCAAAAGTGTGGGATAAAAAATACCCGATGATTTCAAAGTCCTGGCGGAGCCGGTGGAACGAGGTCATACCGTTTTTCAAATTCCCACCTGAAATCAGGAAGGCGGTGTATACTACCAATGCCATTGAATCGGTTAATTACACGATTCAAAAAATTATCAAACACCGCCAGTCTTTCCCAAACGATGAGGCTGCGGTGAAATTAATTTTTATGGGCTTGAAAAACATTTCCAGAAAATGGACAATGCCTATACGGGATTGGGGCGCTGCCCTCAATCAATTCGCAATCATTTACGGGGAAGACAGAGTCCCCCTATGATTACCGTTTACACTAAAAAA
The DNA here is from genome assembly GCF_000214375.1 of Treponema primitia ZAS-2. Taxonomy (NCBI): domain Bacteria; kingdom Pseudomonadati; phylum Spirochaetota; class Spirochaetia; order Treponematales; family Treponemataceae; genus Treponema; species Treponema primitia. The sequence goes on along the minus strand of NC_015578.1, from coordinate 2,181,633 downwards.
ATTACAAGTTCGCCTGCTTCAACAAATCGTACCAATTTTTTGTGTTCCAGAGGCATTTCCGCAAACCCACGACAGCTCCGACGCCTTTTTCATAAGTGTAAAAAATCATACACAGGCTATATCTTCCATCAATTTCTTGACTATGGGCAAATCTGCCGCAGCCCAATCAACACGTAGTAGATCCATTTTTTTAAGCCACACAAAACTTTTATGCTCTTTCAGTGTAAAATTACCATCATTTACCCTGCATAAAAAGCTGTGCAGGGTAATTTCAAAGTCCGGATAACTATGATGTACTGTCATGTAGAAATCCTGCTCCTGGATGTTAATATCCATGGCTAGTTCTTCATTAAGCTCCCTCATCAACGCCTGACAATTAGATTCTCCTGGTTCAACCTTCCCACCCGGAAACTCAAACCTGTAAGAAATATAATCATATTTACCCGCACTTTTTTGCAAGCAAAGGATTTTCCCACTAAATTCTATAATACCCGCAACAACTTCCAGATGTTTCATTCGCAAGGGGTTGCATACCCCGGTCCAATAAATTTCCTTACAGAACAACATACCCAGCCGCTCTGCGGCGGGGTTGTTGATTTTGAATGTAAAATAAGGTTTATATCGCTCATAACAATGAGGGGTATGGGGATTTCTACGAGGTATTCATCGAATATATCAAGAAAATATATTTCAGTTTCACCTTCTATTGTTTTTATAGTCGCTTTATCGATAGTATTTATACACTTCTTGTTTATCGCAAGCCTGTATTTACCGGTTGCCAAAAATGCAGCCGCCATAGCATTTTCATCAGAGAACTCAGACCCATCACCCAGGCAATCAATATGAATGATAATATTTTTGCCATTATATTTATGGATAAAGCTTGGATTCTCTCCATTAATTCTTGCAACGATATTCCTGTCTCGGTAATTCATATTCATATCAACCAGATACCCAATATCCATGGTGTCATTTACTCTTTTTACCGTTGCCCCAAATTGCCGATATTCATTGACATCTATCGTATTCATTTCACTTTCGTCAAATAATTTCTCATAATCAAAATCTTCCATAACGGAACCATAAACCAGCAGCGGCATTTGATCAAACAACAACCTGCCATACCTATCATAGACCTTGAGGAAAATAACCGTTTTGTACAAAGCCGTTTCATCTTCATTGGTACCTGGTTGCGACACGAAGCTCGTAAAAGGAGGAAAGTTGTTTTTGATAATAAGGGTTCCGCTTTCATTGCAGGGATAGTCGGGTCAGCTCCTTCACGGGAAAACGGAGACCCCGGCCTTAAGCGGCCCTATTTTTCGTTCAGGTTAAATACCCCGTCCCAGTCCCCTTCGGGCGGTTTTTGCCGGAAGGCTGCGGAGCGGTCCCGGAATAGCTGGGTCGGCCTATCCTGGGGAGCAATGTTTAGTACCCCCTCAAAGGCGCTTTCCGCAGCGGTCCAGTCACGGCCTTCAAAAATTTCCAGGGCAGCGTTGAAGAGTTTGGCGAGTTGCACGGTTTCGGCCGGCGCCGCACCGGCGATATCCAAAATTTCGTAGAGCTGTACCGGGGTGTTCACCCCTACCACCCGGACACGGTCAAGGCGGCGGCAGAGGAGTTTATTACCGGTTTCCTGAATAGTTTTTTCGGCCGCCAGTATTTGTGTGCCGTACTGTTTGTTTACCCCCTCAAGCCGGGACGCCAGATTTACCGCATGGCCCATGATGGTATAGTTCATCTTCCGTTCGCTGCCCATGTTCCCCACAATCATATTACCCGAATTGATCCCAATCCGGGTAAAAAGCGGATCGGGACTCCGGCCCTTTTCCAGAAAATAGGCGTTCAATTCTTTTTCTTTTTTTTTCATTAAAACTGCGGAACAGCAGGCCCGCAGGGCGTGATCCGGGATATCCAGAGGCGCCCCGAAAAAAGCCATGATGGCGTCCCCGTTGTATTTGTCTATGGTTCCCTTCTGTTCCAGAAGGATATCGCTCATGGCGGTGAGGTATATATTGAGGAGCCGCACCAGGTCTTCCGGGTCCATTTTTTCTGCAAAGGACGCAAACCCCTGAATGTCCGTAAACACGGCGGTCATGCTCCGTTTGGCGCCGCCGAGCTGCAGCCGGGAAGGATCGCTCATTACGTCCTGAACCACATCCCCGGAGACGTAGGTGGAAAAGGCCTTCCGCAGATTGTCGTTGTAGTATTGGAGTTCCCGCTGCTGGGCTTGTACCAGAAGATGGACCTCAATACGTTTTAATAATAGGGAGGGCTGAAATGGTTTGGTTATATAATCAACGGCTCCCAGGTTCAGGCCTTCAAGCTCATCATCCGTCTCGGTCTTACCGGTAACGAATATAACCGGGATGTCACGGGTTTCCGGACGGTCCTTGAGGATTTTTATCGCCTCGTAGCCGTTCATTTCCGGCATTTCGATATCAAGCAATATCAGATCCGGCTTGTTGTTTTCTAAAAGGCTGAACATTTTTTCCGCCGAAGGGGCGGTAAAAACACTGTACTGCAGGCTTAATACATTTTTTCCCGCCCGCAGGTTCGCCGGATTATCATCCACCAGAATTATTACTTCCTTTTTAGTTTCCATGCCTTAATTCCCCGTTGTTTTAATGAGAGTATCTATGGTTTTTATCGCCGCCTGATATTCGGTCATCAGGACCTGATCGGAAATAGTATTTATGATCCCCGCTATTTTAGCGTCAAAGGTTTTACTTTCCAGTTCCTCAAGGATCCTGTCGATGGTATCAATATTTTCCTGTTCCAGCGCCGTTTTAATTTCCGTGAACAGGTGAAGGTAGGGGGATAGATCTTCCTCTGTCTGTCCGGTCTCCGCCGGGTTTTCTGTTTCAATCCGTTCCACCAGACTTTTAAGATCGTAGTAAAAACCCGCGAGAGCCCCTTCAATGGTCTGAATATCTCCGTTTTTCCCCGCTGTCTCAAGTATGGCCGCTTCTTTTGATACGGCTTCGGCGCCTATGGTAGCGGCGGCGCTCTTTAAGGCGTGTACGGTGGCGGTAAAGAGGGGCAGCTCCCGTTCTCCGGGAACCTGGGTAAGCAGGGGAAGCCGGTCCTCACAATCCTTGTGGAACGAGGCAAGCACTTTGCGGTACCCCGTTTCGGTACCCCCGGTCATGGCTATGCCCTTGGCGGTATCCACACCGCTTATTTTCAGGTCCGTCGTCTTTACCGTTCGTGTCCGTACCGCTTCCGGACCTGCGTCCCGGTGTTTCTCTGCGGGAATCAGGCGGGCTACGATACGATCAAGGGCGGATATTTCTATGGGCTTGGGAAGGTAATCGGTGAACCCCTTTTCCAAAAACATTTCCTTCATACCAACCACCACATTGGCGGTCAGGGCTACTATGGGAAGGTTCTGAAAATATGCGTCGCCATCCATACCATCGGCGCCCTCTAAAGAACGAATTGCTGCGGTTGTTTCAATGCCGTCCATGCCGGGCATCATGTGATCCATAAACACAATATCGTAATGGTTGTTCTTTACTAATTCAACCGCCTCTTTACCGCTTGTGCAGGTATGAATATCCATTTGATAGGGTAACAGGAGGCCCTTTGCCACATTAATATTCGTGATGATATCGTCCACAATGAGTATCTTTGCCTCCGGAGCGATGAATCGGATTTCCGCCTGTTCCTGGAGTGTATGCTCCGTCCCGGCGGGCGGCGTTTCTCCGCGGACTTTCTGGGGAATTACAACGGTAAAGATACTGCCTTCGCCGTATTTTGACTGTACGGTTAGATCTCCCCCCATAAGCCGGCAGAGGTTACGGCTGATTGCAAGCCCCAGGCCGGTCCCTTCGGTCCCCTGGTATTTTTTGTTATCCAGGTGGGTGAAGTTGCCGAACAGTTTATCCATATCTTCATCTTTTATACCCAGCCCGGTATCGGTAATCTCAAAGTTCAGCTGGATGTCATCGCCCTCTGTTTTTGAAAAGACTGTCAGCTTTATATACCCCTTTTCGGTGTGTTTAACTGCGTTCCCCAGGATGTTAAGCAGGACCTGCCTGATCCGCACGATGTCACCGTACAGTTTAATATTTGTGCTGCAGTCAATATTGGTAATAAAATCGATTTGCTTATCCTCAATTCTCACCCCGATAATGTTAATGACATCGCTTATCAGGGAATCAAGAAGGTACTCTGTGGGGTGTATCTCCGCCTTCCCCGAATCAATATTTGAAAAGTCAAGGATATCATTGATGATGGAGAGCAGGCTTGAACCGGCCTGCTTGATCCGCTGAGCGTCCTGATATACATCGGGGCTGATATCTTTTCTCAGGATCATTTCCGTGGTCCCCATGATAGCGTTCATGGGTGTGCGGAGTTCATGGCTGGTATTGGCGAGGAAATTACTTTTAGCATCCGAGGCGCTTTCCGCTTCCCTTTTAAGCTCAATCAAGCGGCTGTTCTGTCGGTTAACCTGGTTTAACAGGGAAATATACACTATGATAGCAATGATGATAAATACCAAAGACAGGGCAATCTGCCCCAGTATCTGAGACCGCAGGTCTAAATAAATACTTTCGGCTTCGAAGTCGCAGCCGATAATGCCCACCGCGTCTCCGGCGCTGTTAAGGATGGGCGTATAGGTGGAAACCACCCGTCCCCATTTGTCCTGAGAATCAATTGTGCCGCCGAACTGGGAATTTTTCGTCTTCATGGCTTTAAAAAAAGCCTTGTCATAGTTGCGCACATCCTCCAGACTCCCAAGCGGTGAAAAGGAGCTGTCCCCGGGCTGGCCGCTGCCGTCAATGATAAACCGGAATATCGTATCGTTGACCGGCGCCATGGTGTACAGATAAAGACAGTTGACATCTTCTTTTATGGCCAGCATCTTTTGCCTGGTTGTTTCATAATAGGGATCATTTGGATCAAGGGTTTTGCTTAAATTGACAAAGGCGTCAACGTCAATTAATGCGCTTACCTTTTCGTTAATCGGTATTCCCTGCCGTGCGGAGAGGGTGGTGGTAACATTCAATATTTGCTGAAAGGATGTGATGATGATAACCGTAAATATTGCCGCTACAAATATAGCAAAGAACAGGGAGAACCGGTACTTAAATTTAGTGATAATCTTGTCTTCTTTAGGCGCCATTGCCGTCTCCTGTCAGGGCGTTAATTATTTTTATCCCCTGTTTAAATTCGGACATCAGTACCACATCGGAAAGATTCGCTATTAGTTCCAGTGTTTTAGCAGTCAGGGGTTCTTTTTCCAGCAGCGCGAGGAGCCGGTCTATGTTTTCGATATCCTCTTTTTCAAGGGCTGCCTTCAGCTCTATAAACAGGGAAAGTGAGGCGGAACCAAAGGCGGGAGTTTCCCGCGCTGTATCATTGCTTTGGACCAGATGTAGATCCGCCGCGATACTTTCTGTTAGGGCTGTAAGATTTTTGTGGAAAGCCGGGATGTGTTCTTCAATGGAACCCAGGTTCTTCGCTTTTCCCGCAGCTTCAAGTTCCGCCGCGGCTTTTGATACTGCAGCGGCGCCGATGGTGGCGGATGCGCTTTTAAGTGCGTGTACCTGGGTGGTAAACGCATCTAAGGCTTCCGGGGCAGGGACCGTTTCCAGCAATGGCAGCCGTTCACAGGCGTCCTTGTAAAAAGCGCTAACCACCTTCACGTAGCCTTCTTCGCTGCCCCCTGTAAGGGTTATACCCTTTTTAACATCCACGCCGGCGTTCAAAAGCTGTGCATAATGGAACGTGGGACCCTGTTCCGCACTATCCGGTTTTTCCGGTGTATCTGAGCGTATCATCTTCGATTTGGGGATCCACCGTTCAACAACATCGTTGAGCTGGCTGATTTCTATGGGCTTTGAAATATAATCGTTGAAGCCGTTTGCCAGGAACATTTCCCGCATTCCAGAAAGGGCATTGGCGGTGAGGGCAATGATGGGCATCTCTTTTGTATAGGCAAGATCCAAGGCGCGGATAGCCTTGGCGGTTTCTATGCCGTCCATACCGGGCATCATGTGATCCAATAAAACAAGGTCATAGGGGGTCTCCTTCACCTTGCTTACTGCCGTAAGACCGTTAAGGCAGCAGTCTATTTGGGCCTTGTAGGGGACCAGGAGTCCCTCCGCCACCGTAAGGTTGGTGGTGATATCGTCTACGATCAGTATCCTTGCTTCAGGCGCGATGTACCTGACGCCGGTTTCTCGCCGCTCGTGGTTAAAGGCCTTGCCGTTAAGCACATTGGCGATGGGAACCACATAGCCGGGCATCACGATAATGGGGATGTTTTGAAAAGAGAAGGACCCCCCCAGATCCGATAGTTGGATAACCTGGGTTTTACCCCCGCAATCAAGGATGATCTGAACGGCCTTTTCCGCTTCCCGGGCCTGTATAAAAGCGAAGGGGTAGGCGCCGTTTTTAAGCCGGGCGAAAAAATCATCCCTGCTGCCGGCGATGGTAACCGGCGCCCCTAGGTCCTTAAGGGATTTGCATATCGATTCGGTGTAGATATTCTGCGGGTGGTAAAACAGCACCCCCTTCTCATCGGGGCTTTCAACCGCCGCCAGGGCTTCTCCTTCCGTGTATTGCTGTGAAACCTGGGCGGTGAACACCGAACCTTTGCCGTACTCGCTGCTTACGATGATGTCACCCCCCATGACCAGGCAGAGGTTCCGGGTTATGGCAAGACCAAGGCCGGTACCTTCAATGCCCCTGTTCCGTTCCGCATCGAGACGCACAAAATCGCCGAAGAGGGAATCCAGATCTTCTTTTTTGATACCGATACCACTGTCGGCGATTTCAAATTTTAAATTGAGGAGCTCCCCGTTCCTTTCACCGCTTACGGTAAACTGTATATGCCCTTCCTTCGTATACTTTGCCGCATTGGACAGCAGGTTTAACAGTATCTGCCGCATCCGGGCTTCGTCCCCGGTTAGGTTATCCGGAAGCAGGGGGTCTACATTCACCATGAAGATGATCGGCTTTTCAGAAACCCTGATCCGTATGATGGTTATCACATCGTTGAGCAGAGAACTGAGCCGGTAGGGGGCGGATAGGATCTGAATTTTACCGGCCTCAATTTTTGAAAAGTCCAGTATGTCGTTGATAATAGACAGGAGATTGTATCCGGCCTGTTTAATATCATTAATGTAGTCCTTGACCCGGCCTGCTGTTTCTTCCCGCAGGACTAGCTCGCTTATACCAATGATGGCATTCATGGGGGTGCGTATCTCGTGGCTCATGTTGGCCAGGAATTCGCTTTTGGATTTATTTGCCTGTTCAGCCTGACGCATGGCGTTCTCAAGCTCGTTAACCATTTGAATACGTTCCGCCGCATTTTTTACCTGAAAAATAGCCATGCCGACGGCCACCAGAATAGCTGCGGCGATGAGGACCAGGAAAATCCGTACCGCCAGGTATTCCAGTATGGCCAATTCTTTTTCCACATTGAGGGTAATGGAATTGCCGGGCAGCCTTCCCGGCGGAGATCCTACGGAGCGGACCGAAAAGGTATATTTCCCACCGGAAAGGTTGGTATAGGAAATATTGGCCGCTTTTCTGTCCGTGAGCAGCTGTTCCTTTGTATCCTGCCCCTTAAGCCAATAGGTGAGAAACGCATCTTCGTGGAGACCGAAGGAGAGGATGGATATGTTAAAGGTGATACGCTGGGTATTTCTTGGTATCATAAAGGGATCCGGCAGTTCGTAGTAAACCTCTCCGTTAATTTCTATGCTGTTCACCGCGGCATTGGGAATTTTCTGGGTGACATCGTTTATCAGGGACAGGCTGTTTATACCGTTGTTGCAGCAGAAGTAGAGAATCTGCCTTTTGTCATCAATATAGTTCCACGCATTGGCGTTAATCTCCCCGGACAGACCGTTTGCTTTGCCAAGTTCCCGGATGGTGAGGGGGAGATTATCGTTTAGCAGCATCGCCGGGTCCGCCTGGATGATCAGGTTTGTGGTGAGGATCCAGAGCTTCCCTTCATAGGGAAGGATATCGAGGATACCGTAGGCGGGGAATTTTTCGATTTTTCTAACCCCCGGTTCCGGCGCCGCAGTGAGGTCAATATAGCAGAGTCCCATGCTCGTACCCACCCAGACGCCGTTCTTCAGGGGATCCCGGGCTATACGCAGGATAACATCCCCCGAAAGCCCCTGGGTGGTATCATAGTGTTTAACCCCGTTCCGGCTTACCGCAAAAAGCCCGCTGCCGTCGGTACCGATGTACAGGACCGGTTCTTTCCCCCGGGTATCGTACCACAGGGAAAGTATCATAATTTTCGGCATAACCAGGGGTGCAGCACTGCCGAATGTTTCCTCCGGTGAAATGACCTTCCCCTGCCGCAGAAATACTATGCCATCCACGGTTCCTACGGCGATGGTATCGTTGGCAAGTTCCGTCACTACCCGGACCCGGGCGGTGGTTTCGGAAGTGTCATCCAGATACCCGGTGAAGAGCTCCGTTTTTGGATCGTACCTGATGATTCCGTACTTTGAGTAGGCGCCTATCCAGATAATGCCGCTGCTGTCCCGGTAGATGGAACGGACACGGATATTATTGAGCTGCCGGGTCAGTGGGGTATTCCGGATATTTCCCTGTTTATCCGTGATAAGAAGCCCCGAATTAGAGGCAAAGTAATAGTAATCCCCATCAAGCAGTATGGACTGAACGGCAAATTCTGATATCCCCAGGAACTGGTTTATATTGCTGAATGGACTTTCTGCAAGGATAATAGCGCCCCCCTCGGATGAGGTGATCCAATAATTGTTCTCGTAATCCTGAATGATTTCCGTAAAGAAGCCCTGGAGCCCCAGGGTTTCGACGGGATAAAACAGTTTATCTGTTCCAAAAAAGCCGATGCCATTATCAGCGGTAATCCATATCCTTTGCTGTTTGTCCTCAAAGGCATTTTTACAGTTATTCAGGGGAACCGTATATTCGGAATAGGAGATTTTCTCTCCGTCCAGGGTAGCAAAAAGCACCCTATTGTTCTGACACCCGATAACAATCTGATCGTTTGAAAGGACATCGACGGAGTAAAAAATCAAATCCGGATTAAGGATCATGGTTTTTCCCGTAACAGTACGGATGAACAGTTCCCCGCTGTTCAGTATCCCAAGGATGTTGTTTTTTGAATCCATGGCCAGGGAAATAATATAGGGAACACGATCCGTATCCAGGGGAATCAGGGTCAGCCGTTCTTCCCGGTCGATTGAAAAGAGGCCGTTGGATGAACCAAAATACATGGTCCCGGAGCTGTCCTTGACGATGGCCCGGATCATATTTGAAGGGAGCTCCTGGGCTTGGTTAAATATCTTAAACTTACCCCCGCGATAGGACACAACTCCGCTTTCGCTGGTGCCAATCCAGAGGGTGTGATCCGCTCCCTCCAAAAGGGCGCGCACATTGGAACTGGGGAAATCGTCATTACTTACGGCGTTAAAGGTTTTAAAGCTGTTGCCGTCAAAACGGGTCAGCCCGCTGTAACCCCCGAACCACAGATACCCATCCGATGTTTGCAGTACCGTATTGGCCTCATCCGAGGGGAAGCCGTTACTGCTGTTATACACGGTTTGGACGTGGTTAGACAGAAAAAGCCTGCTTGCCATTTCACCTGCAGGCTGTTCATCCGCGCCGGCAAAACCGGATATAACTAGGAACAGGACAATAAAAATACCCATAGAAAGGATATTATCATGTTATTTATATAAAGGGAATATTTACATATCTGAGATACCATATTATATGACTATATTAATCATATATGCTCAATAAACCAGTATGGGATGAGCGGGTTAGGTGGAAAAATAAAAATTTCTGACAGATTTTCGACTTTTGCCATGCCAGGGCTAATCCCCTCTTTCATTGCTTCCGGCGAGAGATCAAGAACTAAAGCTCTGCCCCCCGTAGCCCCGGCAACGACAAAAGGCCGCCCCCGCAGGCTGGTATCCTTTTGAGCCGCCACTGCCGCCCGAAAGCCGATGATATTAAGATGGCAAACAGAGCGGTTTATGTTCCCATGTTCCATATCCATTTCTCTATTACCCTGCGGCGTCAGCCTTTTTGATTACTTCCTCTATACTCACCGGGCGATAGTTTTGTACATCTACCCCGACATTGATTGCCCGGCGCCCGAGCTGTTTGAATTTTTCCTGGATCTTGCTTAACAACTTTCCCGTAAGCTGTTTTAATAAGCCGTCCTGTCCCAGAACCTCGTCCCGGGACAATCCCTTCAGGTTCACCTGGTCCAGCATCTGGTCGATCAGATCCTTCTCTTTCGTCTTTCGTGTCTTGGCCATCTTTGCTCCCTTGGTATTCTACCATCTTTGGCCATTTACACATACTTCCTGACACGCCCATGGATGGCGCCGACAGGACTAAACCCCGGCTGGAATGAGCAAACAGGATGTTTGCGAATGGAAGGCGATTCCGCCCGGCACCTTAGTTTAACTCTTTACGTTGTAATGATTTAATTAGGTATATGCGGATTAGACTATATCATCCATTAATTTCTTGACTATGGGCAAATCTGCCGCAGCCCATTCAACACGTAGTAAATCCATTTTTTTAAGCCATATAAAACTTTTATGCTCTTTCAGTGTAAAAGTACAATCATTTACCCTGCATAAAAAGCTGTGCAGGGTAATTTCAAAGTCCGGATAACTATGATCTACCGTCATGTAGAAATCCTGCTCCCGGATCTTAATATCCATGGCTAGTTCTTCATTAAGCTCCCTCATCAATGCCTGACAATGAGACTCCCCTGGCTCAACCTTCCCCCCCGGAAACTCAAACTTGTAAGAAATATAATCATATTTACCCACATTCTTTTGCAGGCAAAGGATTTTTCCGCCAAATTCTATAATGCCCGCAACAACTTCCAGATGTTTCATTTTGAATATAAAATAAGATCTATATCGCTACCCCGCACCACCACCTCCAGCACCCGGTGCCGCAGCGCCTTAGTAACCTGGACACTCAGGTTCCTGAAGCTGAAGGACTCCCCCTCCTTGGGGACCCCCCCCAGGGTTTCAATGACCCAGCTCCCCACGGTGGTGGCGTTAGTCCCCTGATCCTCCCCGATGGCGTAGAGATCCAGCACGTCCTGTAGGGCGGTATTGCCCAAAACCCGGTAGGCGCCCCCGCCCAGGGCGGTGATTGCCTCCACAACCTGGTCGTGTTCGTCCCAAATTTCGCCCACCAGCTCCTCCAGGATGTCCTCAATGGTCACAATCCCCACGGTGCCTCCGAATTCGTCCACTAAAATGGCCATTTGGGACTTTTTTTCCTGGAGGGTCTTGAGGAGACGGGAGATTTTGATGGATTTGACCACAAAAACTGCGGGTTTCATGATGCTTTCCAGGGATTTGCCCTGCTTTAATACACCATAGTGAAAGTCTTTCTGGAGTATAACCCCGGTTATACTGTCAATGCTGCCCCGGTAAACCGGCAGCCGGGAAAAGCCGGTTTCGTAGAATTTCGCCTCAATACGCTCCGGGGTATCCTGGATATCTACCGCTGCCAGGTCCACCCGGGGGGTGACAATTTCCGCAGCCGTCAGATCGTCAAATTCGATGGTCCGGCGTATCATATCCTCTTCCTGGGCGTTAATGCCTCCCTCCTGACGAACCTCTTCCACAAAGGTCAGGAGTTCCGCTTCGGTGACCGTCCGGTCCGTCTTTATATGGAACAGCTTGATGATCAGCGCCTTCCAGAGGGAGAAGAAACGGTTTAGGGGGCGAAACAGGAAGACAAAAAACTGCAACAAGGGGGCGCAAAACATGGCAAAACTTTCAGGCGCCTCCTTTGCCATGGTCTTCGGGGAGATTTCCCCAAAGAGAAGCACCAGAATAGTCAGGACCAGTGTGGAAATAGGTACACCAGCCCGCCCCAGGAGCCCCACAAAGAGGACTGTCCCAAGGGCGGAGGAGGCAATATTGACGATATTGTTCCCTATCAGGACTGAGGAGAGTAATTTGTCGTAATTTTCCGCCAATTTCAGCGCCAGGGCAGCCCGTTTATTGCCCTGGTTGGCTAAATTTTTCAGCTTAATGCGGTTCAGGGAGGAAAAGGCGGTCTCTGAGGCGGAAAAAAAGGCAGAAAAGCAAAGCAGCACGCCCAAAGTAAGGATAATGCCAAGGCTGTCAAGGTCCATATTATAGAGTATACCATAAAATGCTTAAAAAGTGTCAGTCAGCTCCCGGGAATTTCTACTTCCCGGCGCTTTCTTAATGCGATTATTTATCAAAAATTTTGCTATAACATGGGTTTTTTAGTAAAATAATACGAAAATTCGTAAAATATTGATTTTTAGTTTGTTTAATGCTATGATAAACTTGAGTATTTTTCGATATAATGGGTATTTTTCGATAATAACGGCAGAAAAGAGGTATATATGTACAAGAAACTTTCATTAGTAAGTCTGGCCATCGTGATTCTGATTTCTTGCGAAAATCCGATACAGGCGGGCTTAGGCAATAAGGTTGATATAGAGCCTCCTAAAGTAAATCTAGTGTCCCCGTCTCCGAGCAAAAACCCTTTTATCTGGGGAACGAATGTAGCTTTTGAAATAAACGCCACCGATGATATGTCCGTCAGCCGGGTAAGTATCATCGTTACCGGGCAGAAACCTGACGGCTCCGGCGATGTCTCGATTACCAAAGATGCGACGAGCTATATGTCCGCCAGCGGGGGTAACTATCTCGTCACCCTGGATACCTTGAATGAATTAGGTTTTGAAAATTTAAATGCCGATGTAACGGTTAGGCTTCTGGCCTGGGACGGAACAGGCAAGGCAGTGGTCTCCGAGGAATTACCCTTCAGGGTTAAGAACGGCCCCCCCACAGTGGAAGTGCAGACCCCGTTGAAAGAAGAGAGTAAGGAACTGGCGGAAATGATTTCCGGCGGTTATTTAGGGGGCGTGGCCAATGACGATATGGCTGTCGCCACGGGGTGGCCTAAAATCCAGTTTTGGCCTGCCAATGGCCCTGAGCCTGCTGCTGGTGTCTGGTCGGATATGGATTCCCCATACCCGGGTGAGGGGAAGAAGTTCGTCAATTTCCGGTACTATGGGATAACTGAACATCCTTACAAAGCCGCGGAAAAGCCGCAGGGCCTGGCCCCGGGAAAATACCGTTACCGCTTACAGGTATGGGATGGCGTTCTTGAGGATGGCAAACCAATTCATATCGCCGATTACCCGCTGGAAAAACCCGACTACATTACTGAAATTCCGGTGGGGGCGCCTTACTATGAATTGGAAATCATAAAGGCCAATGAAGTTCCCAAGGTTGAATTGACTTTTATTAATCAGCTTGGACAAGCCCTGGAGAATCCCTATCAAAATGATACCTTTACCCTGATAGCCAAACTCAGCCATTCCGCAGGGATAGGCCAGACGATCCTTTCGGTTAAGAGAGCCGGTGATGACAATGAAACTATCCTGGCCCGGGCGGAGGTTTCTGATCCTGTGACGGTGCTTGATCCGGAACGGATTGAACGGATCCTGAAGTCCCAGCCAATAGAGCCCGGAAAGCCCTACAGTCAAAACGATACCGACCAAGATAAGTATCTGCAGGAGAATGACCTGGATGACCTGGAACCCTATCCTTTCACCGATGGTACCTATGAATTTACCGTCACCGTCACCAGCGCCCAGAGCAGCGTATCCTCCCAGTCCATCACGGTGTACATAGACACGACTCCGCCGGAGCTGGATGTCGCCCGGGTAATCCCCGTGTATAAGAGCTATAGCAACAGCGTTACTAACTATACCGAATATACGGCAAACGGCCTGATATCCCTGGATATCAGTACCTACGATGCTAATAATATCGCAACCTTTAAAATCGAGGATAAGACCTACCGGGAAATCAAATATTTAATCCAGAATAGCTCCCCGGCAGCGCCCAGCCAGACAGTCTCTGCGGCCTTGTACGAGGCTGCGGGGGACAACTATTTTGACAAGCCTGAGGTGCCGGTGTACAAAAATACCGAATCCGCTTCTTCGGTCATTATTGACACCAGGAAATTGGCGCCCGCCGATCTGCCTTTACCGGCTTACTACAATAATAAAGACCAGTACCTGGTACTTGTAGCCAAGGACAGGGCGGGAAACTACAACCACACCACGGCGCTGTTAAAGGTTGAGCAGAAAACGGACTTACCGGTAATTGATATTCCCGTCTTTGACCTGGTGACCATCCACAGCGAAGCCGCCCTTAGGGCCGCAGCCAATCCCAACAAACTGGACACCGAAAGGGCCATCCGGGGTGTTTTCCGGGACGACGACGGCATTGATATCGCCACTAACCCCGCAACGTTCTCCTATTATAAGCCCGGCATTGCAACTCCCTTTCCCCTGCCCATTGCCCAGAATACCACCGACCGTAACGCGGTAAGCTTTACCGTTACTTTGCCGCCCAAGGCGGATCTTCCCGACGGGATTTATTCCTTTGAAATGAAAGCCCAGGACGATCATGATAAGAAAAACGCCCTTAAATCCGCAGCCCAGGGTTTCACCGGAGATCTGGACATCGAGGCCGTTACTACCACCATCGCCACTGAGCGGGTCTACTTCTTCCTGGATACCGAGCCCCCGGTACTTACCGAGGACAGCTTGGGAGATTCCGCCCTTAAGGTAAAAAGAGCGAGTTTTTCACTGGACGGAACGGTGAAGGATCTCAACGGGCTTAAAAGCCTGGTGATATACCAGCAGAAGCGTGGCGCCCCGGAATCGGTTCTTCCTATATGGGAATTGCCTTCCATCGACCCAACAAATACCAACTCCCAGCTTTGGTCCCTTCCCAATTTGCCCTTTAACCCCGCAACGGGTTCCCCCTATTCTCCCCTGGATAGCGCCCAGGATGGCCTGTATGACTATGTGATTACCGCCACCGACATTGTAGGCCACCAGACCACAGAGAGGCGGGAAGTCCGGGTGGACACATCCGCCCCGAAATTGGGGGACATATCCATGACCGGGGTTATAGACAGAACAGCCCCAGTCCACTATGTAAGCAACGACAAATTTAACATCAAGGGCGAGGTAAGCGATGACTATCGGTTTGGTACGGTGTATTATAATATACAGTTGGCAACGTATACCCCTCCGCCTATTACGGCTGCAACCACCGAAGCAGAGATAAAACTATTAACCGGTACAAATAAATTTACTGCCCGGGCGGTTGATGGCGCCGCTGACGACGGTGAATGGACCGTCACCATAGATCCAACCGATCCTGCGGGTATCAATTCTGTGGAAGGAGAATACAAGCTCTATGTGGTAGTCTTTGACGCCGCAGGAAACCAGAACAACAACATAAGCCCGCCTGCGCCATATAATACGGGAGTAGCGCCCTATGAGCCCTTCCTTTTCGGGATGGATAAGAGAGCGCCGGCTCTTGACGTAGTGCTTAGTCCTTCCTCATCCGGGATCATCACCACCGATTTTACCATGACCGGTGATGTGGGGGATACCAACTCCCTGGTAAGCCTGGTGGTAAAAGAGAGGAAGGGCGCGACTGAGATAACAGTTTTAACTGAGACCAGTTTCGCCACCAATCCGGATCCTATCCCGCCTAGCAACACTTGGCCGGCCTTTCCCTTGACTTTGCCTTCACAAAGTCCCCATGAGGGCGACTACACATATACGATTACCGCCACGGATGTAGCGGGAAGGACTACCGTGCTAGAACGGGTAGTCCATGTGGACCCCTTTGCTCCTCAATTGGGGGCAATAACATTTACCGGGAAGGTAAGTCCTGACGGACACCCCATGCCCTGGGTAGGCAGTTCTTCCTTTACCATCACCGGCAGCCTGTCCGATAACTACATGTTTGGTTCTGCCGCTTCGTTGTACTATAAGATACAGCCGGCCACCGGTCCCGGTAGTGCTGCTCCCGGTGTTACGTCTACGACCACCGAGGCGCAGTTAATAGCATTAACCGGCTTTGTCAGGCAGGATATTACCGGAGGCCCCATCAATGCCGAATGGCACGCCACCATAAATCCAAGCGCGTCTCCGATCTCCAATACTCAAGGGGAATACAAGATCTACCTGGTGGTCTTTGACGCCGCCGGAAACCAGAACAACAACATAAGCCCGGCCAATGACCCTGGCGGTACGCAGTATTCGGGAGCCGCCTATGTCCCCTTCCTTTTCGGTGTTGATACCAAGGATCCCAAGCTTACCGAAACGACCCCCGGCGGCGAAAGCTCCACAAACCCGTTGGTACGGAAAAGCCCAGTTACCTTAGGCGGCGTTGTGGGGGATACCTATTTCCTGGATAAGCTGGTGATAGAACAGAAGTGGGGCGGTGGAACCTATACCGAGCTTTCTCCCCCATTGGCCATCCCCCTCCCCAATCCGAATCCCTTAGAAGATGGCACCTGGACGACAATCGGTACTCATAATCTGCCTGCTTTAGGTTACACCGATGGGCTCTTCGGCTATAAGATTATTGCCACCGATAAGGCGGGAAGAACCAATACGGTGGAGAAGTACGTCTATGTGGACAATGAAAGACCTAAAATAGAGGGGATAAGCATTAGCACCGGGAAGGTAAGTCCTAACGGACACCCCATGCCCTGGGTGGGTACTGACTCATTTACCATCAGCGGAACCATAAGCGATAATTACCGCTTTAGTTCGGTGTATTATAAGATACAGCCGGCAGGAGATCCTCCTCCCGAGTCTTCAACGGGTGTCGGTATTACGGCTGCGTCCACCGAAGCGAATGTGATAGCCGCTGGCTTTACCTCAAGGCCGGTTTCAGGACCCCTCAGCGCAGGTGAATGGTCCATCACCATAGATCCTAAGGATGTTCCCATAGGAACAGGCGCCGTCGGAAGCGCTGTGGAAGGGGAATACCTGATCTACCTGGTGGTCTTTGACGCCGCAGGAAACCAGAACAACAACATAGCCCCCCCTACGCCATATAATACCGGGGCATATCCCTATGCCCCCTTCCGTTTCGGGGTTGATACCCATCCGCCGGTGGTTACGGAAACCAAGATCAATACTACTCAGCAATCGATACAAAACATCGGATTTTCCCTGAAAGGGAAGGTGAGGGATACCTACGGCCTGGCAAGGCTGCTGATAGAACAGCAGAAGGGCAGCGGAGCCTTTGTGACGGCTTATGAAAGAACTTCCTTCTCCTCGGTGCCTGTGGACCAAGACTGGGACAGCGGCGACATTTTCCCCTTTGGATATGCAGGTGAGGAAGACGGGAACTACACCTATAGGATTACAGTCACCGATATAGCGGGAAGAAGCTCCATAGTGGAGGGTGGTAGGTCGGTCCTGGTGGATACTCACCCTCCGACTCTGGGGACCATATTCCCGAACTGGCGTTTATCCTCATCAACCCCATTTCCCTGGATAGGGCCTGAAAACACTGACCTTAAAATCACAGGAAATGCCCATGATGATCACGGTTTTGGTTCGGCGTATGTTCTGATAAGCTCGGATCCTTCTCTGGCTATATCAGATCCTTCCAACGTGACGCAATTAACGGACTTGTACTTTGCCCCGCTGACGGTTACACCAGATGCCGGGGGCAACGGTCACTGGGAACTACCCGAGGATCTTACCGCTTATCCCTCGCCCTTCAAATCTGCAGCTTCTGTATTTGTCGAAGGTACGTATTATATCTATGCGGTGGTCTTTGACGCCGCAGGAAACGCGGCCAATAACATAAGCAGCCCCCAACGATTGGGGCTGGACGCCAGTCCTCCGGTACTTACCGAAATAATTGGCAGCGATACCCTTAAGGTAAGTCAACCCCCCCTTACCCTGAGCGGCACCGTGACTGAAACCAACCTCTTAGCAAGCCTGGTAATAACCAAAAAGTTTGGAAGCGGCTCTCCGAGTCCCTTTTGGAACACGAGCAGCTTCTCCACGAACCCCCCGGCAACGCCCCTCGGCTGGACCAGTCCAGCCCTGGACACGGTGGAAGGAAATTACCAATATGTGATCACCCTCACGGATATAGCGGGAAGGACAGACGTCCAAACACGGAATATCCGGGTGGATAATACGTCGCCGAACCCGGGGACCATAACCCTGAGCGGGATCATACCCCCGGGAACCCCAACCCCCTATATAGGGGGCTCCACCTTTACAATTGGGGGAATTGTCTCCGACAATAACTCCCTTGATTCTAACAACCCAAATCCCGGCAAGCTGTATTATAAGATACAGAAGGCAAGTGACCTCGCTCCCAATCTAACAGGCCTTGATTCGGCGGATGTGGCGGCTTTAACAGGAGATGCCGAATTTACCTCAAAGACGATTGGAATCGACGGCATTCCCGGCAAGTGGCAAGAGACCATTATTCCCGATGCTGCCGGATCGGTCTTCCTGGATGGCGGTTCTGTCATTAAAGAAGGTGAGTATAAAATCTATTGGGTGGTCTTTGACGCCGCAGAAAACCAGAGCCTAGGTGCTCCCTCTTCCTATCTCTTTGGGATGGATCTCGATCCCCCGACTCTTTCCGAAACGGCCTTTGGCGGTCCGGGCAGCCTTAGCAACCCAACTCCGACTAAAAAAGGATTTACCCTGGGTGGCCTGAACAACAGCAATCAAAGCGAGGTAGGGGATACCTATGAACTGGTCAGCCTGAAGATAACCCAGCAAAAGAACGGCGGAACCATCTATACCATTTACAACAAAACCACTGGATTTACTGCAAGCCCGGGGTCTACTAACTGGAGAGCCCCCAACTTACCTTGGGAGCCTGCTAATCATAACTGGGACGGCACGGGTGGTTCGCCCTTTACAGCAGCTAATCCCGGCGGGGAGTACTACTATAAGATTACCGCCACGGATAAAGCGGGAAGGACCACCATAATCGAGCGTTACCTTAAGGTGGATGCACTTCCTCCGGTACTGGGAAATCCCTCCTTGGGGATAAGGCCCGTAAGCCAGCCGGTGGAGCATCCTTTGCCCAATTCCTGGGTCTCAGGCGAATCCCCCCAGATCATGGGTACGGTTACGGATAATGTGGGAGTGAGTCACGTATTTTACAGGATACAGGCGGAAGGTGATCCTGCCCCGTCTATCACCGAAGCCACCCCCCTTACAACCTTCAATGCTTCCAGCTCAGGTTGGAATGCAGCGACCCTTAGCGGAACTACTTGGAGGGACTCGGTCACCCTGGGCGGCGCCGGTACTACATGGCCTAATTCTACATCAGCTGGTCTTACAGAAGGAAAATACAGGATCTATGTGGTGGCCTTTGACGATGTGTTAAATCAGACTAACAATGTAACTTCCATCCCCCCGGCAAGCCCGACTCCCCTGGTAGACTATATCACCCCCTATATATTCGGGGTGGACCAGAGCAAGCCGGATTTGTCGGCCCTGAAACTGAAAAACACCGATTTGTCATGGTGGTCACTGGATCCCGAGCTGTCCGATCCGGCGCCCCATAAAAAAACCCGGTTCTCCCTGGAAGGGATAGTTACGGACAGCAACGGCCTGGACACCATAACCCTGACTGAACGGAAAAATTTAGAGGCCGCCAGGACCTTAAACCTTACCCAGTCGCCCCACTATCCGCAGACCAGCGGCAACGACACGTCCTGGACCCTGAATATCCCGAACCTGCCCTGGAACGCCGTAACTAACCCCGGCGCTACGGTTGACGAGGGAAAATACAGCTATGTCCTCACCATAAAAGATAAAACCGGCAGATCGGACCGGAGCATATCAAAAGAATTTACGATTGTGTACGACAAAACCGGCCCGGTAATAACCGTGCAGTACCCCGCGCCGGACGGGTCCAGTTCCATAACCGGTGGTAACTTGATTATCAACGGAACTGCCAGTGATCCGGGTTCACTGAGTGCCGTGGGCGCCATTTATTTTGCGGTCAACAGCTCCACCACCCCCCCCACCGAAATACCCCCCGCCACCCCCTGGGCTACGGTCAGCGGTAATACCACCTGGAACCACACCCTTACGGCCGGTTCAATTAGCGAAGGGGTGCGCTACCTCCACATGATCGGCTACGACGAAGTGGGTAACCAAAGCAGCCATTCAGGTATCAAATTCAACGTGGATCTTGCTCCTCCGGACATACGAAGCTTTGTTCCCAACTCTATTACTGTCATTGGAGACGGTAATTACGCCCGGACGGGTTATAGCTTTAAGTTTGATGCCTATGACTCCAACAAGCTGGACACCATTGTGGTGAAATTAAACGGGACTGCCTTGACCTCAGGTATTTCCATAGCAACCGGTACTGATCAGCGGAAGACCGTTACGGTAAACCAGGCGGTAGACGCCAGCGGCCATACAAACGATGGGACTTATCGCTACGAAATAATCATCAAAGATGTGGCGGGCAAGGAAAATCAGCCGGGCAGTGATTATGTTGATGATGAAACTATTTTTGCCAGTAAAAAATCATACACCGTGGTGGTAGATACCACGCCGCCGGAAGTCAGCATCACCAGGCAGCCCATAATGGTAAGCGCCAATGCCAGGGAAGACAATGTAAACGGGTACATCCGCTTTAGCGCCACCGGCGGGGATAATAACGGCATAAAAGAAGTTAAGTGGTACCTGATACCCCATACGTCGAGCATTAACTCAGCATTCAATCCTGATTCCAGTGATCCCACGACCTTTGTATTTGCCAATTCCACAGATGTTGTAATATCCGATCCTTTTACAGGGTTCCCCATTGACATCTATTATAACACGGCAGCATTAACTGATCTGAGGGATTGCTATCTCTATATCCGGGCAGAGGATACGACTGGGCTGACCAATAAGGCGTATCTGAATTTCTATGTGGATCAGTCCACAGATAAACCGAAGATAACCCTGAACGACTTCCCCACTCCTCCGATTGTGTCCGGTGGTTATATACTCCGGGGCACCGTAAGCGATGACGACGGGGTGCTGAACAGCAGCCTTTTATTCGAGTTTTCCTCCGATGCCGGCTCTACCTGGGTTACCCAGGCCGGTTCCGTGTCCGGTTCCGGCCAGTCCGTCAATTTCTCCTGCACCATCCCCTACGGCTCCGGTAATGACGGTGATAAGCAGCTTAGGATAAGTGTTAAAGACGATCACCTCAAAAAGGTCCGTCCCGCAGAGGAGCTCGATATAGCCGCAATCCCGGTTATACAAAACTTTGTGGTGGATACGGTCAGTCCGGTGTTAACCGTAGATAGTTCCACCGGGCAAATGAAATATAAGGACAACTTCACCGTAACAGGGAAGGTAACTGAGCTGCATTTGAAAACCTTCAGGGCCCGTCTTGGCAGCGGGAACTGGGTTACTAAGGCTGTCGCTTCCGGGACCAATGTAGTCTGGTCCTATACCCTCCCTGAATTGTTGACCCCCGCCGACTTTTCATCCCTTGCTCAGGGCCCCCATACCATCACCCTGGAGGCTATTGACGCGGTCGGCCTGAACCACGAAGTGCAGTGGGTATTCTACAAAGACACCACCGGCCCGGCGATTTCCTTTGCCAATATAGCCGGTGAAGTAATTCCTGAAGGACTAATGTCCAGTGGCCCGGTCACCACTGCCCTGAACGCAGTAACCAGTATCATCTCTGACGAAACTCCCGTGCTGCGGGGTTCCTTTGTGGACGAATACTCGGATATAAAGCTTTCCGCTAGCCCCCTGTTCCAGTACATGATGGACGATGCCTCCACCTGGACAAATGCGGTAATTAGCCCACCCCCCTCTCCCCCCAACCCCCCCAGTCCGGGGGTTACCGGCGCCGGGAAGATTGTGCAGTGGAGCATCCCCCTGGATACCCTGGGGGACGGCGCCCACCGGGTAAAAGTCAGGGTCTGGGATGCTTTGGAAAACGAAGGGACAAGTACCTGGGTAGGCTTTAAGATAGCCGGTCACCCGCCGGTCCTGATCCTTAATGAAGTTTCGGGAAATGTGTTCGGCATGGTTGGCATTACCAATCCCTCTGATCCGGTGCTTACCCTCACCGGTTACGCCACGGATAACAGCATCAAAAATGTCAATATAAAGCTTGACGCACAAGCTCCCGGCACAACATTTAACACAATTACCGCTGGTCCTCCTAAAAAAGTAACATTTACCTACAACGTAACAAAGAATGTGTTTGAACTAAGTACCCTTACAGAGGGACCCCATACCCTCACGGTGGTGGCGGAAAATGATGCAGGCCGGACCACCACGGCGGAGTGGACCTTTATCAAGGATACTACCCCCCCGGTGACGGTATTAAGCAACGTTGAAACCGGAGGGGCCACCATTATTATGGATGCCAGCCCCCGTGTCCTGGGAGTAACCAGTGATACCTACGAGGTATCAACAATTACCCGGTTAATTGAAAAAAGCAACAATGGCCTCCCCGGCGGTACATGGAGCACTTTCAACACGACTACCGTAACCCCGTCGGTGCAGACCACGGTGAACTGGACCAGTGACATGGTCGCCCTGGGCCTTTTGGCCAATGGGGACGGCTATTACCGGATTACCGTCACCGCCAAGGATAAGGTGCTTAACCCAAGTTCCTCGGTGCCGGTGTATTTCCGTGTTGACCGGGCGGACCCTGTCCTCACCCTGAACACCATCCAGTCCTACTATAAGGCGGAAACCGTGAGCTTTGGCGGGACCGTCCTGGACTACGACGGCATCAGTGCGGTCAAGCTTTGGCTGGTCTCGGCAACGGGAACCGCTTCAGTTCCGGTAACTGCCTCCCTGACCGACTCCGGCACCCCGGGCCAAAAGAACTGGACCGCGAGTGTGAACCTAAGTCTCTTTACCGAAGGTTCCTATACCCTGAATGTGGAGGCCACGGACCTGGCAGGCCGGGTTAAGACCGTGTACAAGGACTTTATCCTGGATAAAACAGCACCCACAGTCAGGATGGAAGACCCCCAGCGTCTGGCCAAGGTAAACGGGAAAATAACGATCCGGGGAACCGCCAACGACAACAACACCCTTTCTAAAATTATGTTTAAACTTGGAAAAAATGCCAGCACCTGGACGGATACCGCTTTGGATGCTGCCTCCCACGTAACTAATTGGGAGGGAGGACTGTACAGCTGGAACTTTACCATCGACAATGTTGTTACCTACGCCAACACAACCTATTCCTACCGGGTTGATCCCGAAGATGTGGATGGTTACGGTATACCCAGACCCCTGGTGGATCAGAATGATCCTAATTTTAACTACTGGCTCTTCCCCTTTAATGTCCAGGCCATAGACCGTGCGGGCAATACCGGTGAAACCATCTATCCCGCATACGGCAATACCATCCACTACCTCCTGATCGATCCCGATGGGGATAATCCCGATGTGCGCATCCTCAGTCCCGAAAACGGGGATCTGGTAGGTGGGGAGGTCCGTATATCCGGTATCGCCACGGATGACGACTGGATTTACGGGGTCGAGATACGTATTGATCCTACCCCCGACGCGGCAGGAGACACCTTTGATCCATGGATACCCGCAGTAAAGAGCAGCAGCGGGTCCCAGGTAACCTGGTATGCCCTTATCAACAGTACAGGGGATTATAACCCCCTTCCGGGACAGCAAAGGAAGATAGTCGTCCAGGCCCGGTCCCAGGATTCAAAGAATTACGGGACAAGCGGTGATAAGTATGATATTACACCCTATAAGCAGATAACCATCTTCTTTGACAGCGAGATACCGGTAATTGAGTTTGTGCAAGTTAAACGGAACCAGGATAGTAGCTGGGAAGACTATACCGACGGTATGCAGGTCTCCAGGACTTTCTCGGTCCGGGCTGATGTCCGGGACGAAAGCGGCCTTTCCGCCATCCAGTGGCGGGGCAATACCGGTTCCTATGAAGACAACGGAGCCAACCTGATTGGCTCATCCCTTGTAACAACCCCGACCCAGGTAAGCCTTCCGGGCGGTACCTTTAATGTTGGGAAAAAATACCTGATCGTGACCGCCCCTTCCGGGTCTGTGTTCCCCGGCGCCTCTACCAATACGGTAGGCGAGACCTTTATAGCCACCAGCACCACAGGAACCGGTTCGGGAACAGCCTATGCGGCGGACGGCGCCGGAAACTTTGTCTACAAATTCCAGGTTTCGGTAAACAGCCTTCTATCCCATCTGGATACCACAGGGTACTATTCCCTGAGCATCAAGGGTGTTGACAACTCCGCGTACCATTACCAGACCCAGCAGATCCTGAATCTCCAGGTGGATAACTTCTATCCCGAAGGGGACTATACCGCCCCGAATACCATGACCGATGACTACTACATCCGGGGGCTCGCCAGGGACTACGGGGCCGGTTCGGGAAACATCCAGGGCCTCAGCCACGTAACGGTTTATTTCAGCCGTATAATCAGCGGCGCCAGGACCTACTTGCCCCTTAAGAACACCGATACCTTTACCAGCAAGAACCAGTTGGTAAAAGACATGACCCAAGGCGGTAGTGTTACAACCATATCCAGCTTCCCGGCGAACAATTTGTCGGGGATCACCATTGATAATAACAACGAGGTAACCGGTTCTTTCCATGATGCCGATGGCGACGGCTATGTTGAAGCCTGGTACGACAATGGTACCAATAAGGAATGGTACGCCATATTCAATTCCCACCAGCTCGCCGATGGCCCCGTAACCCTGCATTACGTTATCTTTGATAACGCGGGGAACGCCCGGTACTATGAGAAGGAACTCTTTGTTAAGAACAACGCCCCCAAGATCACCAAGGTGACCCTGGGCACCGACATTCGCGGATTGGGAACCTTCGCCGGCGGGACCAAGGATTATACCGCCAATTATCTGACCTCAGGCTTTACAGCCCGGAACCGGCGGCTTTCCTTTGCGGTTACCAAGGACCGCGGAAACGGTGCGGTTAATTACCGGATCTCCCATGCCACCAGGGCCAGCGCCGATGCGTCAACCATCCAAACCGGACAGATCTACACCATAAATAATGTGGGTACCACCAACTGGGTGGGCCTCGGGGCGGAAAGCGCTACTGTGGGGCTTACCTTTGTGGCGGTCGCCAACGGGCCTTCCGCCACCGGAACCGGTTCGGTGTGGAACTATACCATAAATACCACGGCGCCGCAAAAGACCGGGAACTTTAGCGCCAATTCCGCTTCCACTAACTATATCGGCCTAGAATTTAACAATATACCGGAAACCGGGCTTGACGGGGCCTTCTTCATCATCAAGGTTTGGGACACCACGGTTCCCGGAGAAGGGGAATCCCAGCAGCTCTTCGACATGATCGTGGTGGGACTGCGGGTGGAAAACAGAGATGTGGAACTGCCCACGGCGCGGCTTTACGACCTCAATCCCATTGCCAGGAACCCGGACACCAACACCAACACTACTCTGACCAACATAGGACCCGTTGCCTTGGGAAATAACATGAACAGGGGCGGCATCCATGTGATAGGCTCAGGCGGAACCGCCTCCAAGTCCGGGCATATCGAACCCCGGGGAACCAGTGATACTAACGCCAATATCTTCTTGGAAAAGGACGAGGCTGGGACCTATGTTTTCCAGCCGAGCGTCACCACAGATATAGTGAGCGGCAAGGTCATACTCCGGGGCTACGCCGAGGACAACCAGCGTATTTCCGAAATAAGGCTGAAATTCACCAATGCTACTATTGTTACCATCATCAATACGGTGAGCGGACAACTGACCCCTGTTAATACCGCAAACGCCTGGGTCTACGATGAGCTTACCCTGGACGGCCATAGGGTCGAATGGGCCTATCTCTGGGATACCCAGGCAGGAATCGGTGGAACCCCCATGGCCGGGAATGCCCCGGTTCAGGTCATAGCCGTGGACGCCCGTATTCCCACGTATGATGACTATACTCCCCCCGGCCCGGTGGACGGGAATGAAAGCGCCTCAGTGGTGAACCCGACGGATAGCAACAGCAATTACAATACCATCACCTTAAAGACCGCGCCCTATATTTCCGGCCTCACCACCCGCCTATCCTCGGCGTATGTATCCACTCCCTCGACCTTTGACCGTTCCGCCCTGGGCTGGTATTCGGTCCGGGAAGGGGAAACCGTCACCGTGCGGGGCTTTAACTTTACCGGCGCCACTGCCACGATAAAGGGGACTACGGCGCCTATAACGGTGACCAATGTAAACACCATAACCCTACCCATCGCCGCCACCCATGTTTCCGGCCCACTGGTGGTTACCGTCGGCGGTGTTACATCGGTGAATAACAGCAACAGCTCCACTGCGGCCTATACCCAGGAGCCGAACAATGTGAACAACAACATACTCACCGATGACCGCAACCTCTATGTGTGGAACACCGCGGACATGATAAGCAGCGCGGACATTACCAGCCCCTTTATGCGCATGGATGCGAGTAGTAACTGGTATATGTCCTATGGACAGGGCGTTAAACAAATGCGCTTTAACAAGAACGGAACCTCAGCGCTTTTTGAAAGTTCCTACAATAAATACCACAACACCACCGTTGCCATTGATAGCAGCCAGAATTATTACGGTGGTGGCACCAATACGGACCGTATTCAGGACACCATAACCGGCGCCACCTCCTTTACTTTCTTCAGCAGGGCGCCGGGTTCTATGGTTGGCACCGATACGGGAAATTATAATACCGGAACAAATAAGCGCCGGCTGGAATTGAGTTTAAACACCGACACGGGGATATACAATATTAACCGGGTTAAGATACCCCGTATTGCTATTATCGGCGCAGGAACTTCGGCAAGCCCCGCGAAGATCTACATGAGCTACTATGATAGTAACAAAACCAATAATCCCGTGATCTTCCGGTATGGAGAAAGCACAGCAGCGAATACTATAACCGGTGATTTAGCGAGCAACCTTACCGATATTAACGAGGCAGGCGGATCAGCCGCCGGCTTCCAGGTGGTTGCGGATAGTTCCACCAACTACAAGGGCGGCCTGTATACTGCAGTGGGCGCCTTAAGTGACGGCCGGGCGGTTATCGCCTGGTACGATGCCAGTGCAGGGCAGCTAGTGTTCTCCTATTCGACAGGCCTTGCACCCACTCAGGGCAACACCCCCACCTCTGTCTGGCAGAGTAACGCCAGGGTAATTGATAATGATTTTGCAGGCTGGTATGTGGATATGACGGTAGACAAGAACAACGGCATCCACCTGGCCTACTATGCCAACAGCACCGGGGATTTGCGGTATGCGTACATGAGTTCCTACACCGCCACCCCTGTGGTGGTTACCGTAGATTCCTACCTCTCCGCAGGCACCAAGCTGATGATCAACACCAGGGAAGAAAAAAGGACGGTAAATGGCGTACCTAGTACCGATGTCATAGTGCCTTATATCTCCTACTACCACGCCTCATTCCCCCAGACCCAAAACTCCGTGCGGGTGGTTTGGAGAAACAACTTCAACGCCCTTACGGACGGCGCGGTACTTGATGCCTACACCGGCGCTTGGGAAGCCATGACCATCCCCACGGTGAACACCCCGGTGGACGAATACGTCTGCAACGGCGTGCCCACAGGGGGAACCTTCCCCGGTACTGCCATAGACCTTAAGAATACCGTAATGCTGGGGTATCAGACCAACGTGAATTACGAACGGGCCTACATCAAGAAGTAGGGCCAAAACCGAAAACAGCCCGGCGCCCCCAAAGGAGCGCCGGGCTTCATTTATCACCATATTTCATGTTATGTAGGTTTTGTAGTGAAAGACAAAAAAGATAAAAAAGACAAAAAAGGTGACAGTCACCTTTTTCTTTTTGGCCGTAAATACCGGGTCCCCCTAATCGCCGCCTCTTCGGTCCTGGCGATCGCCGTTTTAGCGGCGGTCCTTCTGACCCGGCCCAAGCCGGTCTGGCTGGTGGACGCCCCCTACGAACGGGTCTGGGAGCAGGTCCTGGCCGCTTCCCCGCCGCCCCTGTTTACCAGGGTAGTAGTTCTGGGGGAGGGTAGGGAGCTTCCCCGCCGCCGCTACGGGTTTATCATCACCGCCAAGGGACCGCCCGGGGGCGACCTAAGCGACGGGGTGGCATCTCAGGAAACCGGCGCGGTCAGCGGGGCTGCGTCTGACGGGGCGGCGGCATCCGAGGAAACCGAAGCCTTTTGGGCGCCCCCCATTACCATCTACCCCGCCCTGGAGGATACCCTGACGGCCACCGGGGAATATCGGGGCGCCCAGGTATTAGCCCTGGACCCCTGGATGGTTTTTCGTGATTTTAAGGACCCTGTGGTATCCCGTACCCGGGTAGATTCCCCCTCAGGCGGGGAAGGCCACCTGATCATGCCTGGCCGGGATGCCCCCTCTGTGGAGGCATGGACCGCCCAACTTTTGCAGATACAGCCCGGCGTCTTTCCCCTGGACCCGGATCTCTGGGAAAGCACCCGGGAGACCCTGTTTTCAGGCCGCCGTTTCCAGCAGGGCGCCTCCACCTACGGCTGGATAGACGCCATCCCCCTGTTTTACCAATCTTCACCCGCCTGGATCTACGCCCCCCTCAGCCGCATCCGATCCCTCCCCCCCCAGGACACCAGCAGCCTGGAAGCCAGCCGCTTCCCCGAACGGGAGGATTGGCACGAATTCGGCCTCCAGGCAGATCTACTCTGGGCCGTCCCCTTCGGCAAAGAAAAGTACGTACAAAAACTGTCTCCGGTCAAAACCTGGCTCGCCTCCCCGGAAACCCAGACCCTCATAGCCAACACCCTGGGCTGGATTCCCGCCCACCGTAACGGTGCCCCCTACAACCCGGTTTCCCGGGCAGCCCGCCTGGCCTGGCTGAGCAGCAGTTTTGTGTGGCAGATGGGGGAACAGGGCGGAAAAACAGCCTCTAACCCCTGATAATTTTTCCAAAATTACCAAATAATTTACAATAATCAAGGTTTTTTAGTAAAATACTCCGAAAATTCGTATAATAATGATTTTTATTTTGTTTTATACTATAATAAAACAGAGTATTTTTCAATATTGTTGGGTATTTTTCGATAATAACCGCATAAAAGAGGTATTTGTATGTATAAAAAACTTTCATTGGTAAGTCTGGCAATCCTGGTTCTGATTTCTTGCGAAAATCCGATACAGGCAGGCTTGGGCAATAAGGTTGATATAGAACCTCCTAAAGTAAATCTGGTATCCCCGTCTCCGAGCAAAAACCCTTTTATCTGGGGATCGAATGTATCTTTTGAAATAAACGCCACCGATGATATGTCCATCAGCCGGGTAAGCATCACCGTTACCGGGAAGAAACCTGACGGCTCCGGCAATGTCTCGATTACCAAAGATGCGACGAGCTATATATCTTCCAATGGGGGCAACTATCTCGTCACCCTGGATACCTTGAATGAATTAGGTTTTGAAGGGTTAAATGGCGATGTAACGGTTAAACTCCAGGCCTGGGACGGAACAGGCAAGGCAGTGGTTTCCGAGGAACTGCCCTTTAGGGTTAAGAACGGCCCCCCCACAGTGGAAGTGCAGACCCCGTTGAAAGAAGAGGATAAGGAACTGGCGGAAATGATTTCCGGCGGTTATTTAGGGGGCGTGGCCAATGACGATATGGGTATCGCCCAGGGCTACCCGAAAATCAAGTTTTGGCTTGACGGTAACGACGAACCTGATGACTGGTCGGACATGGATTCCGACTATCCTGATGACGGGAAAAAGTTTGTCAATTTCCGGTACTATGGGATTGCTCCCGATGCGCACCCCTACAAGCCCAGCTCCACGGTAAAGCCCCAGGGTCTGCCCACAGGGACCTACTCCTACCGCTTGCTGGTGTGGGACGGGATTCTTGAGGATGGCAAACAAATCCACGTTGCCCAATACCCTCCTAAAGAAGATGCCCCCTGGAAATTGGAAATAATAAAAGCCAATGAACTCCCCAAAATTACGTTTACCCCCCTGGTTAATGATTACCAGAATAAAGAATTTACGATCGAAGCGAACCTCAGCCATTCGGCGGGGATAGGGATAGCCACGCTCTCGGTTAGGAAAGCCGGGGATGCTGCAGCAACTATCCTGGCCCGTGCGGAATTTACGGCTAATACGCTGGCATCCGATCCGCCTGAGCGTATGGAGCGGATACTGAAATCCCATGTAATAACACCGGGAACGCCCTATGAACAAACCGACTTTGATCCAAAGTATACCGATGAAGACCTGGAGGACTATACCTTCACCGATGGCGAATATGAATTTACCGTTGCCACCACCAGTAACCAGGGCAGCGAATCCTCCAAGGCCTACACAGTCTACATAGACACGACCCCGCCTGAGGTAGATGTATCCCGGATACAGCCGAATGTTGAGGAAAGCGAAGCGACCGACAAGATGAAGCAGTTTATCGTAAACGGCTTCATTGCCGCAGATGTTGTTGCCAATGATGCTAATAACATCGGATACGATAAAGAGCAGAGCGACTACCGGGAGATCAAATACCTCATCTCTACCAGTAAAGAAGACGATCCGGTAACGCTGTACAACAATGCCGCCGCCACATTCTTTGATGCACCCGAAGCGCCGGTATACAAGAAGGCCGGCACAAGCGCATCGGTAGTCATTGATACCACCGCCTTTACCTCCCGGTTGAACTACCTGCATATTGTCGCCAAGGATAAGGCGGGCAACTATAAGCGCTCGGTAGTGCTCTTAGATGCGGATCAGGATACTGATAAACCAAAAATTGTGCTCACCAGCCTTGTCGATACCATCGGTACCGAAGCTGCACTCCTGGCCACCACCGATAACCGCCTGCTCAATACCAGGGTCATCCAGGGAAGCTTCCTTGACGATGACGGGGTCAGGCTGGAAGACATTATTTGGAAGAACGATAATACGGGCAGCGTAAAATTTTACAACAAGGACGGCGCCCCGATTACCGGAACTGTAGATGTAGTGATCAGCCCCCTTGCTCCCACCCCGGTGCCCCCCGCTTTGCCCCGCAAAGAGGTGAGCTTTACGGCTACATTGTCCACTGATGTCCCGGATGGGATATATTCCTTTGAAATAGGAATTGCGGACGATAAAATTACCAAAAATTATCTACAGACCGGTACTGCCATAACCACGGTATTAAATGCAAGCCCGGCTGCTTCCCAGCACGTCTACTTTATCCTGGATACGAAGTCTCCGGTTTTGACGGAAACTATAATAAACACCGATGCTGTCACAAGGCAATCGATGGGCTTTAGTTTGGGCGGTACGGTGTCGGACTTGGTCGGAATGAAAAGCCTGGTTATTAGTGAGCAGGGAAATGTCCGAAGCAAGGCCAAGTTCGGCTCCCAGTTTCGGGGGGATGGTATCCACCTTGATCTTCCGGGTCACGGGGGTTGATCTTCCGGAAATATCCGTGGCGAGAATATTATAGGTATAGGTCCCGTCCACGCCGGTGGAGGGCAAACTGCCGACACCCCATGTGTTTGAGCCGGGAGAAAAGCTTGGATGGTTGTATACCACAAGCTCAGTGCCGTCATCCGCGACCTGGGTGCCTATGGCACCGGAAACTGGATCAGCGGAGAATCGAACACCCTCAGGGGAAAGGTCTATGATGCGGATGAGGTGAGCGCGGTATTTTATAAGATAGTTGCAGTCCCCGCTGCCGTCCCCACAGAAAGCGCCAAATCCGATTTTGAAAATCCCATAAATGGTTGGACAAAGAAAACTATCGCCAGCTCAGGGGAATCCAACTGGAGCGACACCGTTAATACTCCTCCGCTGCCTGAGGGCCGACATGTAGCTTACGTGGCGGCCTTTGACGCTGCGGGAAACTGGAATGCCAACTGGGCTCCGGCAGAAATTCCGGGTACTTCCCCGGTACAGTATTACAACTATGCTGCCTATCCATTCGGTGTGGATTATGCTGCGCCCACAGTTTCAACCATCAAGTTTAAAGATGACCCCACCAACACCGTCACCTTGAACGACCTGGCTACCGGTGTACACCGTAATACAGGTTTCTCCGTAGGCGGGACCGTCAGCGATACCCACGATTTGGCGTCCATAACCCTGCGCCAGGTTTTTGTACCCGCCCCCGGCAGCTCGACGCCGAGCCATAACATTCCGATAAGCGCCACTTATACTCAAACGCCTTTCGGGAGTGATACGTCCTGGACCCTGGATATCCCCAGTCTGCCCAGGGACCCTGGCTCTCCTTCCAGCCTGGCCAATCTGAGCAGCCATACCTATGACGGCACCTACACCTACACCTTTACTGTAACGGATATTACCGTTAGTACTGCTACTGCTGCTTACCCCAGAACCTCCACCTATACCTTCACCGCCATTGTGGACACCACCGGGCCGGTAGTAACCATAAGTACCCCCACCGCCGGCATTGGTATCGGCGACACTACCCTGCGTATAAGCGGGACGAACCTGGATGCCCTGAGCGAACCAGATGCTGTTTGGTACACTATTGACGGTAACCCCCTTTACTCAGGCACAAAACCATCCCCAACATCCGTATCGCCGTTTAATATTGTTTGGCACAAGATCGACCCAGGCTGGGTTGATCCGACCGCATCGACCCCAGGGGGGGCTGAAGGAGTACGCTACCTGCATGTGTTCGCCTACGATAGGCTGGGTAATGAGAGCGTCGATATTGTGGACCGGCAGTTCTATTTGGATACTGCTCCGCCGGTAATAGATCACTTTCAATCTCTGGACACAACTCTTATCGGTGTGAAAAACTACGCCCATGGCGATTACATAATTGAATTTGACGCCACCGATTCCAATGCCCTTAATACACCTAATAGCGTTACTATCACCAGAAACGGCGAAAACCTGCCGTGGTCCGTAAACGACTATGTCCTTACTATTTCTCCCATGCCAACTCCTACGGATACTACATCAGTCCATGTTAAATTGGATGTCACAGCCCCGGCACAGGGAGAGTATGAGTACATTTTTGATATAAAGGATATCGTCGACAAACATAATACCCAGGAACTTGACCCCTATAGAAAATTTATCGTTAGGGTGGATACCACTCCACCGAAACTGACCATAGCGACCGGGCCAACTAATAAGGCGGACATAAACTTGTTACCTCACTTGTTGACCACCCCGCCTGTTACCGGTGATGTCTGGATTGATGATGCCGCTCACATTCTCGGTGGATCAGTCTACGATGACGATGCGGTAAGCGCAGTATTTTATAAGATAGCAAGTTCTGCCCCCACTGGAAGCACCAAATCCGATTTTGAAAATCCTGCCGGGGCTGCAATAAATGGCTGGACAAAGGTAGCTATCAACCCCGATTCTACCTGGAGCAGCTCCATTACCGCCCCCGAAGGGCGGCATACGCTCTATGTGGCGGTCTTTGACATTGCGGGAAATCTGAACAGAAACTGGTCTTCCCCTTCGCCATATACCTATACCCCCTTTGAATTCGGGGTGGATGCCACTCCGCCTACCCTGACTGCAAACACTCCGGCTGCGGTAAGTAAAAGCGGCTTTACCCTGAACGGCAATGTGTCGGATAGTAACGCCCTGCACAACCTGGTGGTAGTCCAAACTAAGGCGGGCGTGACTGGCAGTACAATTGTTTTAACCCAAACCACTACAGGGACCTGGACAACCCCCAGCTTGCCCTCTACGGTTATCGGCGACGGAATCTACACCTATACCATCACCGCCACGGATAAAGCGGGCAGGACCGCCGTGGAAACCCGGACGGTCCAGGTGGACGATACCGTACCGACCCTGGGGACAACAACCCTGGGCACTATAAACACCCTGACCGGGGTTATAGACAGCGCGATCACACCTCCCTGGTTGAGTAATAACTTAGATGCCGCTAACTTTACTTTCAACATAACCGTACAGGATACCAACAAGTTAGCTGCGGTGTACTATAAGGTAGCTAATGCTGATCCCTCTATTACGGCAACTTCCGGCGATAGTGCTTTAACCGGCGCCGGCTTTACAAAAATAGCGTTTACCGGAACCAACTTCGACCAGACCGTTACTGTTGCCCTTCCTGCATCTTCGGGCCTGTACAAAATCTATGTGGCGGCCATTGACGCCGCAGGAAACCAGAACAACAACTTGGTCCCGGCTGTAATCCCAGGGACAGGGTCTCCCGGTACTCCGTACTCGGGAACTAATTACACTCCCTTTGAATTCGGGGTGGACAAAGAACTTCCGACGGTGAGCGAAATCATAAATACCTCCGATACCCAGAGGCGGGGGCTGAACTTTGGCTTAAGCGGCACCGTTGGGGATGGCAATGCACTGAAGAGCCTGGTTATTACCCAGCAAAAAGATTCAGGTCCCGTGGTGACCATATACAATCAACCGACTAACCCGACAACCCCCTTTACTTCTCCCACATCCAGTACTTGGTCAATCGCCAATGGGCTGCCCAGGGATCCTCTTAGCCCTTATACATCTATTACCACACCCGCTCCCAGTGTGGACGGGACCTACATCTACGAGATTACCGTCACTGACATAGCCGGAAGAACCGCTACGGAAACCCGGAAGATCAAGGTGGATACCACCCTCCCGAAACTGGAAACAGAATTGTCGGTGAACGTCAAGGCAGACATAGACCTGAACGCGAAATTAGTTTCCCCTGCATTCGCCCCTACTGAGATATGGATTAACGGCGATGCAAACCTGCTCCGGGGAACCGTCTATGATAATGACGAGATAGGGGCGGTATTTTATAAGATACTGCCGTATTTAGACAGCGCACCCGGTGAAACCACGCGGGCAGCTTTTGATCTTCCGGCTAACAACTGGATAAAGCTGGACACCGCCGGGCCTGGGCAGAAGAGCTGGACCGCCAATACTGCTGCTATCACCACTGAAGGGTGGTATAAGGTTTATGTAGCAGTGTTTGACGCCGCAGGAAACTGGAACAACAACTGGGATCCTCCCCTGGCCTATAACAATTATGCCCCCCTGGCATTCGGGGTGGATGCCACTCCGCCTACCCTGACTGCAAACACTCCGGCTGCGGTAAGTAAAAGCGGCTTTACCCTGAACGGCAATGTGTCGGATAGTAACGCCCTGCACAACCTGGTGGTAGTCCAAACTAAGGCGGGCGTGACTGGCAGTACAATTGTTTTAACCCAAACCACTACAGGGACCTGGACAACCCCCAGCTTGCCCTCTACGGTTATCGGCGACGGAATCTACACCTATACCATCACCGCCACGGATAAAGCGGGCAGGACCGCCGTGGAAACCCGGACGGTCCAGGTGGACGATACCGTACCGACCCTGGGGACAACAACCCTGGGCACTATAAACACCCTGACCGGGGTTATAGACAGCGCGATCACACCTCCCTGGTTGAGTAATAACTTAGATGCCGCTAACTTTACTTTCAACATAACCGTACAGGATACCAACAAGTTAGCTGCGGTGTACTATAAGGTAGCTAATGCTGATCCCTCTATTACGGCAACTTCCGGCGATAGTGCTTTAACCGGCGCCGGCTTTACAAAAATAG
This sequence comes from Treponema primitia ZAS-2, assembly GCF_000214375.1. Lineage (NCBI taxonomy): Bacteria > Pseudomonadati > Spirochaetota > Spirochaetia > Treponematales > Treponemataceae > Treponema > Treponema primitia. Next base: position 2,146,219 of record NC_015578.1, on the reverse strand, counting down.
CGTTTACCGGAACCAACTTCGACCAGACCGTTACTGTTGCCCTTCCTGCATCTTCGGGCCTGTACAAAATCTATGTGGCGGCCATTGACGCCGCAGGAAACCAGAACAACAACTTGGTCCCGGCTGTAATCCCAGGGACAGGGTCTCCCGGTACTCCGTACTCGGGAACTAATTACACTCCCTTTGAATTCGGGGTGGACAAAGAACTTCCGACGGTGAGCGAAATCATAAATACCTCCGATACCCAGAGGCGGGGGCTGAACTTTGGCTTAAGCGGCACCGTTGGGGATGGCAATGCACTGAAGAGCCTGGTTATTACCCAGCAAAAAGATTCAGGTCCCGTGGTGACCATATACAATCAACCGACTAACCCGACAACCCCCTTTACTTCTCCCACATCCAGTACTTGGTCAATCGCCAATGGGCTGCCCAGGGATCCTCTTAGCCCTTATACATCTATTACCACACCCGCTCCCAGTGTGGACGGGACCTACATCTACGAGATTACCGTCACTGACATAGCCGGAAGAACCGCTACGGAAACCCGGAAGATCAAGGTGGATACCACCCTCCCGAAACTGGAAACAGAATTGTCGGTGAACGTCAAGGCAGACATAGACCTGAACGCGAAATTAGTTTCCCCTGCATTCGCCCCTACTGAGATATGGATTAACGGCGATGCAAACCTGCTCCGGGGAACCGTCTATGATAATGACGAGATAGGGGCGGTATTTTATAAGATACTGCCGTATTTAGACAGCGCACCCGGTGAAACCACGCGGGCAGCTTTTGAAGCTGCGGCTCTTACGCCTAATAACTGGATAAAGCTGGACACCACCGGGCCTGGGCAGAAGAGCTGGACCGCCACTACTGCTGCCATCACCACTGAAGGGTGGTATAAGGTTTATGTAGCGGTGTTTGACGCCGCAGGAAACTGGAACAACAACTGGGATCCTCCCCTGGCCTATAACAATTATGCCCCCCTGGCATTTGGGGTGGATGCCACTCCGCCTACCCTGACTGCAAACACTCCGGCTGCGGTAAGTAAAAGCGGCTTTACCCTGAACGGCAATGTGGAAGATAGCAATGCGCTGGAAAGCCTGGTTATTACACAGAAAAAAGGCTCGGGCACGCCGATGGTGATATACGATCAGCCGACTAATCCGACGACCGCCTTCACTGGCGGTTCTAATACCTGGTCTATATCTAACTTGCCGACCGTTACTGGCGACGAAACCTACGAGTATGTGATCACCGCCACGGATAAAGCGGGTAGGACAACCCTGTTGACCCGGACGGTCCGGGTGGACGATACCGTGCCGACCCTGGGGACCATAGCTGTACTCGCCGGGGTTATAGATCCGGCGTCAACCACCCCCTGGGTGGGCGGTACCTTTACCTTTAAGATACCCGCTGCCGATAACTACAGTTTAGCTAACCTGTATTACAAGATACAGAAAGCGACTGACGACGCTCCTTTAATTAACGCAGCATCCGGGGACTCCGACTTTTTAAGCAAAGGCTTTACCAGGAAGCTTAGCAGCGGAACCTCCGACGAATGGAGCATCACGATTAATCCTGCAACAGACGCCCCCATTTGGAGTGGTAGCGCTATTGTTGAAGGGGAGTACAAAATCTATGCGGCGGTCATTGACACCGCAGGAAACCAGAACAACAACATGGGCGCCGCCTTTGATTTCGGTGTGGATACGGGTTATCCGACTCTGGTAGAAAATGTAATAAACACAAATGACCAGGTAAGGAAGCCCCTAAACTTTGCTCTGGGCGGTACGGCCTCTGACACGGTTGGGCTGAAAAGCCTGATTATTACGGAGAAAGAAGCCGGAGTCTCGACCCCCGTAACGGTATTAAATATAATCTCATTTACTAATCCCGGTTCTAATAGTTGGTCTGTTCCCTCCATGCCCAGCACCAGCGCTGAGGGAACCTACACCTATACTATCACCCTCACGGATCTTGCCGGGAGGACGGCTAGCCTCACCCGGATAGTGACCGTGGATGTCAGCCCCCCGAGGCTGGTAGACAGGTCCGCCTTAGACAGCGCCCCGGCAAACGTCAGCCTGGCCACCGAGGGCAACACCATATCCGGGGTCCGCTGGATTGACGGCATTCCGAACACCCTCAGGGGTTACGTTTCCGACAACGACCGTATTGCTGCGCTGTTCTATAACATAGTGCCGGACAGTGAGACACCCCTCGATACAACAACCTATAACCTTGGCACCACCCAGGCTAACTTTGATACTGCCACTGCGAGTACCGATGGCTGGAAAAAGCTGGAAATTAACCCCAGCAACGAAATTAACTGGGCCGTCATCCTTCAGACTTCGGCTCTCCCCATAAGCACTGAAGGGAAGTACACAGCCTACGTGGCGGTCTTTGACGCCGCAGGACTCCAGAACAACAACTGGGACCCCGCAACGATCCCGGGTACCGCCTCACTTTACCCATATACGCCCCTTCACTTCGGGGTGGATAAGACCCCGCCAATTCTTACGGATACTATCAATACCACCGTAACTCAGATGATGCCCGGCGGCTTTAGCCTGGCGGGGACAATTGGGGATACTAACGGCCTGCAAATCCTGACGGTAAAACAGGAAAAGACCGGCGTTGTGGTAGACATTGACCCTTCGGCTATAAACTATGATACCGTTTGGAGCCCCGGGGACTCCGGTACTATAGGCTGGACCATCAACGGTCTGCCCAAGAGCTCGGACGGTTCAACTCCCTTGAGCGGTACTGCCGCTTCCGGAACCTACGTCTATACCATCACCGTCACTGATATTGCCGGCAAGACCACCCAAATCATCCGGACGGTCACGGTGGATACTACCCCCCCGAAACTGGGCGCCCTGGGAGCCGGAACCGGTGCTGCGGCGGATGTCAAGTTGGCCGCCTTTACCTTGGATGGCGGCGTTAACTGGATTGGCGGTACAGGGAATACCCTCAGGGGTATCGTCTCCGACGACGATCAGGTTGACGCGCTGTTCTATAGAATACAGCCCTTTGGTGACCTCGCCCCGACCTATAACCTGGGTACCAACAAAGCTGCCTTCGTTGCGGATACTGGTTGGAAAACTCTGAACATTAGCCCCACCAATGAAATTAACTGGGCCGATGTCCTTGATCCTACAACAAACACCCTACCAATCCCCATAAATGGGGTAGAAAGAAAGTACAAGGTCTATGTGGTAGCCTTTGACGCCGCAGGAAACCAGAATAATAACTGGACGACCTCAAACCCGTATACAGCCAATTATCTCCCCCTGGAATTCGGGCTGGATTTGGCTCCGCCGACCCTTACGGAAACCACCGTCGGCGCCACCGCCCAGGTAAAGCCCAGCGCATTCAGTATGGGCGGGGCTGATTCCGACAGCTACGGCCTGAAAAACCTGGTGATAACCCAAACCAAGGGCAGTACAACGGTAACCATTGATACTCAAACTTTCACCACTAACCCTAACATCACCGCCACTACCTGGAGCGTCACCAACCTGCCCAGAGATCCGATCACCCCGGCCAACGTTGCTACGGGCGCCGATCTTCCGGGAACCTACACCTATACTATCACCCTCACGGACCTTGCCGGAAAGACGAGCCAGCTCACCCGAACCGTGACCGTGGATAACACTCCCCCGAAACTGGGGGACCTGTCGGCGGCGCTCGCCGCCCCAGCAAATGTCAGCCTGCGTAACCCGGGCAGCACCGTAGGCTCCGTTACCTGGATTAACGATGCCACGAACGCCATTAGGGGCACGGTCTCCGACGACAACCGTATCGCTGCGGTGTTCTATAATGTGCAGAAGAACCCTCTCAGCACGACAACCTACAACCTCAGCACCGCTCAGTCTATCTTTGAGGCGGAGGCCGATGGCTGGAAAAAGCTGACAATTACCCCCAGCAGCGAAATTAACTGGGAAGCCATCCTTAATCCTAACGACGCTCCCATAGGAGCGGGCACTGCCGGAAGCGCTGTAGAAGGGACCTACAAGGTCTATGTGGCGGTCTTTGACGCCGCAGGAAACCAGAACAACAACTGGACGACCCATTCGCCCTATACCTATGCCCCTCTTGAATTCGGGCTGGATAAAGCCCTGCCGACTGTGACGGAAACTACAATCAATACCACCGCAACCAAAGTGGTAACCGGCAGCTTTGCTATGGACGGCGCGATTGGCGATACCAACGGTCTGGCAAGCCTGGAAATAAAACAGCAAAAGCAAGGCGGCGCTGAGGTAATCCTTGCCAGTACAGTTATTACCTATACCTCTACCAGCTCCTCCGCCTTCCCCAGCGGGGCTCAAAACGATGCCTGGCACGTCATCGGTCTGCCCAAAGCCGCTGACGGAAGTTCAACCCCTGCGGATCCTTCCGGAACCTACACCTATACCATCACCGTGACCGATATTGCCGGAAAGACAAGCCAGCTCACCCGGACCGTGACCGTGGATAAGACCCCGCCGAAACTGACTATCCAGGGAGCGGCAAACACCGCCCCGGCAACTATCAGCCTGGCCAACCAATCCAATAACTACATTAACCTCGACGTGAACACCCTCCGGGGTACCGTCTCCGATGAAGACCAGGTTGCCGCAGTGTTCTATAGAATAGCGGTAGGAAGTGCGACATTACCAACCCTACATGCTAACCAGGCCCTTTTCGAGGCGGATACTACGAACTGGACAAAACTGCCCAATTCCCCCGCTGCCCGCATCGACTGGAACACCAGCCTTGATCCGACCGCCCTCCCCATAAGCAGTACCGAAGGGGAGTACAAAGTCTATGTAGTGGTCTTTGACGCCGCAGGAAACCAGAACAATAACTGGACTCCTGCCACTAACCCGGCGACCTCCTCCGCATACCCCTATACCCCCTTCACCTTTGGGCTGGACAACAACCCCCCCGGAGCTACCGCAGTTAAAGTGAACGATAAAGTCGATGCCAGCACCACTGGGGCAAATTACTATGACAATGATGTGAGTCCCCACTTTAAAACCGGTTTCTCCATTACCGGTGCGGTTACTGATACTAACAAGTTGGATTCCATAACCCTGACCCAGAGGAAAGACGGCGGGGCCATTGTGACTATACCCCTTGCTGTTACAACGGATTATATCAAGACAATCCTCAACACAAGTTGGGATCTGGGTATTAAAAACCTTCCCAGGGATGAGTCAAACCCTGCTAACCTGGCTAACCTGAGCACAATTGCTGCGAACGGGGTCTATACCTATACTCTGACCGTCAGGGACGTTACCGGCCGCACGGATCGCACGGTTACGAAGGTATTTACCGTAACCATTGATACTGTCGGGCCGGTCATAACGGTGCAGAATCCCAGCTCCGGAGCCACCGCCACCGGGACCACCCTGTACATAAACGGGACCGCCTCGGATACCCATAGCCCCGAAGGCATAGCGGTATTTTACAAAATTGATTCGAGCAGCACCTTTATTAATCCTTCTATAAGTAACTTGGACCTCACTGCGAGTCCTGATCCAACCTTGACAGATTGGACTTTTGTGGGCGGGGCAACCTGGGGTGGTAATCCCGCGATAGATACGAGTACCGAAGGGAACCTCTACCTGCACCTGGTTGCCTATGATGAGTTGAAGAATCAAAGTGCCACCCATGTGGACCGGCCCTTCTTTGTGGATGCCAGTCCGCCCCAGATACAAGCTTGGACGCCCGCTGGCCTTAATACTATTGATGGGTATACCTATGCAGGGAAAGATTATACCTTTGCCTTTAACGCGACTGATTCCAATGCCCTGAGGGCAACCGATACGGTAAAGATCTTCAGAAACGGCGCGGAAATCACCAGCGGCACCGGTATATCGATTAACGTAGGCACAGGTTCGGATCAGTCAAAGCCGGTTACTGTAGCCTTCGAAGACCAGGCAGATGGGAATTATACCTACAATATCGCTGTGTATGATGTTACGGGGAAGGAAAACACCCTGGACAATAATACACCAGGTGATACTTCGGATGATCACAAGAACTTTACGGTCATTGTGGATACAACCCCGCCGACCACCAGCCTGACCATGGCCCCGGCAATGGTCAGCAACGAGGGCATGAATATTCCGCCCCTGCTCGGCTTAGTTCCGACAACAAGACTGGACAACATAAACGGGGTTATCAAATTTGCCGCCTCGGCTATGGATAATAACGGTATAGATGGGGTCAGGTACTTCTTTATACCCTCCACCTATTATAGCAGCTTTAATCCCATTCCGGCTTCTACGCAGACCGAATTGACGACTTTCTACGCCGATTCCTATGGGGCAGATTTCGATTCAACCTATGCGGCCTTTGTTAATACCACTACGGACCTGGATGATCTTACCGAGTACAAACTCTATGTCATGGCCCAGGACAGGGCGCACAATATCAGCGTTTCTACCCCCCTGACCGTCTTTGTGGATCAGCGTACCGATAGCCCGGTAGTAACCCTGAGCAGCCCCGCCATGGGGTCCGAGCTGTCCGTGCTGGGTGCCGGTACAACGGTACGGGGCATAGTGCGGGACGACGACGGGATACTGGGTGGTTCACTTCAAATTAGGTTCCACAATGGAACCGGTACTGGTGCTTCTGGTTGGCAAAACGGTACCGGCCTTTGGACGACCATACCGGTAGCTAATATTACCGGAACAGATCGGGAAAAATCCTTTACCTATACTATTCCTGCCACAGGCATGGGTGGTGATAGCTTTGTTAAGCGGGTTGAGATACAGGTTTCCGATGATAGTGCTGTAAAGCTGGTTACGGATCCTGACACAACTCCTGATACAACGAACATAATCGTTCTCCAAAACTTTAACTGGGATATCACACCTCCGGCGATAGCCATAACCCCTGGCCAGGCTGAAACCTATAAAGCCCACTTCGCTATTACCGGGACCGTAACGGAACACAACCTGGATACTTTCCGTGTCAAGCTTGACACGGACCAGTCTGTTAATTCGGTGGGCACTCACAATGATTCTACCACAGCCGTTGAATTGCACCTGGTTGCCGGTGGTGATACCAAAAACTGGACCCTTACCATTCCTGCCGCAGTCTTTGACACCCTTGACGATGGGCTCCATTCTGTTTCCCTGGAAGCAACCGATAAGGTGGGCCTGACTTTTACCCGCTCATGGAACTTCTACAAGGATACCACAGGCCCGGTAGTTTCTTTCAACAATATTAACGAAGTGCTAATTCCCAATAGCTATACCGGAAACACTTTAACGACTGCACAGAACGGTGAAACGATTCTTGCGGATGCCAACCCCATACTGCGGGGGACCTTTACCGATGACTATTCAACGGTTCCCACCGGCGCCGGCTATTTTAGCTACCGTTTTGACGGAGCCAGTGACTGGGTCCCGGGGACTTCCGCCGGCTCAGGCAAGAATGTGAGCTGGGCCATCCCCCTGACCGGTTTGAGCTTAGCCGACGGGCCCCACAAGATTCAGATCAAGGTATTGGACGCTCTGGGCAATGAGGGGAGTACCCCGGGCCCGCTTGAAGTTGTCACTGTCGGCGATGACCCCATTTGGATGGGCTTCAAGATAGACACCACGATTCCGACGATTACCATCATCGGTCCGGCTTCGGGGACCGTATACTCCACCCAGACCACTACCCCGATGTTCACCCTGACGGGAACGGCCTTTGACGCGAACCTGAAAGAGGTCTCTTTTACCCGGGACGGGAATTCTGCCACAACCGTTGCCGGTCCCTTCGGAACCCCGGACAGGACAAAAACCTTGAGTTATGTTGGGGTAACAAAACCCGTGTTTGACGCATCTACTTTTGCCCAGGGTACCCACACCATTACTATCAAAGCAACCGACGATGCGGGACGTACCGCCAGCGTGGATTGGGTCTTCATCAAGGATACTGCCCCCCCGGTGGTGGAATTCAGCAACGTGGCAGCCACCCCGCTCACTACTTTCGCGGACCCGAATCCCATAGTTTTGGGCCTGGCCCGGGATACTTACGGGGTACAGACCCTCACCAGTACGCTTGCGAAGAGCAGCGACGGTACAAGCACCGGTAACTTTACTGATGTCATCCAGGCAGCTACAACCCTCATAGCGCCCCCGGATTCAAACATAGGGGACACGGTGGTGAACTGGTCTAAGGACTTAGGCCCTACAGGATTAGTAGTTGCTGACGGCTATTACAGAATAACTATCAATGCCACGGATATGGCGGGTAACGCCATTACCCCGGTGGTTCGGGATTTCCGCATCGACAGGCAGAGTCCAACTGTAGCCATAGACACGGCACTATCGGTACCTGCGGGGACTGATCCTATAAAATCCTTCTACAATAGCGCCATAACCATCTCCGGTACCGCTTCTGACTTGAACGGTATTGCCAGCGTTAAAGCCGAGTTGGATGGCCAGCCCTGGACCGCAACGAATGCGACTTCCACCGGTGACTCCACCTACGCTACCTGGAAAGTTACCATTCCTGTCACTGGCGGCAGTACCCTCCCCGAAGGGAGCCATACCCTGAACGTAAGCGCCACCGACGGTGCGGGTAAGATCAGCACCGTAGCCAGACAGATCACCTATGACAAGACCCCGCCCACCGCGTCCTTTAACTCCCCGGACACGGGAAACAACGTGACCCTTACAGTGGGAAGCGGCGTTCTCACCGGGGGCATTTACCAGATCATAGATTCGGAAACCTGGATAAACGGCAGCGCGGAACTCCGGGGTGTCAGTGAAGACGCCATAAGCGGCGTCGCATCCATCGCCTATCACCTGGGTAAACTGGGGGACAGCGAAACTGCTACCGATGCCGCCAATGAGCTGGTCTATAATGCAGCCTCATGGACCGATACCCTGCTTACCAGTGCCACTCACGCCTCAGGCTGGTCCGGCGGGCTCTACTACTGGACCTACCAAAATAGTAACTTCAGCGGCTATTCAGCCAATCCCTCTGATGTCAATCCTGCCGTCGGAAGCGCGTTTTTCCTTCCCTTCTACATCAAGGTAAGCGATCAGGCGGGCAATATACGGGTGCTGCGCTACAATGTAGCGGTGGATCCTGATTTGGATATACCCCAGGTTGCCATCGCCAACCCAAGCAACGGGACCAAGGTAGGCGGCGAGGTCCGGATTTCCGGCACCGCCACTGACGATGACTGGATATACGGGGTACAGATCCGGATTATTGACACCACCTCAAATGCTTATTACAGGGACCCCGATGACAGTTGGATCAACGGTGATCCTGTTGGCCCTCCCACCGCGGGGAACCAGGAAGATGGCTGGGTATGGGCTACCATAGTAGGTAATACCGATAGGGTAGTAGCATGGTACTACAATGTTAATGCCGACGGTGCATTGAGCCCACCCACAGGCGCCCTGCGCCCGGTTACCATACAGGTCAGGGCGGTGGATACCCAGGTCCCGGAACATAATGCAGCTACCCGGGTAGGGTTCCCCAAGGGGATAAACGTTGAATTTGACGGCGGCGTTCCCACCATCACTAATATCAAGGTTACCAAGGGCCTCGTAGAACGGCCATACGGCGCGGGAATGCGTGCCGGCGGAACCTTTACGATTACTGCGGATGTCACCGACGAAGGGGGCATTAAAAGTATAAAGGCCCGTCAAAACGGGGAGTCCCTCTTCACGGATATGCTCGTAACCCTGCCCACAGGCTGGCAGGTTACGCCCCCCACAAATGTTGGGCGTGCTAGTTGGGCTTTTGGGAAGAAATACCATATTATCACTCCCGGCAGCGCCTCACAGGCTGACTGGGAGGCCATTGACCTGGATTATTCTGTCGATAAGGTCTATGCAGACGGGACCATGATACGGGCAAAAATTGATGGCAGCTCATGGCCCGCCGGCGGTTCAGCAACGGCCTATGAGGCAATAGGAACCACCGCAAGCGCTTCTCCGACAGATTCAAACTGGGATGGTCAGTTCTTTAAGTATTCAATCTCCTTTATAGTGGATTCTACCAGCTTCTTCCCCCTTACCCACGCCACTAAGCTTCCCACGGGGAATTACATCCTGGATCTCCAGGTAACCGACAACAATACGATACCCGCACCCTTTGTTACACTCGCAACTATCAATATCGCTATCGATAACTTCTACCCTGAGACGACGATTACTACCCAGTACAGCGCCTCCACCAGTCAGTTCTACGTGTCCGGTATAGCCAGAGACTATAGCATCCCACCCGCCGCCTCTTCCGGGCCAGTCCAGGGAGTTGAGCGGGTGCTGGTCTACTTCCAGCGGGGAACCAATTACCTCAACGCCTCAGGCCAGGTGAGTTCCACCATGACCAGCTACTCCAATGTGAAGAATTTTGCTGCCGGTGGGACCATTGTGCCGACTTTCAACAATTTCCCGGTACTGACCCAGGTCGGTGAGGTATGGAAATCGGTTCATGCCATGGTGATCGACAAACAGGAAATCGGCGCCACTACGGATAGTGATGGTGACGGTACCTTTGCTGAAATGTTTGACGGCACCCCAGACAAGGAATGGCAGGCCCGGTTCGATACCACTATTAATGCCCTTGGTGATGGCCCCCTGACGGTTCACTATGTGGTGATGGACCTTGCGGGTAATGCAAGCCATTATCAAGAGGATATTTACATACGGAACAATCCGCCCATCATCAGGGAATTCAACCTGGGTACGGATATCAATGGCGACGCAGCCGTAAGCTCCTGGGTGAGTGCCACCAGTCCCGGAGAATTCAACCGAAACCCCTGGACGGTGAGCGCCATTGTAGGAGGGGAGCTTGATCCTGACAGCAGCAACTTTGGTAAAATCACTACCAACTTTACGGTACGGAACCTGAAGCTGCAGATAGACCTGAAAACCCTTTACGGAAACGGGCTCAAGCGTTACAATGTTACCCATGTAACACAGAATGGTACCGCTACAGCGGCAAGCGCCCTTACGGTGGGTCAGGTCTATACCATTAATACCGAGGGGAATACCCGCTGGACCAGGCTGGGCGCTCCCAGTAACCTTGCGGGAACCACCTTTGTTGCCCTGAAGTCCGCGTCTGCTTCCGACGGGACCAGCGGTGACGCCTACGGCTATACCCAGGTAGCCACTACAACCCCCAAGGCAGGGAATTTTGCCAGTTCCACCACCCATGATGTGACAGTTTCCTATAGTACCGGTACGGATTTTACCGGCATTAGCGATTCTCTCATTGGAGATACTACAACGCTTATGCGTAACAAGCTCTTCATCGTCAAGGTTTATGATTCGACAACAGGGGGCGCTGAAGCCCAGCAGCTTGCCCAGGCGGCTGTCTTCAGTATTGATGTGGATAACGTGGACCAAACGCCCCCCAAAGTGGTGGTAAACCCCTTCTACTGGAACAATGCCTCGGATAATTCCCTCTACGGGAACAGTAAAGATAACGGCCACATAGAGCTGGAAGCGGATCTGCCCTCCGATAAATTTACTGGTACTACGGGTATTCTGGACAAGGATCCCAAGGTTTCAGGGCAGATAAGCATACGGGGAAGCGCCGAGGACAACAACATACTCGGTTCTCTCTGGTTCTATATGGAAGGGTTTAGCTTTACCGGGGCTGCGAACACTATCAGTGATAATGGCAGAATTTATGCCCAGGCTGCTTCCTACACAGGAGGCGTCCTTACCGGCGCCGGTAATTGGGCAACAAACGGTTGGCATCTTACGGTGGAGCCCCTGTCCCACGATCAGGAAGGCCATAAGGTAAACTGGCGGCTCGATCTGGATACCAGTAAAATTGCCGATTATGCTGCCTCTGACCGGGCCTTCAGGGTTATTGCCAGGGATTCTTCAAATACCCCTTCCCTGGGAACTGCTACCCAGACCACGACGGCTGCTGCCAAAACACCCTATTACCGCATGGACGTGGTACCCTATATCTCGAAGATTAGTACCGGTGTGCGGAATCAGGGCGGCTTAAAGGACAATAACATCCGTTCCGCCGACGGCAAGTACTCGGTAATTCAAGGCTCCAATGCCAACTTTATAACCGTTACAGGCTTTAACCTTAGGCCCATAGCCAACGGGGTACGGATCCTTACTGCTGCTCAGAATGACACTTATAACCCGGCGACAACGGGCTATGCTACAGTGGGAACAGCCTTGACCTTTACCGGCGCTACTGCAACCGGGTTCTCAGCCACTAATGCTTCCACCAAGTCAGGATACCTGGCAGTATACAGCGGAACTACTACGGCGCCGGTGGGTACCCTGAATAACATCAACGCCAACGATTCCCATGGGGCATATACGCTTACTTCCAGCACCAACGGCCTGGACCAGGAAAATATGCCCAACCGCGAAGCTGACCGCTATAACACCAAGAACATACGCCTCACCGATGACCGTTACCTGCAGTTCTATACGGTTAAACAGACCGACGTTAAAAACGGGTATTACCCGGTCATGCTTATGGAAGGGGATAATCCGGTATTCGGGTACCTTGATTTGACCGGCGGTTCCAGTGGAACCCCCGCAATAGGAGCGAACAAATATGCCGGTACCTATCAACCCACTCATGCCATGCCCCAGCGTACAAGATTTGACCTTGGGACCGGAGCGCGGCAGGATACGGAATATCTGATCAAGGCGTCTATCTGGGACACCATGGGTATGGCCAGGGATGAATCGGGCAGGTACATCCATGCCACTACCTATAACCGGGACGGCGCGACATTCCACCTCATTTATGACCGGTATGCGGAATTACACACAAGTTCTGGATTAGGATGGGGAAGCGGTACCGGCTATTCCGATTATAATGCCTACACTGGTTATAACTGGGCATTTGACAACACTAATAATGCGATTGCCCTGGAAACCGTCAATTTAAACGCCCTCTTACTTGACCGGTATCAGTACCCCAAAATTATTGCCAAAGGGAATTCCGCTACCAGCTATGCCAGGTATTACATGACCTATTTCGACAACCAAAGCAATCAGCTGATTTTCCGTAATTTCAGAATAGGTGTTACTACAGATGTTACTGAAACCAGACAGTTGTACCACAGCGGGCTGGATAACAAAGGTATTGGATTTGGCGCCCAATCCCGCACCAATCTTACAGAGAATACCGGGACAGGAAACACCACCTGGAGCACAGGCCGCCTTGAGGCTGCTTCTGGGGCGTCCAATTATTTTGATATGGCAGTAACATCCAGCACTAACATTGTAGTTATTGCCTATTACGACAAGTCCGATGGGCGCTTAAAAATCAAGTACTCCTCCGGGCCTGTGGACGGAAGTAATCCGACTGCGCCGGTAACCTGGACCAATTCGCCGGTAAATGCCAGCCTGCCCTACTATGTGGGCACCCATGTCTCCATGGTAATGGACGCCAATGACGGCCTGCACATTGCCGCCTTCGATGCCATAGACAGCGATCTGAAATACATCTACATCCCCGACCATACCGCCAACTCCTTTACGGCGGTAACGGTGGATCAGTATGCGTCGGTAGGAAACTGGACCCAGATTAAACTCCACCCCTCGACGAAGAAACCCTATATCGCTTATTACAACGCCACTGAAACCGGCGGCCATGATAGTATCAAGATGGCCTACGCGAAGGACGCCGTTACAAGTCTGGCTTCTGTCAAAGGCGGGGTGGACGCTAACGGCTATACCACCGGCGACTGGGAATACATGACCGTCCCGGCCATGACCGAGCCCCAGGGCGGCAGCACGAAGTTCCAAAAGGTAAACCTGGACTTTACCAGCTCAACAAATGGCTACAAGCCCGTGCTGGGCTACCTGAGTGACTTCATCGAGTTCTCTTACCCGGTGAATGAGTAACAGTTGATCAGACAGAAAAGGTGACAGTCATCTATTTGCTAGGGCCTTTGCTCTATACCACGGTCTTGAAAAACCGTGCTATTCCTTACCCTGTAAAGAATTAGCGTTGCTAATTCTAAGGGCCTACAAATCTGCAAAAGGGCTTGTTAGCACTTGTGTTAGCAGAGCCCGAAAGAGGTTTTTATGGGAAAGAATAGCGGTTTTATGAAAAAGGCAGGGCGGACACTGTCCCCGGCACAGGGCAAGGGGGCACTATGAGAATCAAGAATGATTACACCATATTCCCCCGGAAAATGCCTTCCGGAAAAGTAGTGTACTACTACCAGACCTACGACGAGAAAGGCCGGAGGACGGTTCCCCATTCTACCGGAAAATCCCTGCGCACCGAGGCGTGGAAGGAATGCAACCGGCTTTTGAAACTGGGGTATCTGGTTCCTTCAAAGCGGATTCCTATTTTTCGGCAGTATGCGGAGGGGTGGTTTAACCGCGAAACCTGCGCGTACACAAAATGGCGGGAATTGCATGATCCCCTTACTGATGGGACTATTGATACTTCTGCAGGGCACTTGAGAGGACATATTCTGTCCTACTTCGGAGATATGCGGCTGGATACCATTACCGAAATAGATATTGAAAACTGGATGCTTGAGTTAGCTGACAAGGAATACAAGCATACCTATATCAATAACCATTATTACACCCTACGGGTTATGCTGAGCGAAGCAGTACGCCGGAAGATCCTGCACGAGAATGTTGCAATGAAGGTTGAGCAACTAAAAGAGAATTGCCGGAGCATAGAAATTTTGACTATCCCGGAAGTACGGAAGCTGTTTCCGGCACGATGGAATTTAATATGGGATTCCTATTACTTATATCTCTTGAATAAAGTAGCGGCCTTCACCGGGATGCGTGCCGGGGAGCTTTTAGGACTGCGGGGCGATTGTGTATTCCCAGAGTATATTCGTGTAGAATGGCAATATACCGCTAAAAAAAAGCTGACGGGAACAAAAACCAAAAAGTCCCGTAATGTACCGATTACAGGCTTAATTTATGAGGACCTCTATGACCTTATCAAGAAAAATGGCACAGCCTTTCTGTTTTCAGAGGATGGCGGGGAAACACCGCTTTCCCGGTCTACGCTTCGTTCCGGCTATATAAATGCCCTTAAGAAGATTGGGATAGACGACACTGAACGGCAGCGCCGGGGCTTGAGCCCCCATAGCTGGCGGCACTTCCTGAATACCAAGCTGGTGATGGAAAATATTTCTGATCGGAAGGTACTGGAAGTAACCGGGCAAGTTTCAATTGATGTCAATAAACGGTATACCCACCTGAAGAGCGAAGAATTCAAAGATGTGGTAGCCGCCCAGCAGAGTATCCTTATAACCCGGAAGAAAAGGGAAACAAAGAAAGCAGTAAAAAAAACCGGAAAGCCCAAGGCTGCGCCGACAGCTAAACCGAGTAGGAAAGCTGCGGCAAGAAAGCAAGCATAGTATAAAAAGGTAATTTGATTGCGCCGCTCTGGTTTATAGCCGGGGCGGCTTTTTTCCAAACGAATTTTCCCGCACAGCAGAAACAAAAAGCCCCCGGACAAAACCGGGGGCTTTTCCAAGTTTCTTACGCTTTAGTTTTCAGAACAACTATATTCCCTTGCGGCCTGGTTACTAAAAATCCATCCCGCTTGCGGAACCGCAGGAACAGTTCTCCGTTCTCCATTGATTCTGTGGTCCCGTCAAACTTCTTTATCTCAATACCCTTTCGGTTGCCGTGTTTGATCCGTTTCGGGTTCATGAATATCGCAAACGCCGTGTCGTTTTCGACCGCCCCGATCTGCGGCATGATGGAAACCTCATGATACGGGTACAAGTCCAGTTTCCCCGGCATAGCCTCAGTTGGCCGCCGCCAAATCGGGTTCCCGTTAGCATCCTCGATATTGGCAATATGGTTCAACACAGTCTCATGGAGGAACCACGCACAATCCTTGCGCTCTTCCTCAGGAACCCTATACACCGCATCCCGAAAGTCCTTCCAGGTCAAGGCATTGATATCCGCCCCGGCAATCTCAATCTCCTCTGTCCCATCCTTCGCCAGCGCCCCGGTAAAGGGATCATCATCGGCAAGCAGGCATTGACGGTCAAATTCTTGCCCATACGCTTCGCAGAATTCGTCTATGAACATGGCGCCCAGGTCAGTAAACACATCCTCCTCGAATTCGTCAAACCACGGGATAAACCCGGCAAGGGTGTAGGCTTTAAGCTCAACGCGCTGCGACCCCTGGGGCTTGCTCCCGGTAATCTGTTGCCCGTAAGCCGTCAGCCAGTGAAGCTGCACCCCGCCCCGGTCCCGTGTAGGCAAAAATATTGACGGTCCCATCATTGAGCGATTATGAACCAATTTCATCATCTTCGATTTTTTTGCAGCATCCTGCATAATCTCGTTTTCATAAATTGGGTTGATGAGGTATTGGTCATTCGTAGCCAGATTGCCCATCGGTTCCCCCAGCGCCGCCCGGTCAACCTTCCATCCCTTTTCGCCCCAGGACACGTCACGGGGATTCGTCCAGTTATCCGTTTTCAAGTTCGGCGTAAAACTTAATTCCGCCAAGGCCCCATGGTTCCCCGTCCAGGCCGCCGCCAGGGCTTTGCCCAATCGGTACTGCAATTCCTTCCGGGACAATTCACGGGGATTTGCCGCCTGCCCCTTGAGTTCCCCCCGCAGCGACTTGACCGTGCTTTTCAACGCTTCTGTTTCCTGCGCCTGTCCCACGGCAACCGCTTCCAGGGCTTTTACAATATCCTCAAGCAGCTCCTCTTTTTCCCGGAAATAGTCCGCCGCCTTCTCCTGGTCCCGGAATCCTGCAGCCTCAATTTTCTGCATATCCGCCAGCTTTTTTTTAATCGCCTTAATCAGTTCATCCATACCACACTCCCAAAAAATAGTATTACTGCCATAATGAGCAATCCAACTGACAGCCGGACGCCCCCTGGTTACCCCTGAATAAGCCCAGCCCAGAATTGCCGGGATGCCTGCAAGTCAAGCGACACCGGCCCAGGTTCCGCCGGGGCTGCCTTAGTAAGCACAGGATTTGCCAGGGCAAAGGGATTCGCCGGAACATTGCACACCGAAAATTCCAATAGCTCCTGCTTACGGAAAATCAGCGCCGTCCCGTCCTCACCATCCTTCTTTGAAGGAATCTCAACTTCCAGTACCCGAAACCCTACTGAACCTGCCCGGATAACCCCATTCTTGACCCGCTCCCCGATAGCCCAGCCAAAGGGATCATAGTCCTTGCCATTAAAGATGATAGACCCGTGCAAGCCCTTGTCATCGGCGTACAGCCCGTCAGCCTTCCCAATCGCCGGAATCGAGTAGCAATGCGCCCATTCAATGACCGGGTTTTGCACGTACCGCTTAAAGTCCCATCCAGCCGGGTCAATACGCTCGTCAAAACGGTCAAGGTCGAAAGTGCTGAATGTCCAGGGGATACCATTGCTGTTTTCAGAATCAAGCGCCAGGCAAAACGGCACAGCAGCGATCAATTCCAGGTCACCTGCAAGCTTCTGAACCCCAGCCGCTTCCTTTTTCACCCCAAGAAAATCCAGCAGCACTGATGATGTATCAGCCCTGAATTCCCCGCCCTTAGTCCGTATCAACATACTCCCGCCCTCCTAACTCCTCCCTCTTTGAACGAATGGCGATCTTCGCCAACCAATTCGTCATATTGCAAAATCCCTTCCCGCAGCCCGAACTTCACCATATCCATCAGACTGTGCCCCTCGCACTTCCGCAGGATATTGTCCCGGTGGTTCCGCACCGTTCTGACCGATATACCCAGAACCTTTGCAATCTCCCCGTTACTTTTATTGTCCGCCGCAAGCTGCAGCACCTCCCCTTCACGCATAGTCAGTGACCGGGTATTGAGCTGCGCCCGGTTCTCTGCGTGTTCAACCGCCTCTGCCGCGCCGTCAGGGTAGCAGGATTCGCCTTTCAGTATTTTCCGCATCCCCGCCGCAATAGCCTCAGGATCATCCCGGATACTCAAGAAACTAGCCGCTCCCCAGTACATGAATTTCGCAACCTCATACGCCGCATACTCCTGAATAGTAAACACGCTGATCAGCAAATCCGGGTCCCGCTCCATCAGCCGATGCACCAGGGCATTGGTGACCCGGCCCTCAAAGCAGTTTTCGATAAACATAAACCGGGGCCGGTATACCCGCAGCAGGTAGTTCAGTTCCGTTTTGCTCCCTGTAATGCTGATAGCATCCCTGTCCACGCCCCCAATATGGGACATCAACATATGCGCAACGGTCCGGGAATCGGACACAATAACAATGCTTGGCTGTTTCATAACTTAACTCCTTGTGCTATCCTTGTAGGGAACCAGGCCTTTTGGCATGTACCAGATATCGCCCCAGGGCTTTGTATCCTTGCCACGCTCACGCAGCACATCATTGATCGTTTTAAGCCCCGCATTGATCTCCGCAATATCCCTGTTGCTTTGCGCATCTTCGCTTTCCTGCAATTCCGGGATATCGGATAGGTCAAAAACACCCGTTTCCCGGAAACCCAGCCGTAAAAAAAACTGGGTTTCCAGAATGTCTTCAAAATTTTTCAGCAGCGGAATTATCGTGAACTTCCAAAGTGCGGCGTGTTGTTCCATGGTATCCTTGCCGGACAGGCTTGCGGTTTTATCGTTAATGTTCGCCACCCTGGGAGGAATGCCGTATTTCGCCAGTATCGCATGCAAATTCCACCGTTTAAGGTCAAAGAGTCGAACCGTATCCGGAGTAAAGCTTAGCGGTTTAAACTCAGTCCCTTTTCCCAACACGGCAACCTTCCGGTAACCCCGGTCAGCGCCGTATTTCTGTTCCCACCTCCTTTCCAAAGCATCCGCCTCCTCAGGGCGGATAGTCTGTTCAGTTTTCAGAACGCCGAGAGGAACGGCGTTGTTCTTTAACAAACGCGAATTGGCCTTATTCGCGTAGAAATCCTGTTCCAATTCCAGGGACAGGGAGATAAGCGGATTAACCCCCCGCAGGGGATTCCACGGATTCCAGTCCCGGAAGTGAATAAGCTCATCCTGAAAAATGGGGATTAGCTCTGCATCGCCCTGATAAAACCAGCGCTGCCGCCCTGAACAAAAAGACTGCCCGGCATACCCGTCCATGCCTTCATTCCGCATACGCCGGGGGTCCAGGATATAGATATGCTGTGGCACGCCACCAGCATATTCAGCCCCGAACCACCAGAACGCCTCCCCCTCCAAAAGCCACCATGCGGCGGTTTCTTTCCAGAGCTCAAACCGGCTCAAGCCTTCATTCGGCCTTCTGAACAGTTCAAACAATGGCCCGCCCGTTACTTCGTCCCCTCCCCGCAGCACCATAAAATCTGCGCGGGCAATATTGCGAATCAAAATCTGTACCGCAATATGCACCCAGGCATTGCAGGAGTACCCATCCGGTTCGCCGGGTGTTTCCAATAAATTACTAAAATCATCATAAATAGACAAATTCGCTTCCGTGCTTTTCTTCCTTACAGTAGCTATCCTTATTCCGGAAATAAATTTTCTTAGAAGGCTCATTGGGCAATAACCCCCTGCTGGGCATCACTGAACACCGCATAGCGCAGCGCATCCATGTAATGATCGTTCACTTTTACTATTTCCCCCGCCTCATCCCGGCAGTAATCCCATACCTCTGACAGTGTGCCAATACAGCTATTGGCAATAAAAAACTGCCCCCGTTCTATCTTTGCATTGATAAAGTCAATGCCGCTCTCAACACTGTTATTTGCCTTGGTTCCATTCGTAATTTCCTGTATCCGCTCGCCCCCCGCCGGGTCGCAGTACACCGGAAAGTCCACATCATCCCCATTCCACTGAAACAAGCCACGGGCCAGCAATTCCGTGTTGAATGATTTTGTAGTCATGTTATAGGCGCCGTAATCGGAAAGCACATAAATAATATCGTTACAGATTCCTATCTTTACATTCGTAATATTCAAGCCAAAATCCTGCCCTGCACAAATCCGGTCAAAGTTTTCCGGCAAATCTTCCGGGGAAAGAATCATGGTTTCGTCAAACTTCTCATAGATAACCCCTTCGGCCTTCACCCAGGCGCCATCGCGGAACCGTGCCCGCTGCTTATCCGGCAGCGCGTCAAGAATATCGGCGATATAATCCTCAGCCAGGTTTTCCTTATTGTCCGCCGGGTTCAATAGCATTGAAGCGTACAACTCCGGTTTTACAAGCGGTTCCCCACACAGAAATTGCTGCTTGCGGATAAAAATCTTATACGCCCAGTGTAGAGGCGAACCAGGATTGCAGTCGTACAAGAACAGGTTCCGGCAGCCGGGAACCCGCATAGCAAGGCGTGAATAGGCCGTAGTAACCGCCGCATAGGAAAGCTGTGAAATCTCGTTAAAATAAATCGTGTTGTACTCATGGCCGAGAATCTTGTCAGCCTGTTCCCGGTCCCCCAGGCCGCCAATCCAAATCTCAGACCCGTTAGAAAGGGTAACCTTGCTTTCATGGGCCAGGTAACGAAATTCCCCTTTCGCAAGCGTTTTCCGCAACATCGGCAGCAAGGTTTCCTGCAATACCGATGACCGGGCATCCTTCGCCCTGAGGCGGCATATCAAATGCCGGGAGCCTTTATAGTGCCAGGCACGATACAGTATCGCCAGCACCAGTACCGTTGTTTTGCCGCTCCGGGAACCGCCAAACAGCAGAATATGTTTTGCCCCGCTTTTTAGCAGGTCAAGCGCTTTTTTCTGTGCCCCCGTCAGCGTATACCGCATATCCCTTCTGCTCCCTAAAGCCCTTCAAATTCATTGGCAAAGGGAAGCTCATCCTGTTTTGGTTCCATCCTGCTTTCCTTGCCGTTAGTTAGCCCCGCCATTTCCCGTTCCGTCCGTATTGCTGTTTCAACCCATGCAGTAACGGTACCTTGCGCCAAGTCCGCCGGGTCCATCAGGTCCAGCTTCTTGGAAACCACCTGCAACATTTTGTCCGTCACCTGCCGGTGAACCTCGCCCCGCGCCTCAATAAGCTTGCGAAGCTCCGCCTGTTTCAGCCTGTCCAGGTAGCGGTCATAGTCCGCCGCCCGTTCCCGCCACTTAAATTGCATGGACCATGCCCGCCAGGCCCGGTACCGCTTCCCCGCCAGAACCGGGTCCACCCCCTGCTTTTTGCAATAGCCATCCACCGCCTTCTTGATAGTCCGGCCCGGCCCGGAATCCCGGTACTCCCCAAACGCCGCAAACGCAGAAGAAGTTTCCCCCGGCAGCCGTTCCCAGCTTTCAAAGGGCAGCAATTCTGCCTTAGCTGCCTCGATGATTTTTTCAAAATCGGCCATCACTTCCCCCGTTTCCCCGCCACCGGGAACAGCTCGCCAGGGGCAGGCGCCGAGGAAGCGGCAGTAACGGTCCCGCTTGCGCCGCTTTGCGTAATTGATTCAAGCCCAAAGGAATTCGCTTTTATCCACAATTCGATTTCCTCAGAATCAAAAACCACTTTCGAGCCGAATTTTTTATACGGAATCCGGTTCAGCATCGTATATTTGCGGAGCGTAGAAACCGCAACCAGCGTTCTTTCCGCAACCTCGTTGATGTTCAGCATCTTTCCCATATCCGGCTCCTTTGCAGCGCAGAAACGCTCTCCTGCGTACACCGATAGTGTCCACCGATTTTTAAGCCGGAAACATAGGGCCACGGCCCTATAAACGAAAAGGCCCCGGTTCATTGGGAAGGGAAAGGTCACCAGAGCTGAAAACAAAAAAAGCCGCTCCGGCAATAAACCAGAGAGGCACAATCAAACTTACCGTAATTTTCTTCCCCGGCGTAGCCGCCTGGTACGCCTGGCCCCGCAGTCCGCCGCCTATAACCGTATACGATGAATCCGTAGGACAAAGCGCCACAAGCCGTTCCGGTCGCTCCGTAAACTCCGCTCCCTCCACGGCCCATGGCGCTTTACCCATTAACCAAGGGGGATAAAGGCGGGGACACCATCATTCAAACCGTAAGCCTTTGCACCCAACAGCAAAGCTGCCAATCCAGGCAGCCCCGCCTTCCCCCTTGAACCCCCATACCACCCCGGCCAGCCAATACCCCGTCAACACCCGCCGCCTGCCCTTGGCAAGCGGCGCATCAGCCGTACTTGCAGCTTGGCCCGAAGATTCGCCCTGTAAGCCGCAACCCCCATTATGAAGCCCCCGCCCGTAGCCTCCAAAGCCGGGGCATAATTCCCAGCGGCCCTCCATTGCCCCATACCGCCCAGCCCTCATGGGGACTAAACCGCATGGGGCAATTCCGGGCCGCCTAAAGCCTGCCTCAGCCAGCGGACCCTCCGGCGCTGCGCTTCTCCGGGCACCACCGGCCCCCGTCTTTTCCGCCTGGCCTTCGCATACCGGGGCCTTCACTCCCATCCCGCCACCGCCGCCCTTTTTTCCGCCCCGTCATCCCGCAGTAAAAACCACCACCGCCAACCGCCGCATACTCTCCCCGCATAGACCCCCCCGCAGTCGGCGGAAAAAACCCCGGCCCCCGCCCCCCCGCATACCGGGGCCGCCACCCCCAAACCGCCGCAGTTCGGCCTTCATCCCAACAGGCCTTTATTCCGTATCCCCCTGGCATCCGTGCCTACGGGGGCAGTTCCGGGGGTCCTAGTCCTCACGGACCCCCGGAACTGCCTGTACCGCATAAAGCCTTCATTCAGCGGCGCACACGCCGCCCTCACAACCCCAGTAAAAACCGTAGTTCCCCCAGCCCATTTCCTAACCTTATCCCGCCCAGTACAATCAGACAGAAAACAGAATCGGACCTACAGCAGAGCTATCAGGCGGCAGCCAGCAGAAACGCAGAGAGATTACCTATCGTTTAAGATTTCGTACTTCGGGGAGGGCCCTCTCGGCCCCTCCCACTCAGTACTCAGAAGTCGCATTTTTTTCGAGGGTACGCTCCGCCCCCCCCCACGCCCCCCCCCGCATATGGTAGCGTATGTGGGGGGGGGCTCCGCCCGGCTACGCCTGCCCCCTAAAAAAATGCTCCCCGCCGCTATGCGGCGGCTCTCAGTCGGCGCCATTATCGGTTATAGTTTTTGCACATTAAACGGGTAGGTTCAGCCATAAGAGAACCATTACCGTCACCATCATTCGCCAGTCCGCCACCCTACGGGAGACGCTTGAACCCACACCAAAAACCATCATCCCCAACAAGAGGCTCCGCCTACTTCCTCCGTAAGCCCAGCCCCCCTGCGGGCGGCTGGCCGATTCCCCCAACTCGCTTGCCGTTACCATTACTGGCAAAGACCGCCACCCTACGGGAGACGCTTGAACCCGCAGCAAACCATCATCCCCAAAAAGAGGCTCCGCCCACTTCCTCCGTATAACCCGGCAACCCCTGCGGGGATGCCGGGCCGAACCCCCAACAACCGCCCCCTTCGGGGGCGCCGCAAATCCCAATGACAGCATGACACCATTGACCCCAGTTTCCCATTCTTTTTTATAGAGCCCAAAAGTATACAGTCTCCTTTTTGTAATGACACAAGTGTCACAAGAAGAATTTATAGTAACTGAAGGAATCCCGGACTATTCCCCGGAACCGCCATCCATCAAATTTCAGTGACACATCAAACCCCCGCCATGTGTCACCCATCCGTCATCCGTCATTCTTTTTTTTCAGCCACGGGGGGCGCGTGCGTCCCCAAATTTTGCTCACTTAAATGTAACCCGGCAACAACTACTGACACGCCTACAAAAAAAGAGAACCGCCCCATAGTAGGGGCGGAACCATCGGAATTCGCTATACCACCAGAGGAATTTGTTTTTAAGGGGAAATCACCCACCCACTGCTGTCGCCATTAAACAAAAGGGGGGCGCGGGGGGAACCCTATTCGGCCTTAAACATAATACCCGCCCAGAAGAAGCACGCGAAACATTGAGCGTGTCCCCCCATAAAAATCTACAAGGCGTGGGGCACAATAAAGTCATTCCTATTCGGCCTTAAGCATAATGCCCCGCCAGAACCGGGCCTCCGCCGTCCGCCACTTCTCAAGCCCCAGCTCCTTCAAGCGCATAGCAAGAAACCGCTCTGCACAGGCATACTCGTTGTTATCCTCGCACCATTCCTGATACGCCTTGAACAGCTCCCTGGCCCGCACCGAAACCCCCGGCCCCTGGATGCACCGCTCCTTGATAAACGCCCCCAGCACATCCATCTCAGACCGGTACTCCTCGGTAGCGGAAGTAATAATCGCTGGGGCCGCAAGCCCCAGGGAAAGCCACCCCCTGGCCCCCTCAATCAGCCAGTTCAGAATCCCCGCCTTTTCTTCCAAAAGCCGCTGCTCCAAATGCTTGTCCTGCTTCTCAGGCGCAATAGTCGTAGTAAAGGGAATCAGCTTAATCCGCCGCCAAATCCCGTGGTCCGTCCCCCGGATCATAGGCTTGTGGTTACTCGCCATAAAAATCTTGAACGTTGGGATAAAGTCAAAATACTCCCCGTACAGAAACCGCGCCGTCATTGGGTCATTCCCCGTAAGCAGCTTAATCAGCGGCTCTGCCAGTCGCTGCCCCTGCTCAGCCTCGGAAGTCGTCACAAACCGCGCTCCCCGCAGCCGGGCAATGTCGTTGGAAATCTGGTCCGTTTTCTTTTTCATAAACGTATCAATCTGCGCCGCAATCGCATAATCCCCCAGAACCTTCATCAGCACATTGAGAAACGTCGATTTCCCGTTGGCCCCCGATCCAAACAGAATGAACATGGTCTGCTCCGAGGTATCCCCGGTCAGCGCCAACCCCGCCACCCGCTGGACATATTCAATCAAGTCCGGTTTATAATCCATGATTTCCCGGATAAACAGCTTCCATACCGGGCAGTCCGCAGCCCCGTCATAGTCCACCCTTGCCAGCTTGGTAATCATATCGTCCCGCCGGTGTTCCCGGAACTCACCCTTGCGGATATCAATAGTCCCGTTCCCGCAGTTAAACAGCCAGGGGTCCTTGTCCACATCATTACTGGTGATGTTCATTTCCTTCATCAGGGATGCCGATTCAATAAACGCTTTGCGCCGCCGTAAGGATTCGCTCTGCAAGGCATATTTCTCAATATCCATACGGTCCCGGTAGTCCGCAGTCTTAAGCATTTCGTCATAGATACTGTGAATAACCGCAATCCCCTTTTCGTGGATCAAGTACCCCTCGTCAATCTGCCAATGGTCCCCAGTCCATACTACCCATTTTTTCCATGCCGCATTATACCGGATATCCTGCCCATGCTCCCGCACCAGCCGCAGGGCATTACTGGTATCGGTAAACTGGATAGTCCCCTCTTTAAGCCCCTGCAGCCTAAAATAAACCGATTCATCCCCTATTGGCTCAGCCATAGGTCATACCCTCCCTGCCGCAGTATTTCTGCGTACATCCTGAAACGGTACGCCAGCAAATCAAAAGCAATCTCCGGCGTAGATTCAGGCAGCTCATCCATCATCCGCCCATACATCGAGTGCAGTAAAGTTAAAGAACCGGGCTTCCGCAAATACTCATGGTTCTTAAAAAACACCACTACCCGGTATTCGTCATCGGGCATATCCAGTTTTCGCGCCCGGTACCACGTAAGCAGGTCATCAGCCCACTCAATTTCATGGGCAGCATATTCCTCCAGCGCCATCCGCTGTTTCCGGACCAGATACTGATACTGTGCTTCCGGGTCTTTTGTGCGCAAAGCTATTTCCCTTCGTTCCACACAAAGACCCGCGCCGTTTCCCCGGCAGCAGTCCGCCCATCGGCAAAGGTGATGAACGCCCACAGAGACCACCACCCCGCCTTGTCTATTTCCCCCGCAAGGCACTCATGGTAAATAACCCCCCGCGCAACATCCCCAATCCCCGCCGTAAAACTCCCCGTAGTCCCGTCAGGTTTCCGGTACTTAATCACCGCCGAATCAATCCCCTCCAAATCCGTAAAAGTCTTGACCGTAATCCGCAGGGCCGACTGTCCTTTGTATATCCGTTGCATATAATCCCTCTTAATGAATTTTGCTCTCCAATACTAATTCCCGGCAAACCGCCGACTTCAAAACAAGCTCCTCATTGCTTTTCAGAAACCGCCGCAAAAGAAAATCCCGCACAAACCCTACCGTTACCAGCCTGATAAAAACCCCCAGGCTCCGCAGGGGCATACCCGAAACCTCCGCAGTGTCAAAAGCTTCCCGGTGATATTCCCCCTGACGAGCCGTCCCCGCACAGCTCCCCGCCGCCACATACAGCCCCCGGACATAGTCCCCCCAGTGCCCCGCTGCATCAGAAACCGCCGCCTTCCCGGACAAAACCCTCAATAGCAAAGCCGCCCGGCCCAGGTCATCGTTCCCCTTAACAGTCATCGGCATATTCCTGAAAAGCCCCCGTTTTGTATTTATATCCCCATCAGCAGCATTCCCGGTTTCAGTAATGCTGCGTTCATTGCCGACAAAACGGTTTTCCTCTGTTACCGTTTTAATGGTATCAGTAGCCTTCCGTAATAAACCCCGGCTTGCCCCAATCAGTTCCCCGACATTTATCTGCTGGGCCAGGTTCCGGCATATCCCTGCAATACGGCTTATCAGGTCCATCCCACGCACGGTTTCATTTTGTTTTCGTACATACGATGACCCATGCCCCAGGGCAGCAGTATTCCTCCCATTCATAGCCAGCGTCTTTTTATACGCCGCCGCCAGTTTTCGGGAATCGCCCAGCTTTACCCCCTGGGTCAGCGTCCGGGTATATGCCTGGGGAGGCAATTCCAGATACATACTGAATTTCATATCATACCGGCTGCCGGGGAGCATATTCTTCCCATCATCATCAGCAAATACATCTATAGTTCCACTCAGATCAAGCAGATGATATTCGCTTAAATATTGGGTGAGGGTTTTATTGCCATAATTCCAGTCTTTTGGTATACTGTTATTAAATACCCTAAATAACGGAACCCCATAATCAAATTGAAGCCCGATAGAGCGGCAGGAAAAGCCAAACCATACATCAGTTCCGGATGGTATTGAATTGACCGTAAAAGTAGCCTTATTCCATTTAGCCGGTTTTCCGGAATCAACCCGTATATCGGCAATCGTAAAATTCGTGCAAAGCAGATTTTTGGGCTTGTTAGTATATTCACTATACAAAAGAGGGGAAGCACAACATTCAATGCCATATTGCCCATTTCTCATCCAGTTATCAGTTTTATTCACATAGACATAGGTATTATAGGTCCCACTTATAGCAGCCGGGGTTGTATACCGGTTTAGAATGATGTCGTCATCATAAAAGGTTTTTTCATCATAATAGTAATCATACATGTCCGTAGCCGGGTCATTTGCCAAGTCCTGTAAATAATCCCAATAAAGCCATTCAGGCAGATATTCAAATTGGGAATACGCCCCAACCGTATTTGACCCCACCATCGGGTCCACCACCACCGGGTACGCCGCTTCCCCCAGCCACCCCTCAGGGATAGTGATAGCCATAAGCCCCTTATCTATCCACACATCCCCCCAGACATCCCGCCCCCGCGCGTCAATAATCTTGGGCCGGTGGATATGGCAAATCTTCCCGGTCCCCACATGGTAGGCCGGGGAGTTAATAACCATCTCCTTTTTATAAACCGCATAGCTCCCCCGCAGAATCTCCGGCCCGTAGGTATCAGGCTGCCTGAAAAAATCAAACTGCTCCCAGCCCTCAATAGCCAGATAGACCCGGTTACCCTCCGGTTCCCGGTTAAGAATAATATCATATTCAAAATGCGAACCATCCAGAATAGTAAAGCGGTGGCTTTCCCTATCCCCGGAATAGTGCAGCGTTCTCTTATCCCCCCGCAGGGAGTAGGAGCCGCCAACAGCCGGGCTAAACCGCAGGGCATCCCTGCCCCAGCGGTTCAACTCCCAGGAAGGGGCCTTCCGCCCCAGATGGACCATCAGCGGAAAATCTTTTTGCGATTGTAAAAATTGCGCCATAGCCTATTTCCTACCGCCATGGAAGGCGGTGTTAGTTTGCTTTAGGTGGAATTTTTGCATAGCAAAAACTCCGAACAGAAAAAACGGCATGGAGGCCGTTTTTTCTGTCACTGCCCTAAAATAGTAATTTCCCATTGTACTTGCAGAGTATCGCTGACCGTAACATTCACCACAGGCGTAATCTGTGCATACGCCAGACAATTAGAACCCCCAGCGTTGCCATTCAGCAAACACGCCTCATTTATCCCGTTCACGTTCAGAGAACCCGCAGCAAAACTGGCCCGGTACACCAAAGTAGTATCCCCGGTATTCCCCCAGGCCGCCTTCAACGCCGGATACCCGCTGTCCAGGGCTTTCATTGCCCCGGTAGGAGTATTGCACCGGACATTAGTTTTAACGCTATTCCCGGTCCAGCCCGTCCCAACCTGAATAAACCCGGCGGAACTGCTCACCTTCGTTTTTGTGGGTGTTACCAGCAGGGCATCGGCAATCAGCGCATCCCCCTCTCTCGTAACAATATTGTGGTGATGGTACAGCATAGGCCGTCCCGGCACACGAAAGAGCCTTCCAAACCAGGACGGCGCCCTCCGCTTGATATTCCCATCCCTGTCCAGAACCTGAACCGTAACCATCCCTTTAACCCTAATCCTGTCTTTCATAGACTTCCCCCAAATATCAAAATACTTCCGGCGCCTAAAGCAAGCCCGGAAAGAAAGCAAATCACCCCCGTAATAACCATCTTTTTCATACCCCCGTCTTTTTCATCCCGGTACTGCCCCTCCCATTTCCGAGCCTCAGCCAATGCCGCCGCAGCTTCCCGCCGTGCCGCCCCCTCCCGGTCCAGAGCCGCCAGGGATGCAGCCTTCGCCGCTTCTGCCGCCGCCCCTTCAATCGCTTCCTCCGCTACTTCGGACAGTTCAGCTACCAGTGCCGTCATCTCGGTATCGCTGTAGAATCTCATCCCGCCGCTCCCGGAATCGCTCAACATTACTGTCGGCGCTTCCCCGGACACCGGGAAGTTCAAGAAATTCATAAGGATCACGATTGCCGTAATCCTCCCGCAACTCCTGTGCCTCATGTTCAGCCTCCCATTGTTCGATAATCGCCCGGTCCCGTTCCCGGAGCCGAATCACCGCAAACACCATCCCCGCCGCCAGCAGAACCACCCCCGCCCCGACAGCCACCCCCCGCCAAAAATCCCCCATTCCTACTTCCTCCCTCCTCATTCCTAATTCCAGATCGTGCAATAACCTTAAGTCCCACAATCCCAAACAGCACCATTACCATAACCGCAAACCAAATCCAGTCCCGAATCAGTCCTTTTACTAAAAGCCAGGTTGCCAGATACAGGCAGAACGGCTTGAACCCCAGCATCTTGGAAGGCAGGGCAATAAGCCGCTTTCCCAGAATCACCAACAGTTCTTTTTCCGAATGTTCCCAGCTTGCCTTGTCGCTAATCTGTATCCCGTCAGAATCGCTCATAAAGCTATTTCCATATAGCGCCTGAGTTCCGGGTCTACATCGTAGCGCGATCCTTCATGGGACAAACGGACCAGTGCTGCCCGGTCCAGCCCCCGGATTGCGGTAGACGATCCCCGGTTCCAGAACCACGCAGAAAGGAAGTCCAAACTGCGGACCCGTGCGCCCCCTTCCTGTGAATTAAGCACCACGCCGTCCCCAACCAGCCCCGCAACATGGGAAGCCGCCCCAGTTTTCCCGTCAACAAAAAACGCCGCCTTGATACCGTCAGGTGAAGGGCGCTGTGCCGTAAACACCCGCTTATACAAATCATCCGCAGTAGTCCTGATGAAGTGCCCGGTTGCCGCAAACAAAGCCAGGCACACCGCCCCCGAACAGTCCGACAATTCAGGGTTTTCCTTCCCCCACCCATAAGGCGAATTAAACTGCAAAAGCAGAAAGTAGATAAACTTTTCCGCTTCCGTCATCTTTTCAAACTGACGCTGTTCGTTCTCAAAAACCTTGTCCCATTTAATACCCATCATTTACCTCCATGCCGAAAAAAATTAACAATAATACTTACCGCTAGCGCCGCCGCCGCAATAAGCACGCTCACCGTAGCCTTCAAGTCCCCCCGCCGTTCCCCCTCCTTTTTTTCCAGCTTTTCAACCCGCCCCATGACGTGTTTTTTGAATTCCCGCAGTTCCCCTTTCAGTTCCCGCATTTCTGCAATGGTATCAACTAAAAGCCGTTGTAATTCCTCTCCCATACAAACCTCCTATGTGGTGACAGTCACCTTAAACGCCGCTACAAAAGCGGCGTCACGTTTATACCGCAGAGAAAAGGCATTAACCGTGCCCTTGGCAGTTCCGTCCCTGGTCTCGATCTTCACCCGTGCCCCGACCCGCCCATGGAACAAAGCCCGGTGGGTTTTCACCGTAATTTCCCGCCGCTCCTGTAACCTCTCTGCCAATTCCTGCGCTGTCCAGTCCTCGTATTGAGGGCGCCCATTGAACACATCCTCCGAAAAATAGGAGCCCGTAACGTTCAGCGCACAAGTCCCATGCAGGGTCACCGCATTGCTATCCCGCAAAAACGCAGACCTATTAACATCAAGGACAATAGGCCGCCCAAAAATGGACGCCTTAAACAAATCCCCATCATTGTCAGAGCCCAGGGTAATAATCGCCTTGTCATGGTGGGTAGTAGTGTCATAAGCGGAGTATACAAACGGCCCGCCCTCATAGCTCAAGCGCTCTTGCGCTTCTTCTATGGTGTCTATCTGGTCGGCAAAAATAACCCGCCGTTCCGCCCCCTTACTATCCTTGACTGTGTAGAGCGCTTCATAATCGTACTGCTCAATATCCCGCAAAGCGGAACCCCGGAAGGGGTACACCGGGGCAAGGCTCGAATCATACAGAACAGGCGGATCCTCATAGCGCCAGATTTCCTGTTTTTCCAAAGCTACCGGAATATTGATTTTAAGCCGCACCGTATTCCGGTACTGGTCCGCACGCTCGGTAACCCGCAAGTAAAAAATATCGACCCCGGTGAAGGTGTAGGAAGGATTTTCATCGTCGGCAGATAGAGGCTCATCCTGGTAAGGCGAATGGGCAAAGACCAGGGGCTTTTCTACCGGGCATTCCAGGTGGCAGCGGTACGCCGTTGCCAGGGCCGAAAGCTCAGCCCAGGTATTCTTCGTCAGCTTCACGTAGGGCAGCGTGACAGGGATAGTGGCGCAGTCAATATCCTGCACCGCCAGTCCGGCCCGCTTCGCAATCCGGTGAACCAGGGATTTCTCCGGCTGCGTCTTATCGCAGATAACCGAGTAGGTAAAAACCGCAGGCTGTGTCCAGTCCCGGCTCTCATCAGTCCGCCGCAAAAACGCCGAACGGTCACGCAGCCCCAGCAGTACCCGCCGCACCCGCCCCGGCCCCCGGATGTCCTGAAACCCCTTGCCATCCACAAAAAACGTAAACCGCTGAAACCAGGGCAGCCCCTCTCCAATAGAAAAACTAACCCGCACTTCCCGCCCCGCCCCGTTCTCCGCTGAATACATCCCCTTAGGATTATCCA
Organism: Treponema primitia ZAS-2; assembly: GCF_000214375.1. Lineage (NCBI taxonomy): Bacteria > Pseudomonadati > Spirochaetota > Spirochaetia > Treponematales > Treponemataceae > Treponema > Treponema primitia. The sequence continues at coordinate 2,114,858 of NC_015578.1, read as the reverse complement.
GCAAAACCTCCCCACGGGCGGAAGTCCCACCCGCAACTTCTTTCAGCCCATAGAATGACGCTTCAATAATGTCCCGCTCAAAAACCGCCTCAAAATGTCCGCCCCGTTCTATTTCAACCCGCACCTTTACTGCCGCTGTCCCCTTGTCAATCGCCTCTTTCAGAGAATCGTCAATGGCATAAAACCTCATTTTCTAATTCCCTTCTGAAAAAACTTCAGCCGTGAAATCCCCGGCACAGTAATACCGCAAGGGGCCGATAACCGCATCAGCGGCGTCTACCGCCGTTTCATCAGACATCATCACCAGCCGGGAAAGCCTAAGCCGGAACAGCCCAAGGTTCCCAGAACCTTGGTTCCCCTGTTCATACCTATCCCGGTACAGCCGCGCCGTAACTTCCAGCTTTTCTATCGCCTGAGGGATATCAGCCGATTCTTCCAATACCCGGTGAATCCAAACCTCCGTTTTCGTCCCCCCTATCTTTTTGGCCGCAATAGTCAGCCCGTAGATCTCCCGCAGCTCACGCCCATTCACCGTATAGCTCACGCCGTTTTCCTTGAACCGTTCCCCGGTGGCAAATTCCCTGCCCCCCTCAGACGGGTAGGGCGCTCCCCCATGCTCCCCGGCAATATCAAGGCGCAGTTTTACTGCCTCACCCTGATGGATACGCAGTTCAAACCCCGATACCCCGCAAGCCTCAAAGCGTTTGCCACGCTCCCCCCGTTCCTGGCACAGTTCAAAACGCTCGCCGTCTTCGTAAGGAACCAGCCGCAGTTCCCGCCGATACAGATTCCGGGTCTCGCTCACAAACACCGGAATGCCCGCTTCCCCCAGGGCTAGGCCCAAAAGCAGGGGAGCAGTCCCAATAGTCAGCGGCGTAACAATACACCCCGTAACCCCGCAGTTTTTCTGTATCCCCCGGCACACCCCGTCCCCTTCGATAGAAGCCTGTTCAATCAGCGCCGCCACCGCCTCCCGGATCGTTTCCTCCGCATAGGGGACAGGCACCGTTCCGATAGCGATAACGCAGTCCCTTCCGTTGACCATACTCCCTCACTTCTCAACAAAAACCCGCACCGTCAGAACCGCTTCCCACCCATCCACAAAAATCCCCGTTCTGGGTGGCGTATACTTTTTCTTAACCACCACCGCCCGGTCAGCCACGCCCCCCAGGGTAGGATCATCTTCCAGTGCCCCAGTCACCGCAGCAGCATAGGCATAACAATTCTGCTCGCCATCAAGTTCGGGAACAAAAAAAGTAATGGCCAGATCAAACACCTCAAGCCCAATAATCCGGTCCTTTTCCGTCCGCTCCCCGCCCAGCAGACTAATATCCGGGCATACACTCCCGCTCAATCGGCTCAAAGCCAGATACCCATCCACAGGGCCGGGAAATTCAATCCGGGGGATATTGTCTTGCTCCTCATCCAGCAACTCATTAACCGCCCCCGCCAGAACCCTCTTAACGCCCCGCAAGATAGTATCTTCTGTGTAATCCATCCCCCCTCCCTAAAAGGTGACAGTCACCTTTTTACAGCATCCGCCGCCTGTACGGTTCCAGCAGCGCCTTCACGTTCTCCGGCATTGAAGCCTCCAGGTATTCCCCGACCCCCGCCTTCCCCCGCACCGCCGCCCCAGCCATCCCAATGCGCTTTCCCCGGAAGCGGCTCATATTCCACGCCGCCAGCTCCAGGCACGCCGAAGCCAAGTCAGCGGGGACTTCACCCTGCCTATACCCCGCCAGATACAGCGCCCTTATCGCTACAACCCGCCGTTCCAGCCCGGCAGCCGGGTCCACTGAAAGGCAAAACGGGATATCCTCCGGCCCGCATTCCGGGACAGTACGGTATAGGCCCGGCAGGATCGGCTCTTCCCCTTGGCGGCCTATTTTGTATACCGCCAAAATCTTCCTGACCGGATAATCCCCCAGAGGGATAACCGGGTCGCCCGAATAGTGCAGAAATTCTGTCCGTTTCCTGCACAGCAGCCGCCTCCGGCAGTATTCCTCGATGGTGTAGGAAGCCGTTACCAGACAGTACCGGGCCAAGGCATCCTCCCGGTCATCAATGCCGAGCAAAGCCTTAAAGTCCCCCAGAGGGACCAGAGAAAAGAGCCGTTCTTGTTTTGGTGTAATACCCATAGTGCAGAAAGAATACGCCCGAAATTTCAGGCCGAAACATAGGGCCGCCGCCCTATCCGGCAAAAGTGGTGACAGTCACCGATCTCTAAAAGGTGACAGTCACCTTTCACCGAGTAGCAGCCGCTGAGGGGTATAGAGCTGTTCCGTAAACTCATCATAGTCCACAAGCCCTGTAAGTCGGCGCTGGATATGGTAGGCCCCCGACTCCTGCCAATCCCCCACAGCGGGGGCAAGTCCCGCTTTTACCGGGTTCCGGTCGATATAGCCCATAACCGTGATATAATCCTCCGGGGACCGAACCGCCCGCGCAAAAAACCGCTCGCCCCAGACATGGTTGGAAGTACCCCGGATATGGTTATACCACTTAGCCGAACCGGTCTTAATCCATTGCATGATCCGGGAAAGATCGCCATCCCCAGGCCGAATAAGCAAATGAACATGGTTCGGCATAATGCAAAAGTTAAACAGCCCAAACCCGTACCGTTCTTTCGCATTCCGCAGGGTCAGGAGCATAATCTTCTTCCCTAACCTATCCCCAAACAGCAGCCGCTTATTGTTCGTCCTGGACGTAACATGATAAACCGCCCCTTCCTCAAACACCCGTTTCTTCCGCATACAACCTCCAAATCGGTGACAGTCACCTTTTTGCTTTTTGATGACACCGTTTGATAGCTATATGGGGCAGCCCTGTTTTTTGCTTTATGGTGACAGTCACCTTTTTCCTTTTTGTCACCTTTTTTTTGGGCACCGGCGACACTAGGCAAAAGTGGTGACAGTCACCTTTTTGCCGTTTTTGCCTTTTATTACAAAAAAAGGTATATTTTTTATGGGATTTTATAAGAAATGGGTGTATACTCTTTATGGATTCTAGTAAAATGAGGTATTTTGTGCCGATAAATGGACATAATTATTTATATAGCAACGAATTAGTACCCCCCCCCCCCCCCGATAGGTTTACTAGGATATAATAGTCCGGTCTATCGCGGAATTTTTTGCCTCATCCTTCTTGCCCTTTCCTTCCCAGCTTTTTCCCAGGAACCATCCGGGGACCGCTCCCCTTTAAGCCTTTCTTTGGGACTTGAGGCTAACTGGTACTCCGTGGAGGGTATGGCGTTTGGTCCCGGTCTGGCGGGAGAATACCGCTTTTCGCCGGCCCTGGCTGCCGGGGTCTCCTTGGGCTTTTTTTATGACTTTACCGATTACTCCACTTTTGAGCCGGGGGCCTTCCTCCGGTGGTATCCCCTTGCCAAGACTGCCGGCCCTCTATCCGGGCTCTTTGCCCAGGGTATGGGTGGGGCGGCGTTTATGTGGGGCAGCGACGATATGAAAACTATGCTCATGGGCGGCCTGGAACTGGGGCTGCGCTTAAATCTGGGCAAGGGGGGCTGGTATGTGGAGCCACGGATACGAGGGGGTTACCCTTTTATCGCCGGGGCGGGTGTTGCGGCGGGATGGCGGCCTAAAAAGAATGAGGAATTAAAAGCGGCTCGACAAGAGGCTAAGGCAAAACGACAAGCTGAGATAGTGCAACGCCAAGAAGCGGCGCAAGAAGCGGCGCAACAAGAGGCTGAGGCAAAGCGACAAGCTGAAGCGCAACGCCAAGAAGCAGCACGCCAAGAAACAGCGCGACAAGAAGCGGCCCGCCAGGAAGCCGCTCGGCAGGAAGCTGAGACAAAACGACAAACGGAAGCGCAACGACAAGAAACAGCCCGGCAGGAAGCTGAGACAAAACGACAGGCTGAGATAGTACAGCAAACGGAAGCGCAACGCCAAGAAGCAGCGCGGCAAGAAGCTCAACGGCAGGAAACGGCTCGACAGGAAGCGGCGCGGCAAGAAGCGCAACGGCAAGAAACGACACGGCAGGAAGCGGCTCGACAAGAAGCTGCACGGCAGATAGCGGCCCGGCAGGAAGCGGCGCGACAAGAGGCTGAACGACAGCAAGCGGAAGCAGAGCGACAAGTGGAAACACAGCGACAAGCGGAAGCACAGCGACAAGCGGAAGCACAGCGACAAGCGGAAGCACAGCGACAAGCGGAAGCACAACGGCAAGAAGCGGCGCGGCGGGAAGCGGCCCGGCATGTGGCGGGTGTTCCGTCTGAGGATATTGCGGAATCGGTGGCGCTGGCGGATGGGAGACGGGGGTTTGCGCTGCGTATCACCGTACCCTTTGTGGCGGATCTGAGCAGCTTGGGGCCGGGGGCTGCCGGGCGGCTGCGGGAGATTGGGGAGACCCTTAAGGGGTTCCCGGACAGCCGGGTCGTTATCCAGGGGCATACCGCCTTGGCGGGGACTCCGGGGGCCAGGGCGCAGCTTTCACGGGAACGGGCAGAGGCGGCGGCGGATTTCCTTATCGCCGGGGAATATGTACGCCGGGACCAGATTGAACTACAGGCTCTGGGGGCGGAACAGCCTTTGGATTCGAATATGACGTATGCCGGACGGGAGAAAAACCGCCGGGTAACCATAATTATCTTGCAGGGGGAGTGAGTTATGAAAACGAAACAAATCGCACAATGGCGCCCAAAATGGCGCCAGGCGCCTTTTCTGGCGTTGGTACTGCTCGGCGTGGCAGGGTGCGGGAATCCTATACTGCGAGATATCTGGAGTACTGAACCGAAACCGGGGGCCCAGGGGCCTCTGGTAGATCCGGTGACGGATACTACGGCCCCCGGTTTGCCCAGTGGCCGGGCGATAGACCAGGCCAGCGCGGCGGGAACTACTGCAACCATCAAATTCAGCGCCGATGAGGGGGGGACTTTCTACTACATAGTACTCCCCGAAGCTGATAGCGCACCTTCCCCACAGACGATACAAGCTGACGGGGCGAGCGGCACGGCGGTGGTGGGGATAAACGCTATTCTTTTGGAAGGGCTTGCGGCGGGGGCTGGTTACACGGTTTATATCGTGGTGGCGGACGCGGCGGGGAACCTTTCGGCAATTCTGGATATCCCGGTTAGCCCCCGGCATACGGGGGCTAATCCCGCAAAGGACCGCTCTGAACAGAACGAGGCGGCCTTGATAGCGGCTGGGGAAATCACCCTTACGGCGCCCAGGGCCGGCGGCGGGAGCGCCCAGGTCGGCATTACCCTTGGCGAGGACGGGCGGATCACTATTGTCATTGACGGGGTTCCACGGGAGTACCCCTATACCATTACCGGGGATACTATCATCGTGGCCGGCGGCGGAAGCGGCGGCGGGGATGCGGAACTGGGGTTTGCCATCGGCGATGATGGGACCCTTACCCTGGTGGGCCTGGACAAGCTCGCTGACGGGGGCTTGGCTCCAGGCGCGGTGGTTTCGGACCCGAACCCGCTACTGATACCGCCCCCGGCCTCCATCCTTGGGGTGGCGGCCCCCAGTTTTGACGGGGCGGTCTATGGCGGGGAGCGGCCTGGGGCGAAGACTATTACTATTACCAATAGCGGGACTGCGGATGCGGCTATCAGCTCGGTTGCCCTGAGCGGCGACGGGAAGGACGCCTTTGTGCTGGGCGGTTCCGGGGATGCGGTGAGCGCCGGGGGCAGTATTGCTACGCGGACCGTGCAGCCTGCGGCGGGCCTTGCGGCGGGGACCTATGCCGCGACCATTACCGTGAGCTATGACGGCGGGGCTGCGGCCACCGCAGCCCTGACGGTAACCGTTGTCCCGCGCCCCCTGACCGCCACGGCAACGGCCACGGACCGGGTTTATAACGACACGAAAACGGTGACTGTCACCATTACGCCAACAAACAAGGTGGGCAGTGATGATGTCACCATCACGGCGACCGGGACCATGGCGGATACCGCCCCCGGTAATGACAAGGACGTTGCCATCAGCAATATCGCCCTGACCGGGGCGGCGGCGGGCAACTACACCGCGCCGGGGAGCATTGCAAACACCACGGTAACTATATACCCCGCCGGGAAACCGGGAATCACCGCGTGGGTGGCGAACCATGCCATCGTTACCGACCTGCCGGGCAATACGGCGGCCCTTTCGCGGGCCGGGGCGGGCGGCACGGCGAAGACCCTCCCCGTTACAGTGACAGGCGGCGGCTCTGGCGACAGCTACCAGTGGAGCATAGGCGGCGTGGTGCAGGAGGGGGAGACCGGGGCGTCCTATACCTTTGACAGCGCCGGCCGGGACACCGGGATATACCGGCTGACGCTCCGGGTGGTGCAGGGCGGCGTGCCCTATACCACGACGATTAGCATTACGGTTGAGGAATAGGGGGAAGGTATGAGCAAGATAGTGAAAGGTTTTATGCCGGTTTTCCCGGCCTTTGGGGCGCTTCTGGCCGCCTTGGCCCTCTCGTGCGCCAACCCGGCGTCGCCGCCGCCGCAGGCCCCGGGGGGGACGGCGCAGGTGCGCTTTGCCCCGGGCTTTGGCAGCAGCGCCCAGGCCTCGCCGGCGCTCCGCTCTTCCCCGGCCCTGCAGGCCGGGCCCGGGCGGACCGTCTTTCCCTCAGCGCCGGCACCGGCGGGGCTTTTCCCGGCGTATACCTTTACCAAGGGCGGCGAAAGCAAGACCCCCGCAGCAGACGGGGACGGCGTGTATACCCTGGAAACCGGGGACTGGGCGGTGACCGCAAAGGCCTACCTCGACGCGGATCATGAACAGCTGGTGGGAGAGAGCATCGCCACACCCTTTACGGTTAGCGCTGAAGCCGGGGTTCAGAACATACCCATCCTCCTCCGCCCCATAGCGGACAGCGGGCAAGGCGCCATCGACTATGCCATCAGCTACCCGGCAACGGCGACCCTTGTTGCACTCACCCTGGCAAAGGCGGGGGGCGGGACTGCGCCTGATTTGAGCCCCTATACCGATGACGGCGCCGGCCAGCGGACCCATGGGGCGCCCAACCTGCCGGCGCCTGCGGGGTACTACGACCTGACCGTGCGGCTTGTGGACAGCCTGGGGCGCACTGCGGGGAAAAATGACGTGGTCCATGTGTATCAGAATATGAAAACCACCATCCCGGCAGCGGACTGGACCTTTACCGACGCCGACTTTACGGCGCTGCTGGTGGAAACCGCCGCAGTCACCAACCTTGTGGCCCCCGTCACGGGGAAGGCTCCGGCGATACTCAGCAGCCTGAGCGTCGCTGGCGGCGCCCACTACACGGTGACGGGCCTCACCTGGAAGCTGCGCTCCGGGAGCAGCCCCACCTATACCTGGACCGACTTCTCCGGCAACTTCGTCCTGGCCACCTACCGGGCGGCCATCACCCTGAAGGCCGATAGCGGCTACAAGTTCTCCGCCACCCCCACGGTGAACACCACCTCCGGCGGGACCGTGGGCGACGTGACCCTGAGCGGCGACACCGCCGAAAACACCCTCACCTTCACCGTCAGCTTCCCGGCAACCTCAGGCGACATAGCGAAGGTTGAGCCCGAATGGGACATCCCGAAACCCCAGACCCTGGCCATCAACAAAAGCCGCGACACCGACTGGATAAGCGCCGCCGGGACCCTCACCCTCACCCTGACCGGGAGCGGCTACAGCGACATCCAGTGGACGGTGAACGGGAGTCCCGTGGCCGCAGACGACCCCGCCTACATCTTCAAGGGCGCAGGCCGGAGCCTGGGGACCTATACCGTAGGTGTGCAGGCCAAAACAACAGACGGCCGTTGGTACGAGAATTGGGTCACGATCACGGTCTTTGTCATCGAGGCAAAGCTGGTTCTTGAGGGCGACTACCTGGGAGGCATCACCGCTGTTGTGGAGGACGGCCTCCTCAAAAGCATCACCCCCACGGGGAAAGACCCCATCCTCATTGGCCGCAAGGCGGATGAGCCGGTTACCCTGAATCTGGGCGCGGACGGCAAACTCCAGTTCCGGACTGCCGTGAGTGGCAGTATCCCCATCGGCAGCTATGGGGAGTTCCAGTTGATTAGGACTGCGTCCGGCGGTCTGTCTGGCAAGTACAAGCAGGAAGCGGACCTGGACCTGATGGGCATTCCTCCAGCCAGCAAGGGCAGCGCATGGTCCGGCCAGCAATGGACGGCGATAGGCGCCAGCAGCAGCGCCGCCCAATTTAAGGGGACCTTCGACGGCGGCGGCAAGGCTATCAGCAACCTGTTTATAAGCAACACCTCTGCTGATGACCAGGGGCTGTTCGGGTATGTGGGCCAAAACGGCACGGTGCAGAATGTGCATATAGCGAGCGGTTCCGTTACCGGCAGGAACAGGGTCGGCGGCGTGGCGGGGGAAAACCGTGGCGCCATCATCGACTGCTCCAACAGCGGCGACGTTACCGGCACCAACAGCAATAACGGTGTCGGCGGCGTGGTGGGAACTGGCTTAGAATTCAGCACCATCACCGCCTGCTCCAACACCGGCAACGTTACCGGCACCGGCACCTATTACAGCATCAGTGTCGGCGGCGTGGTGGGGTATTTGGACCAAGGTGTCACGGTCACCGCCTGCTACAACACCGGCGACGTTATCTGCACCACCCCCAGCCCCAATGTCGGCGGCGTGGTGGGGCGGAACTGGAACACCAACGTCACCGCCTGCTACAACATCGGCGCCGTCGTTGCAAGCGGCAGCAATGTCGGCGCCGTGGTGGGGAATAAAAACAGCGGCAGCACCACCGCCTGCTACTGGATAGAAAGAACCGATGTTACCGGAAGTACTAGCAGCGACGGCGGCGGCACGAAGTTCGGCGAGGGCGACGCATGGCCCAGCAACGACGCCAGTGCCCAATGGGCCATCGGCAACCACGACGGCACCAGCGGCAACTACTGGAAGAGCCTGGGTGGCTGGAACAGCGGCAGGCCGGTGTATCCCAAGCTCTGGTGGGAGAAGTAATAAAAAGGCTACGGGCAAGTTCCTTCGGAACTTGCTGGGAGTTTGCGTCATGCGCGGGGAACTGCGTTGCAAGTAGCGCAAACTCCAGGGCCGGGGGGCAGGAAAAAGCGCCTGCCGCCTTTTTGGGGTTGATGAACAAAGCAGGATGTACGGGGATACGTACATGAGGAGTATAGGTATGATAAATAGTAAAAAGAAAGCTGGAAAAGGCGCTGGCAAGTTCCTTCGGAACAGGGACGAAAAAGGCGCCCCGACCTTGGTCGGCAGGCTCCTTTTTCGTCTTGGAGTTTCGGCTATGCCGAAACTCCAGCTCTGGGCGCTGGGCTTCGTGCTGGCCCTGGCCGGGTGTGCGGTCCCGGTGTCTGCCCCGGTGGGGGGCCCGCAAGGGGCCCCTGCGGGCGGCGGCCTGGGCACGGTGCGGGTGGAAGTCTCCGGCCTTGGGCCTGGGCCTGGAGTTTCGGCGGCGCCGAAACTCCAAGCGGACCCGCAGGGTCCGCAGCGGACTGTGTACCCGACGCCGCCTGATACGGGGGATCTTACCTATACCTATACTTGGACGGATATAACGGGGAGCGGGTCCACGGTGGTGAAAGTGGACCAGGACAGCTTCGGGAACTTCATCCTGGCGGTGGGGTCCTACACCCTGGACGTGAAGGCGTATGTTGGCGATGAGGACGACGCTAAGCTGGTGGGGACCGGGGTCGGGAAGATCGACGACGACACCACCGCCATCGAGGTGGGCGATGGCGACGACCTCACCGTCACAGTGGCGCTGAAACCGGTGGACGGGACCGGGGCTGAGACCGGGACCGGAACGCTGGACTATACCATCAGCTACCCGGCGACGACCACGGACCTCACCCTGACCCTGCGGAATCTGGGGGGCGAGACTGCGCCTGCTTTGAGCGTCGGTACCGACACCGACGGCACGGTGACCTATGCGGGAACCGGCGTGACGGTGCCTGCGGGGTACTACGACCTAACGGTGCGGCTGGCGGACGCCACGGGGCGGACTGCGGGGAAAAATGACGTGGTCCATGTGTATTCGAATATGAAAACCACCATCCCGCCGGCGGACTGGACCTTTACCGACGACGACTTTGCGGCGCTGCTGGTGGAAGCCGCCGCAGTCACCGGCCTGGTGGCCCCCGCCACCGGGGAGGCCACGGGGGAGGCCCGTCTCCCCGTCGGAGCGCACTACGGCTTCGCGGCCACAGCGGGCTTTACCTGGCAGGTGCAAACCGGCCCCGGTATCTGGGCCGACTTCTCCGACGCCGCGTTCAAGCCCAGGGCCACCTACCGGGCGGTCATCACCCTGACGGCCGAAAGCGGCTACAAGTTCTCAGGCGACATCACCCCCACGGTGAACGAGGGGTCCTTCCCCGTCGACTGGGCCGTGAGCGCAGGGACCATTGGCGGCGGCAACACCGCCATGAACACCCTGCGCTTCACCGTCATCTTCCCGGCAACCTCAGGCGGCATGGCGAAGCCTGATCCCAAATGGGACATCCCGGAGCCCCACACCTTCGCCATCACTAGCGATTCGACGACCACCCCACTGATAGTGAAGCCGAGCAAGAACCTCACCCTCACCCTGACCGGGAGCGGCTATGGCGACAACATCCAGTGGACGGTGAACGGGAGCCCCGTGGAGGCAGACGCCTCCACCGGCAGGGCCGTCTATACCTTCAAGAGCACCGGCCGGAGCCTGGGGATCTACACCGTGGGCGTGCGGGCCAAGAAGAACGATCACTGGTACGAGAACCGGGTCAAGGTATCGGTCACCAATGCGAACCTGGCTTTTCTGGGCGACTATACAGGAGGCATCACCGCTGTTGTGGAGGGCGACCTCCTCAAAAGCATCACCACCGATGCCGGCATAATCCTCATCGGCCGCAAGGCGACAGATACCGTTACCCTGAAGCTGAACTCAAGCGGCAATCTCCAGTTCCGGGATGGCGTGGACAGCAGCATCCCCATCCCCATCGGCAGCTATGCGGAGTTCCAGTTGATTAGGACCCGGGTTGGCATTGGCAACAACTACAAGCAGGAAGTGGACCTGGACCTGATGGGCCAGGAATGGACGCCGGTGGGCGATAACGGCAATAGATTTGAAGGGACCTTCGACGGTGACAGCAAGACTATCAGCAACCTGGATATAAACAAATCCGATTCAGATTACCAGGGACTGTTTGGCTTCGTCTACAGCGGTACGGTGAAGAATGTGCGTATAGCGAGTGGTTCCGTTACTGGCAGAGAGAATGTTGGCGGCGTGGCGGGGTATAATCAAGGCACCATCACCGCATGTACTAACACCGGCTCTGTTTCCGGCAGCAACTATGTCGGCGGCGTGGTGGGGCACAACTACTCCTCCAGCAGCGTCACCGCCTGCTCCAACACCGGCCCCGTTTCCGGCACTGGCGAAAATGTCGGCGGCGTGGTGGGGTACATCGAAGGCGGCAGCGTCACCGCTTGCTCCAACATCGGCCCCGTTACTGGCAGAGATAATGTCGGCGGCGTGGCGGGGGTAAACACATACAGATCCGTGATGGGGACCAAAGTAGCCGGCAGCGTCACCGCCTGCTACAGCACCGGCTCCGTTACCGGCACTGGCGAAAATGCCGGCGGCGTGGTGGGGCGGAACAGAGAGCCCCTCACCGCCTGCTACAGCACCGGCAGCGTTTCCGGCAACAAGAATGTCGGCGGCGTGGCGGGGTACAACGCCAGCGGCACCATCACCGCCTGCTACAGCACCGGCGTCGTTAAGGGCACCACCGACTATGTCGGCGGCGTGGTGGGGTACAACGACGTCGGCACCATCACCGCCTGCTACAGCACCGGCAGCGTTTCCGGCAACACGTATGTCGGCGGCGTGGCGGGGTACAACTACGGCAGAGCCTTCATCATCGCCTGCTACTGGGCGACCTATACCGGCGACGGCGTTGGCGGCAGCGGCGGCCCCTACGACACCTCCGGCACTGAGACCGGCGGCACCACGAAGTTCGGTACCGGATGGCCCACCATCGGCACCAACACCGAATGGGGCACTGGCGACGGCAGCGGCAGCGGCAAATACTGGAAGAACCTGGGCAACAGCGGCACCCTGCTGTATCCCAAGCTCTATTGGGAGTAATAAAAAGGCTATGGGCAAGTTCCTGCGGAACTTGCTTGGAGTTTGGCGGAGCCAAGCTCCAGGGCTGAGAGTATATAAGGAGTATAGGTATGATGAATGGTAAACGAAAAGCGATTGGTGTCAGATACCTTTTCTGCGGGATAGGCTTCGCCCTGGTCGGCAAGTTCCTTCGGAACTTGCTGGGAGTTTCGGCTGTGCCGAAACTCCAGCTCTGGGCGTTGGGCTTCGTGCTGGCGCTGGCGGGGTGTGCGGCGCCGGTGGGCGGCCCGGAGGGCGGTAGGCTGGGCACGGTGCGGGTGGAGGTTTCCGGGTTTGAAGTTTCGGGTCCGCAGCGGACTGCGTACCCAACGCCGCCGCTTCCATCGGGGCTTACCTATACTTATACTTGGATGGCTATAGAGGGTAGTCCCACGCCGGTGAAAGCGGACCGGGACAGCTCCGGGAACTTCATCCTGGCGGCGGGGTCCTACACCCTGGACGTGAAGGCATATGTTGGCTACGAGGACGACGCTAACCTGGTGGGGACCGGGGTCGGGAATGTCAGCGGCAGCACCACCATCACCGTGACCAATGACACCACCGTCACCGTCACGGTGACGCTGAAACCCGTGGACGGGAGGATTGAGACCAGTGACGGGACGCTGAAGTATACCATCAAATACCCGGCGGGGACCACGGTCCTCAGCCTGACCCTGCAAAACTTTGAGGGCGGGGACGAGGTCAACCTGACCCCTTCCGCCATCCCCTCCAGTACCCTGACCGGGACCAAGACAGGACTGGCTGCCGGGGAATACCTGCTCCGGGCGGAGCTGAAGAACAGCGCGAATGGGACGGCGGGGATGAGCGAGACGGTCCACATCTACGGGAACATGACCACCACCGTGCCCCCCACCAGCCCCGCCCCCTCTGCGGCGAGCTTTGTGTTTACGGCGGGGGACTTTATATAACCGGTCATCATCGGGGGCAGGAAATGGTGACAGTCACCTTTTGGGGGGGATACCATACTCATAAAAAGAGTCAAAATCCCCCCAGCCTCCCAGCCGGATACAGGGAATTGAATAGCAGGAAAAAGCGTTAGACGGCCTAACTCCTTGACTGGTTTTGTAGATATAATGTAAAATTTTGTTTAATCATGTTTGAAAAATATTACAACAAACTTCGCTTTTCTCAAAAAACGACAGACAAGAGCCTTATTGCCTGTATGAAAGTAATAGAAAGTAATCGTAATCATGTTTTATCAAATATGCACGATAGAAAAGTTTTTTGTCATAAGGGCTGCAATCTTTGTTGTCATTCTCTTAGTTTAACTGTTGATACATTAAGCAGCTATATTCTCTCAAAAGTTTTTGAGGCCATACCATATAATGAACTTTTTCCATTTTACAAAAAGTGTATTGATAAAAGAATAAAAGCAAGAGCCTATATTGATTCTCTGCCTGTAGATACTAATCGCAACGATACTCTTGAAGAATATGCCACATTTGGATTTACCGTATTTACTTGTCCTTTTGTTGATGAACAGAATGGTTGCCTTATATATACATTTAGCCCACAGATATGTTTCTCATATTTCTCATCTGTTCAATGCAAAATATCTTATAATCCAGTCATAGACGAAAACCAAAAATTATTGTATGAACAATTAGGATCTAAGGCTGAAACTATAGATTTTAGTGGTCTTGATAATGATAGCAAGGAATTTCATTTTGACGATACTACTTTTAAGACGTATGATAAATTTGATAATTTAAGCAAAACCATTAAACAGGACCCAAATTTAGAATATTTTCTATCCCATTCTATGAAGCTGGAAATTCTAACAATTATATCAATGGCATTGGAAAAAACACATCCTGGAAAATATAAAAGTGATATGCAGGGAATAGAAGTCGATTTATTGGCAATAATTGACGGAGAAATGAAATCTTTATAATTAAACAGGTTCCAGCGCTGATAATGCCAGGCGTCATGCAGGGGGGGGGCTCCCTGCACCACAAGGCTTCCAGGCCCATCTTTCCCGTCAGTGTTCAGCGTATTGACATATTCTGTCCATTAGTAGTAAAGGGCAAGTAAACGTTTCGGTATCAGAAAATCACCGCCCCTTGGCAGGTGCGCTTGTTTTGTATTCTTTTAAGAAGTCACGCCGGGGGATTCCTCCGTATATTTTACTTTATCTCTGAGGCCCGGCTAGTCATTATGTTCGCAGTATTACTGTTAGTAATAATAGTATCATTAAAAAATTTATGTTGACACTTTTACTGTTTCATGATACCATATTCTATATGACACTACACAGCAGGGCTTAACCAGCCCTGCCGGCCTGGTCGTTGTTGCCAGGCCTCTATTATGCTAAAGGGGTAGTCTATGCCAGATTACCGTCACCTACTATACGCCGGGGACAGCGCCCCCGCCATCCATACGCCTAAACAGTATTATTGCGCCTCTGTTTTGGTGTTTCCATGCCATCATAGCCGGGTCCATTGCTGCCCCTTTGTCTCTCCGGTCAGGGCTCAGGCCTTGCCGCCCCCCTCCCTGTCCAGTTATGGAAACTACTACACGTTAAAACGGTATTTCCACCGCAGAACCACAGCCCAGCAGTGGGCTTCCCAGGTAGTTGCCACCCACGCCATAGGCCCAGGGGGGCAGCTCTCTATGTTCTAGGTTTCCATTCCCCCGGCCTTGGCTGCCGGAGTTATTACCTTTTTTTAGGAGGCTATTATGCTGCAGTTAGAAGATGATCCCTTTTTTGATGGATTCGAACAGGGACGCATAGAAGGCTATGAAGATGGCGTAATCAGTGTATACGACGAGTTTGAGCTTAAATTCCAGGAAATTGCCCGGCAGTTTCACCGTTGCGGCCTGGATATAGATCAGATCATGTCTATCACCGGTCTGGAAGAAGAGGAAGTAGAAGAAGCTTTAGAAGCCGTTTGAACCATTGCCACAGCAGGGCGCCTTCCGGCCCTGCCTGCCCGGCCCTAGCTGCCGGGCTTACATCATTTTAAGGGGTTGTCTATGTTGGACGATAACCAGAATTTAACACAAGCCGGGGTTAACGCCCGGCGCTCGGTTCCCGCCGCCACCAAGGCACAGGGAAAAACCTTCACCGCTTATAAACCCTATACGCCGCAGTTTTCAGCCGCAGCCACTGTCACGGTCAGGCGCCTAGCCTGGGCTTTAGGCTGCAGTATGCCCGCTGCAGTATCTCGCCTGGTAGAGCTATTGCCGTCCCTCTACGCAGCGGAAACAGTCTGCTCCCATTGCCAGGACAAGGAAAAATGCAGCCTGTGTTCCTTCAAAACAGCCGCGCCTACACCGCCCAAGGATTTAATCTACTTATAGACTAAGCCCCCCCCCATCAGCACAGTAGAAACGAAAAGCCCCCGGATTACCGCCGGAGGCTTTTTTAGCTTTTTTACACGCTGTTAGTATTACTGTTTTATTGATTTTGTTTGCAGTTGTGTTAGCAATATCCTGGGAAAACCCAGGAAAGCAGGGAGAAATGAGGAATCCGGAGGAAAGGAAATAGTTGACTAATTCCTTATCCTGTAGTAAAATAATCTAAAGTAGGAACTTATGGGAAAGGACAGGAAAGGCGCGAAAAAGGTGACAGTCACCTTTTTCGGAGGATTGAAGTATTAGTAGAAAAAACATGCGGAACTTCCCGCAGAAGAAACCCGGGTCCGGGAAAAGCCTCTTGAGCAGGGGCCTTTCCCGGCGCTTCCGGCTTGGCGCGGCTCTTGCCTTCCTGGCCCTGGCAGGGATACTATTCTTTGCCCTGACCCGCCCAACCATGACCTGGTATGTGGAGGAAGAACTGGAAAGCCCCTGGCGCCAGGTTCTGGCCGCCGGGACTCCCCCCCGGGGCTTTAAGGGCATACAAAGCTTAAAACCCGGCGAAGCTCCCCCGGCAAAGGCCAAGGGCTTTCTCATCACCCGGAAACGGGCGGAGCTTGCCGAACCGGTGATGGTCTATCCCCGGCTTTCCTTTGACCTGGAATACCAGGGCGCCCTGGTCCTGGCCCTTGACCCCTGGATGGTGTTCCGTAACAATAACTTTCCCGGCCTTACCCGGCAGCGCGTAGAGTCAGCAGGGGAGGGTACGCTCCTCATCCCCGGCTCCGACCCCGCTGCGGTACAGGCCTGGACCGCCCGCTTCCTGGAACGCCCCGAGGGGGAATTCCCCCGGGATGGGGATATCTGGCAAAGCACCGGGGAAGCGCTTTTTCGCAGAGCCCCCTTTCCCCGGGGTGCCGCAACCTTTAACTGGCCGGATATCTGGCAGGTTCTCCTGGGCAAAGAAACCAGTTGGGTCTATGCGCCCCTGAGCAGGGTGCGGGATCTGCCCGCCAACCGTTCCAGTATCCTGGAAGCCTCGGTCTTCCCCGGCCCCGGTGACAACCGTTTCGGCCTCCAAGCCGAAATACTCTGGGCCATCCCCCTGGGAAAGCCCGGCAAACTGGAAAAAGCCGCCACCTGGCTGAAAAGCGGCCCAGCCCAAACCCTCATCGCCGATACCCTCCGCTGGCTCGCAGCCTCCCCGGACGCCAAGCCCTTCAACCCGGTCGTCATGTCCGCCCGTAACGCCTGGCTGACCTGCTCCTATGTCTGGGAATGCGGGGAGTGGTAAAACGGCGGCCTGACCGCCCGGTTAAGCGATAACCGCGTACTTAGTTTTAATGGTTTCTTTGAAACTCTCAGGTATGGCGTTCCATTCAAGTACATCCACCCTGAAGGGTAAATTTGATTCCTCCAGGGCTTCTTTTAGCAAGGAAACTTGCTGCTGCTGTTCAGGATTAGTAAAAACAACTAAATCAAGATCCGAGTAGGGGAGGGATGTACCCTTAATCCGGGAACCAAAAACCCACACGGCCGTATGGGGCAGAAATTCACCGACCAGGGCCGACAAAAGGTCCCGATCCTTTTGCTGCATGGCCACATCCTTCAGGTCCATGGTTCACCGGCCATTATCTGGTAGAGGGCGATAGCGTCATTGATAAAAGGACCAGCCAGTTTCAGGGTTTCACCGGCTTTGTCCCCGGAATAATCATGGGCAGTACCGGTCCTGGCATCGGCATAGCGCAGCCATTGTTCTATCGATGGAAAAAGCCGGTTTTCAAAGGCAATCCTCAGCAGGGGTTTGGGGCTATTGGGAAGTTCCGCAATGCCCAGTTGTTCCCCCAGGTACCGTTTCAACAGTTTCCACAAACAATCGTAGCATACTTCGAAACGCTGAATTACCGACTCCGCAACGGCTTCCCGATCTATTTCCAAAAGCCCTGCCCTTTCCGCAAGGCTGGTATAATTCCGGTATTGCAGAATCAGGTGGGTCAGGGATTTTTTCAGTTTTCCATAATCAATCATTCCCTTTATTGTAAAAGGGCTGGCGGAATAGTCAAGCCTTCGGTTGTATCTGCCATTATTTGGTAGAGGGCGTCAAAGCGCTTTCATACATATCAAGATACTTCTTAGCCGACTTTTCCCAGGAGAAATCCTGCTGCATCCCCCGCAGGCGCATGGCTTCGATTTGGGGACGGCGGTTGTAGTAGGCCCAGACCGCCCAGCCCACGGTGTTGTAGATCGCCGAGGGGGTCAGATCGTTGAACATGAAGCCCGTGCCTTCTCCGGTTTCCTCGTGGAAGTTGCTTACCGTGTCCGCCAGGCCACCGGTGCTTCGCACGATGGGGACGGTGCCGTAGGCCAGGGAGTACATCTGGTTAAGTCCGCAGGGTTCGTACTGGCTGGGCATGAGGAAGAAGTCCGCCCCGGCTTCGATGAGGTGGCTGATATCTTCGCTGTAGCCGATGCGGGCCTTGAAGTTGGAGAGCCGGCCGGAAAGGCTTTGGAGTTCGTTTTCACACCAGGCTTCGCCTGAGCCCAGGAGCACGAACTGGAGGTTCATGTCCCGGCAGATGGAAAAGGCGGAACCGTAGGCGGGGCCGAAGAGGGCGCCCACCCCTTTCTGACCGGTCAGGCGGGTAATCATGCCGATGATGGGCAGTTTTGGATCAGGGTGGAGGCCATATTCTTTCTGAAGGGCCTCTTTGTTTTTGGCTTTCCCGCTCATATCCTTGGGGTTGTACTTTGCCGGGAGGAGGGTGTCAGTTTTAGGGTTCCAGAGCTGGGAGTCGATGCCGTTGAGTATGCCCGTATAGTCAGCGGCGCGGTAACGGAGCGCCCCGTCCAGGCGGAAACCCTGGGCGCTGGTCTTGGTTTCTTCCGCATAGTTGGGGGAAACCGTATTGAGTTTATCCGCCGAATAGATCCCCGCCTTGAGGAGGTTCATCATGCTCCAGTCCTCAAAGCCGGCGGTGTAGAATTCGTTCCACCCAAGCCGGGTATACCAGTAGTTGTCCTTGCTGTAGATACCCTGGTAGCCCAGGTTGTGGATGGTCAGAACCGATACGGTTTTGGCAAAACCCTCCCGGCGCTCCCCAAATTTCAGGAATACCGGAACCATGGCAGCCGGCCAATCGTGGGCATGGAGCACCTCCGGATACCAGTCGATTTTGCGGCAAAGCTGGAATACGGAACGGCTGAAAAAAGTGAAGCGCCGGGGGTTGTCCAGGAAGTCAGGCTCAGAAGGGGTTCCGTAGATGCCGTCCCGGCCAAAGAATTTTTCATGGTCGATAAAGTACACCGTCACAGGGTTCTTTTTTGGCGAACCCTCCAGGTCAGTGGTATAAACAGCGCACCATTCCTCGCCGCCCCCCACGGGCACGCCCATGGCTTCAGGAATCAAGGTAAGCGCCCCCCGGTCTATGCCGTAGTACCGGGGTATAACCAATTTAACTTCGTGACCCAGTTTTGCCAGGGTTATGGACAAGGCGGAAACGGCATCCGCAAGGCCGCCGGTTTTGGCATAGGGCACGGCTTCACTGGAGGCCATTAAAATCTTCATATCCACCCTCCGGACTGTTTCGAGGCGCCATCAAAATGTATTCATTTGAAAGCACCCTTTCTATTGTAAGGTTAGTTCAGAATTTATCAACCATTGAGAGTCCATTATCCGTAATAATCTTCAAACCCTGTTCAAGGTTCTCCAATTTAAAGATCACCACCGCCTTGCCGACTTTCCCTTCCAGGGAGGCGTAGAGGTATTCGATATTAACCTTGGATTTCTGGAAAAGCTCCATCACCTTGGCAAGGCATCCTGGGGTATCCCCGATTTCCACGGCCACCACATCGGTCAGCCGGGTGGTAAAGGCGGCCTTGTTCAGGGCGCTGATGGCTGCGTCGCTTTTATCCACGATGAGCCTGAGTATGCCGAAATCAGCGGTATCCGCGATGCTTATGGCCCGGATATTGATGGCAGCTTCTGCCAGAACCTTGGTCACATCTGCCAGCCGGCCGGCATTGTTTTCCAGGAATACGGATATTTGTTTTATTTGCATTATGACTCCTTATATTTTCCGGTTGTCGATGACCCGCTTGGCCTTCCCGATGGACCGTTCGATGGTTTTGGGCTCCACCAGTTTGACCTTCAGGCCAATCTGGAGTTTGGACTTCATCACCCCTTCAATCTTAGTCCGTAGGGCTTCAAGTTTCTTGGTTTCATCGCTGAAAAATTCCTGCTTGACTTCGACCTGGAGCTCCACCTCGTCCAGGTGGGTGTCCCCCCGGTTCACTACGATAAGGTACTGGGGTTCCGTGCCTTCGATGCCGAAAAGGGCGTGCTCGATCTGGCTGGGGAAGACATTGACCCCCCGGATGATCAGCATATCGTCGGTGCGGCCAAAGAGGCGGTGCATCCTGACCGTGGTCCTGCCGCAGGAACAGGGTTCGTCCATGAAGTAGGTGATGTCCCTGGTGCGGTACCGGAGCAGGGGAGTGCCCTCCTTGGTGAGGGTGGTAAAGACCAGTTCCCCTTTTTCGCCCCGGGGCACGTGTTTGCCTGTTTCGGGATTGATGATCTCCGGGTAGAAGAGGTCCTCGTTGACATGGAGACCCTCCTGGGCCTCGCACTCGAAGGCCACCCCGGGGCCGATGATTTCCGTGAGCCCGTAGATGTCGTAGGCCTTCATCCCGTAGCGGGCTTCAATTTCCTTGCGCATATTTTCGCTCCAGGGCTCAGCCCCGAAACAGCCCTTGTTCAGGGGTAGTGTTTTAAGGTCTACCCCCGCCTCTGCGGCTTCTTCGGCCATGTACAGGGCGTAGGAGGGGGTGCAGGTGAGCATGGTGGTGCCAAAGTCCTGCATGACCATGAGCTGCCGGGCGGTGTTCCCCGATGACATGGGGAGTACTTCCGCGCCTATGTTCATAGCCCCGTAATGGGCCCCTGGGCCGCCGGTAAAGAGGCCGTAGCCGTAACAGTTCTGGACTATGTCGTCCTTGGTACAGCCGCCCCCGGCCAAAGTCCGGGCCATGGCCTCCCGCCAGATGTCGATGTCTTTTTGGGTGTACTCGTCCACCACAGGTTTCCCGGTAGTGCCGGAACTCATGTGGACCTCCACGATCCGGTCCTTGGGACAGGCCAGCATGCCCCGGGGATAGTTCTCCCGGAGGTCGTCCTTGGTGGTGAAGGGCAGTTTTTCAATGTCCTCCAGGGTGTGGATGTCCCGGCTGGTAATGCCCAGGGCATCCATTTTTTTCCGATAAAAAGGCACATCGGTGTAGAGTTTTTCCACCAGGTTTTTGAGGTTGGCCAGTTGGAGCTTTTTCCGCGCTTCAGTACTCATACATTCATGTTCAGGGTTAAAGATCATGATATCTCCCTATGAAAGTCTGTTGTTTTGGTCGCTTTATTCTAGCATGGGAGCGGGGTTTTGGGAATAACTTTTTTTGAAAGAATGGGCAAATCTCAAACCCACAGACAGGCCACCTGGTGCCCGTCCCCGGTATCCCGAAGCACTGGGTGTTCCTGCCTGCAAGCGGGAGCTGCCTCGGGACAGCGGGATGCGAAGGCGCAGCCCTGGATTTTTTCTGTTGACCCTGGTATCTCCCCCTCCAGGGCCTTCCAGGGAGATTCCCGGGCGCGTCTGGGGTTTGGGATGGGGATCGCCGCCAGCAGGGATCGGGTGTAGGGATGCAGGGGGTTTTGATAAATATCCCGGGCGGTGGAGACCTCCACAAGTTCCCCCATGTACATTACCCCAATCCTGTGGGAAATGTAGCGTACCATGGAAAGATCGTGGGCTACAAAAAGATAGGTCAGGCCAGTTTCCTGCTGAAGGTCCTCCAGCAGATTTACTACCTGGGCTTGAATGGACACATCCAGGGCACTGATGGGCTCGTCGCAGAGCACAAATTCCGGCTGAACGATCAGCGCCCGGGCGATGCTGATGCGCTGGCGCTGGCCACCGGAGAATTCATGGGGGTACTTGCGGAGATCCTCTGGGGACATTCCCACCTTAACCAATATATCCTGAATCTGTTCGTCACATTCGTGTTTTGAAAGGCGGCTTTTAAGGAGCAGTGGTTCTGCGATAATATCCCGCACCAGCATCGAAGGGTTGAGGGACGAGTAGGGGTCCTGAAAGATCATCTGCATACGCCGCTGATAGGGCGCCAGGGCTTTCCCGGAAAGAGCGGTGATGTTGGCGCCGGAAAAACTGACCGTGCCGGAGGAAGCGTCGTAGAGCCGCATGATGGTCCGGCCTAGGGTGGATTTGCCGCAGCCCGATTCTCCCACCAGGCCGAAGGTCTCCCCCGGGGCGATAGAAAAACTAACGTCGTTTACCGCCCGCAGCTTCAGAGGGGGGCTCAAGGAACGGCGGATGGCAAATTCCTTTACCAGGTTTTGCACTTTGATAAGAGGCTCAGGGTTGCTCATAATCCGCCTCCGGGAATATTGAAACACCGGGCGCAGTGATCCTGGGCGTACTCTTTCATGGAGGGGAGGGATTGGGAACATTCGGGCCTGGTTTCGGAACAACGGGGGGCAAAGGGGCAGCCCGGCGGGGGGCGCAGTACCGATGGGGGCTGCCCGTTAATAGCCCTGAGCCGGCTCCGGCTGTCCCTGTCCTGGCTTATCACCGGGACGGACCTGAGCAGCGCCCTGGTATAGGGGTGCAGGGGCTGTTCGAACAGGGTTTCTACATCCCCTGTTTCCATGAGGAGCCCTGCGTACATCACCGCTACCCGGTGGCAGACACCTGCGATTACCCCCAGGTCATGGGTGATCAAGGCCACCGCCATATTGTCCTTTTGCTGAAGGGTCCGGATCAGGGCCAGGAGTTGAGCCTGGATGGTTACATCCAGGGCGGTGGTAGGCTCATCGGCGATCAGCAGCCTGGGGCGGCAGGCCAAGGCCATGGCGATGAGCACCCGCTGACGCATACCCCCGGAGAGTTCGTGGGGGTACTGGCGCATCCGCTCCCCCGCCGAGGGAATCCCAACCCGTTCAAGCAGAGCCACCGCTTCCTCCCGGGCCGCTCTCATGGTAATATCCCTGTGCCGCAGCAGTACTTCTGTTATATGATCCCCAATCCGTTTGAGGGGGTTTAATGAAGTCATGGGGTCCTGGAAGATCATTGATATTTCACTGCCCCGTATATCTTCCAGGGATTTTTCTGTCTGCACCCTCAGATCCAGGCCGTTGAAACTCAGTTCATCCGCCTCTACCAGAGCATTTTGGGGCAATATCCGTATCACCGACCGCATGGTCATGGTTTTGCCGCTGCCACTTTCCCCCACAATGCCCAGGATCTCCCCCGCTTTTATAGAGAGATCGATCCCCCGCACAACTTCTACCCGCCGGCCTTCCATGTCCAGGGAGCAGCGCAGGTTCCGTATTTCCAGAAGATTCATCGCCGGTACGACCTTGGCTCGGCGAGTATACGGAAAACACTGCCGATGGTGTTAAAAGAATAGACCGTAAGGATAATCATCAGTCCCGGGATAATCGCCATATAGGGGGCCCTGCCCAGCACAGCCTGGGCGCGGTTGAGCATACTTCCCCAGGAGGACACGGGCTGCTGCACCCCCAGGCCCAGGAAGCTTAAGGATGATTCTATCATGATGGCGTTGGCGATCCCCGTGGTTGCCGCCACAACGATGGTAGGCAGCGCCCCGGGCAGGATGTGGCGCAGGATAATCCGCAGGGGCTTCTGGTGGATGGCCCGGGCATAGAGCACGTATTCCCGTTCCTTGATGCTCAGTGTTTCTGCCCGCACGAGCCGCGCTATGGACATCCAGGTAAAGAGCCCTATAACCAGGATGATAGCCTCCAGACCCGGTTTAAGGTAGATGCTGATCACGGTTACCAGGATCATCCAGGGGATGGAGGAAAGTATATCAATAAAGCGCATCAGAAGGTTATCCACCACCCCCCCGGCATAGCCGCTGATAATACCCACGGTCACCCCGATGGCGGTGGAAATCAGCATGGCTACCACCCCCACCAGGAGGGATATCCGTCCTCCATAGAGGATCCGGGTCAGGTAATCCCGGCCGAGATCGTCAGTCCCAAACCAGTGATCACCGCTGGGTTGCTCAAAGCGGCGGGTAACATCGATAGTGTCGGGATCGTAGGGCGAAAGGAATGAAAAGACCGAAATAAGCAGCACAAAGAGCAGAAATGCTGCGGCCGGAACCAGGCTGCGGTTTCGCCTAAATTCCCCGCGAAACTGCTGTAGCTGCCGGTTTTCCACGGATGCCAAGCTATTGCCTCACTTAAAACTTTTGATACGCGGATCAAGGAGGCAGTAACAAATATCCGCCAAAAGATTTCCCAGAATAACTGCTACCGAAGAAAACAGTAATACTACCATTATAACAGGATAATCAAAGCCCTGGATGGCGGTGAGAAAATAGGTTCCCACCCCAGGCCAGCTAAAAATTGATTCAGTGACAAAGGCCCCGGTCACCAGCATGGGTAGGGCCATCCCCACCCGGGTAATCACCGGAAACAGCACGTTTTTCATCACATGCCCAAAGAGTAGCTGCCCCCGGCGTGCGCCAAAGGCCCGCTGTACGGTTACATAATCTTCCTGGTACTGGGTGATGGTAGAGGAGCGTACATACCGGATATTTTCGGGCAGAAACGCTGCGGTCAGCACCGTACAGGGCAGGACCATGTGGCGCAGAAGGTCCTGAAAACTTGATTCATGCCCCAGGGTATGCATCCCCAGAATGGGAAAGAGATTCAGGGCGTAGGCGAAAACATAGAGGATCATCATGGCCACCCAAAAAGTCGGGGTCGCCATGCCGATGGAACAGAGGGTGTCCACCACCCGGTCAAACTTACCCCCATGGCCGGCCCCTGCCAAAAGTCCCAGCACCATGGAGAGGATCAGCGCCAGGGTATAACTGGGCAATACCAGCAATACTGTATTGGGCAGCCGGGACAAGAGGCCGTAGGCCACGCTTTGGTGGTTCACAATGGAATACCCCAGGTCCCCGGTGAACATCCGCTTTACCCAGGTTATGAACTGGACAGGGGCGCTCTGATCCAGCCCGTACCGCACCTTGAGGGCCGCCACCACTTCAGGCGCCATATCGGGCCTGGTAATAGTATCAATGGCGTCAAAGGGGGCAAGCTGGATCAGGGTGAAACAGAGAACGCAGATAATAAATAGCATAGGTACGGCCTGTAAAATACGTTTGCCTATATACCACAGCATTACTGCGCCCCCTGTCCCGGATTATTTAAAATAAAGCTTGGACATATCCTGGAAGGTGTAGATTGGGATCAGCCTCGCATCTTCCACACCCCCAAGATTATTGGTTACCCCCAAAAGCCGCTTGTTGGTCACGATGGGGTACTGGTAGGCCAAATCCGCCAGCCGGCGCTGGGCATCCTGGTAGATCTGCAAGCGCTTAGCGGCATTTGGCTCTACGGAGCCCGCAGAAAAGAAATCGTCCAGGGTTTTGTCGGCCACCCGTCCGTAGTTATATGCCCCGGTGGATGTAAAGAGGGAGGCGTAGCTGGAAGGATCGATCCCCATGATGTAGCCCCCCAGGTATGCGTCATAATCGGTGGTACCATCCCTGTTCTTGTTGTTCAAAGAGGTACTGTCAATGGCCAGCAGTTCCAGGGTAATGCCGATGGCCTTGAGGTTCTGCTGGGCTACCATGGCCTGCACTTCCTGCTGTACATTGTTTGCGGTATACGCAAGCCGCAGGGTAGGGGGATTGGATACCTTGGCCAGAAAATCCCGGGCGGTTTGGAGGTTCTGATCGTATTTTTCCAGCTTATCCGTATAGAAGGGATTTGAGTAGGGCAGGAATGAAACAGCATTGGTAAAGTATTCCGCCGAAAGGTATGCGCCGATATTCATTTCCTCACGGTTCAGGGCAAAGAAAACCGCCTTCCGGAGGTTGATGTCCTGTACCCGGGGCGAAAGCAGGTTAAAGATCAGGTACCCCACCCGGTCTTCCGGATAGGCATGGATAGTCACATTGGAGCCCTTGAAGGAATCGGCGTCCGCATTGGCCAATACCAGGGCATGAATTTCCCCCCGCCTGAGGGCCAGTTTGGCGGCGTTAAGGTCCGACACAAACTGGAGCACCAGGTTCGGAATCTTGGGCTTCCCCCCGAAGTAGCTGTCATTGGCAACAAACCGTGCATGCTGGCCCGCCACATATTCGGTCAGCTTATAGGGGCCTGTCCCCACGGGATGTTGGTTTTTGGGGTTATTGTCCAGGGTGGCATCCCCGTCATAAATATGCTTGGGCATAACGAAGTGTTCGTTCCCGGCCAGCTCCAAAATATTGCTCACAAAAACGGGGAAATGGAATTCCACCGTATAGTCATCCAGTTTAACAAATTCCACAGGGGCGCCGTTATACACCAGCCCTTCCCGGCCATTGGAATATTCCGCCTTGATGATATGTCCGTAGGTAAAGATCACATCATCCGCTGTAAAGGGCACCCCGTCAGACCAGGTTACGCCCCGGCGGAGGTGGAAGGTAACCACCTTATTGTCTGCCGAAGCCTCGGCGCTCTCCGCCAAAAGCCAGGTAATGTCAGTGGGGCCGAAATAGTTCAGCAAGGGCGAATAGAGCAACCGCTCCTCGGTAAGGTCGTAGCGGCCCGAGGTGGTAATGGTGTTAATATCATTACCGGGATCCCCCTCAAGGCCGTAGATAAAAGTATCATTTGTCGGGGCCGCCGCCTGGGCGCCTTTCGCAAAAGCCGGGGCAGCCAGCAGCCCAAAGGCCAGAACCATCAGCAGGGCGGCTCTGAGAGACATGGACATAGATTTCATTTCGTTCTCCTTTTGATTTAGTGTACATTATTTAAGGGAGGGAGGGTAATACCCCCCCTCCCGGTACAATTATTATAAAATGAGAATTTTTTGCTCCCGCCTTTAGGCAAGGGGCGATCTGCCTGCAACATTGACAATATTTTCCGGGGACGCTCCGATCACCGATCCGGGGACCCGGAAGGTTTTTACATCCGGCGCCTGAATGGACCCTTCGCTGGGGACCTTAAGCTGGGGAATCCAGTCATAGGGGACCCGGTAAGCCCGGTACACCATGTTGAGAATTCCTCCCAGGGCATGGTAATAGTATGGGTTCAGATATTCCCAGACGGTTTGTTTTTCCGGGGTCACCTCCAGGAGCCGGCCGTCGGAGCCTTCTGTTATCAGGGTGTTACCGTTGGGAAGCCGCTGGGCGGAACTGATATAGGGACTGTAGAATCGGTAGTTTTCCAGGCTGTGGGTATAGCCTGCTTTTTCAGCGGTATATTCCCATTCAATTTTGAGAGTCAGGGGGTTAAATTCGATAACCCGGGAGTAGTCCCGGTGTTTATCGTTAAGCCCATAGGTGGATGTTCCCGAGGGGGCGCCGTAGCCTGCCCAGCCGCCGTTGTCAAAGACCAGCAAGTTTCCCTCACCGGGCAGGCCCCGGGGGATAAGGTGGAAATGATGCTGGCCAATAATCCAGCCCAGGTTCCGCAGTTCTTCGGTCAGGCCAAAATCCGGCCCTATGCGCCAGACAATTTTTCCGGTTTTTTTATCCGTAATGGCCAGGATATTGGCATTCCGGGAGTCCCAGATCAGGTTGTCCGGATGGAACCGTTGATCCCCCGCATCGTACCACTTGTTGGGCCCCAGGGTAGAAAGGGAATTGATATGGAGCCAGTCACCCCGGCCGCTGGTTACAATATCCGGGTCCCGGTACAGGAGGTTCCGAGCGGTCTCGTCAAAACCCAATTCGTCAAAATGTTCATTGGGCAGCCATTCCCAGAGCAGCTTTCCTGACCAGTCTACTTCGATAAACCGATCATCCAGCAGGGGTTTATCGGAAATATCTTTATTCTCCACGTTTTTATGAACCAGGAGCAGGGTATTGCCGCTATCGGTTTTTGGGGTAAAGCCCGGTGCATAGTAACCCGTGGTGGAACCTTCCCGCTGAAAATCGTGGTGCTGCCGGGCAACCTGTTTTGACTTCAAGCCCGGGTCTTCCACCGTTTCATTCTGGTCATATTTCCAGACTACCTTTCCGTCCCAGTCCACCTGGAGTAGGTCCAGCTGATCCTGGTAGCCGTACCGGGGATGCCGGGATCCGGAGGAACCTAATACAAAGCCCCCGGGAAGTATTTTATTGGGAAAGCCTGCCAGGCCCGCCCAAAGTTGTACCTCATTACCCCGCATGTCGATGAGCAGGGCGCCTTTGGCAGTGGGCAATATGGTATAGCCGCTCCATGAGCGTTCCGCATTGTATACAGTCGTTCCCGATGGATATATTCGGGGAAATCCCATGATAAGCCTCCTTAAGAATTACTTTCCCTGTTTTTAGAACCCGAGTTAACTACACAGAAATTGGAAGCTTCGTCGCTGCTTCCGCTGATGGTTGCCCCGTAGGGGTCTTCCAGGACCTTTGTTGCCTGGGGGTCAATCCCATCAATCTTTGTAACTTTGCCCCCAGGTCCGGCGGCTGCGCCGGGAACCCGGAAGGTAGAAATGTTGAGAGGAGCCACATCAGTTTCTACCGGATGGTCTAGCTGGGGTACCCACTCGTAGGGAACACGGTAGGCCCGGTAGACCAGGTTTCCTTGCAGTCTTCCCTGAAGCCTGGAGTAGGGGTTGATATATTCCCACGCAGTTTTGTAGTCCCGGGTAATTTCAAAAATCCGGCCGTTGGAACCTTCGGTAATCAGGGTATTGCCGTTGGGAAGCCTCTGAGCGGAACTGATATAGGGACTGTACAATTTGTAGGCATCCAGGGGGATAATAAACCCAGCCTCGGCGGGGGTATACTGCCATTCCACCTCAAGGGTCTGGGGGTTGAATTCCAGAATCCGGGAATAATCTCGCCGTTCTGTTGCTGCGCCGTAGGGGGCCACCCCGCTGGGTACGCCGTACCCGGCCCAGCCGCCGTTATCAAAAACCAGGAAGTTTCCTTCACCGGGCAGGCCCTTGGGGATCAAATGAAAATGATGCTGCCCTATGATCTGCCCAAGATGGGTATGGTCAAAATCAGGGCCCAGTTTCCAGACGATTTTTCCCGTCTTCCGGCTGATGATGCCCAGAATATTGACGTTCCGTCCGTCAAAGATAATATTATCCGGGTGGAAGCGCTGGTCCCCTCCATCGTACCATTTATTGGGCCCCAGGGTAGAGATAGCGTTAATGTGGATCCAGTCCCCCTGGCCGCCCTCTATGGTTTTTTCTGAAGGAAGACGATAGATAGCGTTTTTTGCCGCTTCGCTAAAACCGAATTCCTCAAAGTGGTCGGCGGCATTCCATTCCCACAGTATCTTCCCTTCCCAGTTTACTTCGATAATGCGGTTGTCCAGCAGGGTTTTACCGGATACCGCAGGATTATAAACATTCCGGTTTACCAGGATCAGGGTGTTTCCCCCATCGGTTCTGGGCTCCGACCCGGGGGCATAATAGCCAACCGAAGAACCCTCCCGCTGGTAATCGTGATGCTGTCGGGCAATCCAGCGGGGAACCTGGCCGGGATCTTCCACATATTCATTGTGGTTAAAGCTCCAGACAATATTGCCGTTCCAGTCCACCTGGACTAAATCCAGGTTGTCAGAAGCGGATGCCTGGGCGCTTCTCTTTCCGGTACTGCCCAGGGCAAAGCCACCGGGCAGTATCCGTGCGGGTTCCCCAAAAAGCCCCTTCCACAACCGGACTTCCCGGCCGTTTTGATCGATAAGCAGTACTCCCTGGGGGGCGGTAAAAACAGTGTAACCGTTCCAGGCCGCATCTTTGCTGTAAACCGTAACACCAGTGGGATAAATTGTCGGATGTCCCATGATAATACTCCTGTTATTTAAAATTTCCCTGTCCGGGGAACACCTTTTTAAGGGAATTGGTATTGACATAATTGTGCAGATCATAGGGATATTTGATAATCCCGGATGATTCCATCCATTGGTAAAGGCTTTCCATTGCATCATAGAATTTTTGATCAAAATCGACAGTAGCTACATAAATTTCAAAATTAACCAAAATTTGATCGATCGGCGCTCCATTACCTTTGTTGACGATCTCTGCTGCTTTTTGAGGATTGCTTCGTATAAGTTCATAAACCTCGTTAGTTGACTTTATGAATTTTTCTATTGCCTGTGGGTGTTCTTTAAGAAATTGTTCTGAGGCAATGGTAATACATACCGTAGATGGTACATAGGTGCTCAGGTTTGCTATGGTATGGATACCCTCAATTTTCTTAAGAGATTCGGCGGCCCGGCCATTAGCATACATAGCATGAGCATTCCCATTCTGGATCAAAGCCACCCCTTCTATGTTTCCTTCTATAGGTAAGAATTTAACACTCGACAGAGGTACTCCGACGGAGGCAAAAGTTTTTGAATTATAATATTCTCCAACGGTGCCCAGCATGACTATCATTGATTTTCCTGCAAGATCCTCTGGGGATTTAATAGAAGGGTCCCGGGTATAAAGTTCTGAATTATTAAGCAATTCACAAACCCCGGAAAAAATTCTAAGGGGACTGTTTTGGGAACCCCCAAGTCGGTTAAGAACCGCAAAGTCGGCGCCGGATCCTATATCAATTTGCCCTATGGTTACGGCATCAATAGTATTGATGCCTGCGGAAAAGGATGTGATTTCAACTTCCAGATTATTCCGGGCAAATATACCCTCCGATAGACCTATGTAAGCAACATACTCGGTTAAGAAATCCGTAGGAACCCCCAGCCGGATTTTATCGATGGTTTCAGCGCCGTTTTGATCCGTGGTCCGGGATTCCTTTTTTGTGCACCCTGTAAGGACCAAAGCTGCGACTAATAAACTGGCTAATACCAAGTCTCCCTGGGTTTTTTTTATCCTGTTTTTAATTTTTTTACTCCTGTTATTTAAAATTTCCCCGTCCGGGGAAAACCTTTTTAAGGGAATCTACATTGACATAATTATGCAGATCGTAGGGATATTTGATGACCCCCTTCTCATTAGCCCATTGAAGGACATTGTTCATGGCATCGTAGAATTGCTGATCAAATTCGATTTTATAATCAATTGTTTTAAAGTTGAGCAGCGTCAACTCTCTCGGTATCGAACTGGCTTTATACACTATATCTGCGGCAGTCTCCTGATCCTTAAGAACAATTGAATAAATTTCGTCTACGGATTTTAGAAATTTTTCTATTGCCCGGGAATGTTCATTGAGATAGCGATCGCTGGCAATAAAAATTGCTACCGTAGATTCTACATAGTCAGAGAGTTTTCCTATGGATCGGACCCCGTCTATGGCCAAGAGGGCTTCTGCGGCCCGGCCATTGGCATAAAAAGCCTGACCGCTACCTGCCTGGATGATTGCAGCTGCTTCCAGGGCGCTATCCACGGGTAGGTACTTAATCTGGGACTCTGGAATCCCCAGGGCAGCCCAGGTTTTGGCGTAATAGTATTCATAAACTGTGCCCAATAGGGTTACTACCGATTTTCCTGCCAGATCAGCCGGTGTTTTGATGGCCGGGTCCTTGGAGTAGAGTTCGTAGGTGTTCAGGTTAACTGAATATCCGGTGAAAATTCTGAGGGGGCTGTTTTGGGTACCCCCAATCCGGTTAAGGATAGCGAAATCTGCCGCAAAACCCACGTCAAGCTGGCCGATGGAAATGGCATCAATGCTGTTAATTCCCGCCGCAAAGGTTACGGTTTCCACTTCAAGATTGTTTTTTGCAAATATGCCGTAATAATTCCCCACATCGGGTACCAGGGTACCGGAAGCCATGATCCCTAGCCTGATTTTGTCAATAGTATTGGCGCTGTCGTTTGGACTATCCGCTGCCTGGGGTCTCTTTTTTGCGCATCCTGTAAATACCAGTACTGCGACCAATAAACCTGTCAATACAAGGTTACTCCGGGTTACCTTTACTTTTTCTGTCATATTTTACTCCTTTTAATAAAACTAATATACCCTATATCTATTTTCTGTCTGTGACACCGAAGCGTTTAAGAACAGTTCTGCCAAAAAGACGCAGCAGCCGGTCTGAAATGTAACCAGTCAAGCCCAGGGTAAGGATGCCTACAAATATCCAGTCAGTCCTGAAATACAGTCTGGAAGTGTATATCATGTAGCCTATACCTTTTTGAGCTGCCAGCATTTCTGCGGCTACGATGGAAATAATAGCGCCGCTTAAGCCGAGCCTGACCCCTGTAAATATATAGGGAATCGACGCAGGAATGGTAACAGTAAAAAATATCTGTGCAGGGGAAGCTCCCTGAGATAGAGCTACCTGGATGGTAGTATTATTGATACCTATAACTCCGGCAATAGTATTGATGATGATGGGAAATGATGTGGCATATATGATGATGGCAACTTTTGATTCTTCTCCAACACCGAACCACATCAGAAAGAGGGTCAGGAATCCGATGGCCGGTACAAATCGGAAAAAATTGATAAAGGGCTCAAATATCCGCCTGATGGTGGCAAACTGGCCGATTAAAAGGCCGATAGGAACCGCCGCCAGGATGCCCAGGGACCACCCGGTAAAGATTCTCATGAAGCTTATTCCCACATACTGGGCGAGCATACCGTTGCGTACTATTTCTGCTCCCCCGATAATTGTTTGGATTGGGCCAGGCAGGAATTCAGGGGGATTCAGGATGGCCCCAAGCTGCCAAATGGCCAGTAATAAAGCCCAGGTGACAAAACCTTTGATCGTTAAAAAATCTATTATTTTTTTCATGTCCATTCTCCTTACTTAGATGACGTACTCAATGTCAAAGAAACCCTGTATGCTCTGAACCAAACTGCCCGCATCGGGGCTGGAAAGATTTCGGTTATAGGGAATGATTACATCCAGGGTTTTCATTATCCGGGCATTTGGGGAACGGGACAGGATGCTGATCTTTTGTCCCAGGTATACCGCTTCCTGAATATCATGGGTAACAAAAAGAATGGTCTTGCGGGTTTTTTGCCAAATTTTTATCAACTCGTTTTGCATGAGCCGGCGGGTCTGGGCATCCAGGGCGCCGAAGGGTTCATCCATCAAAAGAATTTTTGGATTATTCGCCATGCTCCGGGCAATCTGTACCCGTTGTTTCATTCCACCGGAAAGCTCATGGGGGAATTTTTTTTCGTGACCCTCCAGGCCGACCAGGGAAATGCAGCGGCGGACGGTTTCTTTCCGCTCTTCCGAGGGGACCCCGCGGATCTTTAGGCCGTATTCCACATTTTTCCAGACCGGAATCCAGGAGAAGATCGCTGAATCGGCATTTTGAAATACCACCCCCCGTTCAAAACCCGGTTTAGTGACCTCTTCATTGTCCACCAGTACCTGGCCTGAGGTTTTTTCCACGAACCCCGCAATGATATTAAGTAGGGTAGATTTACCGCATCCGCTCCACCCCAGAAAGACATGGAATTCTCCTTCTTTAATATCCAGGTTGATATCGTCCAGTACAAAAACCGGTTCAACTTTTTTGCTGTCAACCTTTTCTTCTGTCTTTTTTTCCGGCCTGGCCGGTTTTTTCCCGGACTCCACAATATCGTAACTTTTTGATAATCCCTTGATTTTAATAATAGATTCGTCACTCATACAGCTTTTCTCTGCCCGAATGCGGGCAGTTCCTCACTTTCAATTTGATAAACATCATGCACAAAGGTTCTGGCAGGGCAGGCATCGAAAATTTCTTCATAAGTACGGCCGTGTTTCCGCAAAAGTTGGGCATGTTGAATTTGGACATCCCAATGCCAATCCACCGTGGGAGAACGGAACCCTTCCAGGGGAGAGCCCAAGCCAGGAATCCAGGGAGATGCCACGGTTACTACACCGATGGAAGTAAAGTATTCCAGCCCTTCAAAAAGCACATCTTTAGGCTGCAGACCTACTACAAAATTGCAGCGGACTTTACCCTTGCCGAAAACAGAAATAGCATATTCAATGGTCTTTACCCAATGATCAAAACTACCGCACATTTCCACTTTTCCCGGGCATACGATATCAAAGTATTGCTGATTCCAAACTTCAATGTTGAAGGCAATGGTACGGAATCCCGCTTCTTTGTATTTATCAATAACATGAATGTCCTGTGGTGCGCCTATACAAGCAGTACCGTTAAAGTCATCTACGCCCAAGCGGTCCTTAATGGTTTCCGCCACATCAATATAGTATTCCACTTCCCGCCGTTCAGGGATAAATCCCCCGGTGATTGTAAGATGGCTGAACCCTTCCTGGTATGCCGCTTCCACAGTTTCCGCTATCTGCAGGGGGTTTCGGAATGGTGGAATCTCCTCGTGCTGTTCAAGGCCGTTTTGTTTACCCCGGACGCAAAAGAGGCAAACATTCCCTTTTTCTTTAAGCACACATTCGGTGCTATAATTGATGGCAATAGCTCTGTCCCTGCTGCCACCGGAAAGATCCAGGCCGACTTCCCGCATACTGGTTCCATCTTTGGTAAGTTTTGAATAATAAGCGGGCGGGGTAGGGAAGCCGATATTGGTAATCCACTCCCCAAAATAGGAAAGACTGAAAACGCCATCTTTTTCAGAAATTTTATAAGGTGAATTCCGGTCCGCCACCACCGCCACCTGGCTTCCCAGGGGAAGGGTAAAGGCATAGGGAAGGGCGTAACTCTTTGTGGTGATAAGTTCCTTGTCAATGGCGCAAATTTCCCGTTTTTTCAGGGCGGCGTTTTGCTGGATCAACTTGTCGAAGACCCCCGAATCGTAACGTACCCCCTCAAGCCCCAGGGCAAGCTTGAGCTTTAATTCATCATACAAAGCCTGTTTTAATTCACTCATAATATCCTCCATTTTGAAAATTATATCCTATAAAACATATAGGAAAAATAATTATTTGTCAATACCATATTAATGCAAACTACTAAATAGCAATCTTCTGCTGCCTGAATATGGGTAGATCTTCACTTTCTATTTGATACATCTCGGCGGTTAAGGATCTGGCTGCATTGGCGCTGAATAATTCTTCATAGGTACGTCCGTATTTCTGCAAAAGTTTTGTGTGCTGGAGCTGGATATCCCAGTGCCAGTCCACGGTGGGGGAACGGAACCCTTCCAGGGGGGAGCCAATGGCGGGCACCCAGCTGGAAGCTGCAGTGACTACGCCAATGGAGGCTAAATACTCAAGTCCCTGAAAAAGAACATCCTTTGGTTGGAGGCCAACCACAAAACAACTGCGAACCTTGCCCTTGCCAAACACGGAAATAGCATACTCAATAGTCTTGATCCAGTGATCAAAATCGCCGCACATTTCCACTTTTCCCGGGCACACCAAATCGAAATACTGTTTGGTCCATACTTCGATATTAAATGCGATGGTACTGAACCCCGCTTCTTTGTACTTGTCAATAACGTGAATGTCCTGAGGAGCGCCGATACAAGCAGTACCGTTAAAGTCATCAACTCCCAGCCTGTCCTTGATGGCCTCTGCGACATCCAGATAGTATTCCACTTCTCGCCGCTCAGGGATAAAGCCGCCGGTAACGGTCAGGTGACGGAAGCCTTCGCTGTAAGCAGCTTCCACAGTTTCCGCAATCTGGAGCGGGTTACGGAAGGGCGGAATTTCCTCATTTTTATCAAGACCCTTTGATTGTCCAAAGGTACAAAAAAGGCAAAATTTCCCCTTTTCTTTGAGGGCACATTCGGTGCTGTAGGCTATGGCAATAGCCTTATCTTCACTTCCCCCGGAAGTATCCCCCGCGACTTCCCGCATGGGGGTTCCATCGCTGGTGAATTTTGAATAGTAGGCCGGAGCCTTGGGGAAGTTCAGATTTGCTATCCATTCTTCAAAGTAGGAAAGGCTGAATACCCCATCCTTTTCGGAAATTTTATAGGGAGAATGTTTATCTGTCACAACTCCGACCTGAAATCCCAATGGCAGGGTAACAGCGTAAGGAAGTACATAACTCTTTTTAGTAACAAGGTCCTTATCCCAAGTACAAATTTCCCTTTTTTTGAGATAAGCATTTTGCCCGATTAGCTTGTCAAAGGTCCCCTCATCATAGCGAACCCCCTCAAGGCTCAGGGCAAATTTCAGTTTTAACTCGTCGTACAAAGCTTCTTTCAAATCACTCACAATATACCTCCATATTTTTTTACAGTGCCACTATTTATAATTACCCCTGTCGGGGAAAACCGTCTTTAGAGCCGTAGTATCGACAAATTTATAAATATCAAATGGATACTTGATGAGTCCTTTTCCTTCGAGCCATTGGTACATACTTTTTAAAGCATCAAAAGTACTTTGGCTAACGTCTAATCTCCTGGTTTGAAGCTGAAGATTTAGAAGGGTAAGATCTACGGGGGCGCCACTGGCTTTAAAGGTAATTTCCGCCGCTCTCTGGCGGTCTTTTTCAATAACATCGTAAATTTCCTCTACAGCCCCAAGAAATTTTTCTACTACCCGCTGATGTTCCTTGAGGAACTGTTCACTGGAGACAAAGACGAGTACTGTGGAAGGCACATAGTTCTTCAGCTCTCCAACCACATGGATTCCCTCAATCTTCTTGACTGATTCTGCAGTCCTGCCATTGGCATAATAGCCCTGAGCATTTCCTGCCTGGAGTACTGCTAGTGCTTCCAGAGGACTTTCCACGGGTAAGTATTTGACCTCTGATTCGGGGACTCCTACTGCGGCAAAGGTCTGCGCATAATAGTATTCTACTACGGTCCCCAAGTGGGTTATCACCGATTTACCTGCTAAATCAGCCGGGGTTTTTACCGAAGGATCCGGCGAAAAAAGCTGAGAATTATTGAATAGGTCGCCGTTTCCGGTAAATATTCGTAGGGGGCTGTTTTGGGCGCCTCCGATACGGTTAAAGATAGCGAAATCTGCTGCAATACCGATGTCAAGCTGGCCTATGGAAATAGCATCAATGGTGTTGATCCCTGCAGCAAAGGCGGTAATTTCTGCATCCAGACCGTGCTTTTTGAAGATTTCATCGGCTAACCCGACATCTGTCACCAGAGTAGCTCCGGCTGAAGCCCCGATACGTATTTTATCAAGAGTCTGGCCTCCGGCAGTCTGAGTTTCTTTTTTTGAACATCCCCCCAGAATAAGTGGGATAACAAAAAAGCTGACAGCCAAGAACGATAATACCCGTTTTTGTTTCATTTTATCTTTCCTTTTTTGTTCAGTCTTTACAGTACCTGTAATTCTATATGGCGATTTTCTGCTGCCTGAATGCGGGCAGTTCCTCACTTTCAATTTGGTATATCTCTGCGGTCAGGGTTCTGGACGGGGAGGCGTTAAATAATTCCTCGTATGTACGCCCGTACTTTTGCAGAAGTCTTACGTGCTGGAGCTGGGCATCCCAGTGCCAATCCACCGTGGGAGAACGGAACCCTTCCAGGGGGGAACCGATGACGGGAACCCAGCTGGAAGCGACAGTGACCACTCCGATGGAGGCAAGATAATCGAATCCCTGAAAGAGAACATCCTTGGGCTGAAGACCCACAACAAAATTACTGCGGACCTTCCCCTTTCCAAATACGGATATGGCGTATTCTATGGTTTTGACCCAATGATCAAAGGTACCGCACATCTCCACCTTACCTGGGCATACGATATTAAAGTACTGTTCATTCCATACTTCAATATTGAAAGCAATGGTACTGAACCCTGCTTCTTTGTACTTATCAATAACGTAAATGTCCTGGGGGGCGCCAATACAGGCGGTACCGTTAAAGTCATCCACCCCCAATCTGTCCTTGACGGCTTCCGCAACGTCCAGGTAGTATTCCACTTCCCGCCGCTCAGGGATAAAACCTCCGGTGATGGTCAGGTGGCTGAAACCTTCGCTGTAAGCCGCTTCCACGGTTTCGGCGATCTGAAGCGGATTGCGGAAGGGCGGAATCTCCGCGTTTTTATCGAGCCCCTTTGATTGCCCCTGGGTGCAAAAAAGGCAAAAATTTCCTTTGTCCTTGAGGGCACACTCGGTGCTATAACCGATTACAATACTTTTATCCTGGCTGCCGCCGGAAGAATCGTTAGCGACTTCCCGCATGGGCGTGCCATCACTGGTAAGCTTTGAATAGAAAGCCGGAGGTTTGGGAAAGTCCAGATTTGCTATCCATTCCCCAAAGTAGGAGAGACTGAATACCCCGTCCTTCTCCGAGATTTTATAGGGAGAATGTCTGTCCGCTACCACTGCCGCTTGAATTCCCAGGGGCAGAACTACCGCATAAGGAAGGACATAGCTTCTTTTGGTAATCAGGTCCTTGTCCCAGGTACAAATCTCCCGCTTTTTCAGGGCGGCGTTTTGCTGGATCAGCTTGTCAAAGGCTCCCTCATCATAGCGAACCCCCTCAAGCCCCAGGGCCAATTTGAGCTTGAGCTCATCGTACAGCGCTTCTTTCAGGTCACTCATAAAATACCTCCATTTTTTACCGCCCCAGACAATAGCCGGGACGGATTTTTGCTATTTGTACACCGCTCTGTCGGGGAATGCCGCCTTGAGGGCTGTGGTATCGACGGTCTTGTAAAGATCGTAGGGATACTTGATCAATCCCTTCCCTTCAAGCCATTGGTACATGGCTTTCAAAGCGTCAAAAGTATCCTGGTTGACATCTACTGCCAGAGTTTGCGTTTTAAGTGTTTGAAGCCCGATTTCCACAGGGACTCCACTGGTTTTATAGGAAATTTCCGCCGCCCGCTGGGGATCTTTTGCAACAATACCGTAGAGTTCATCCAGCGCCTTAAGGTATTTTTCTACCGCCCGCTGATGTTCCCTCAGGAATTGTTCGCTGGCGATAAGAATGCCCACCGTGGAAGGCACATAGTCGTGCAACTCCCCGACCACATGGATCCCCTCGATTTTTTTGACTTCCTCCGCAGTTTTTCCGTTGGCATAATAGCCCTGGGCGGCTCCTGTCTGGAGTACGGCCACCGCTTCCAGGGGACTGTCCACGGGTAGGTATTTGATCCGTGACTCAGGAACCCCCACACCGGTCCAAGTCTGGGCCCAATAGTATTCTCCCACGGTGCCCAGGTGAACCAATACCGATTTACCCGCCAGATCCGCCGGGGTTTTTACCGATGGGTCCTGTGAAAAAAGCTGGGAATTGTTGAGTATGCTGGCGTTCCCGGTGAATATCCGTAAGGGGCTGTTAGGGGTACCTCCGATACGGTTAAGAATGGCGAAATCCGCCGCAAGGCCGATATCAAGCTGACCTATGGTAATGGCGTCAATGGTGTTGATCCCCGCCGCAAAGGTGGTTATCTCCACATCCAGGCCGTGTTTTTTGAAGATTCCATCGGCAACCCCGACATCTGCTACCAGGGTGGCCCCAGCCATGACTCCCAGCCGGATCTTGTCAATAGTCTGCTCTCCGGCTGCCAGGGCCTCCTTTTTTGCGCATCCTCCCAGGATAAGCGTAGCGGCGAAAATACCGGCCAGCAGGAGCAGAAACAGTTGGTTCTTTTTCATTTTGTCCTTCTTTATAGTATATAAAAATTTGTAAATTCCTATAAAACACTTATTTTTAATAAGAATTGATTAAAAATATAGGATTAGTAAGAATATGTCAATAGAAAATCTGAAAAAAATAAAAAAAAGTAAAAGGTTTGTTTCTTGTTACTATTGGAATTACAGAGAAGTATGGGAAGATCTGCCATAGAGAGCATACGGAATATTTACCGCAGAGCTCACAGAGGAATTACGCAGAGATACACAGAGAAAGAAAGGCACAGAAAATCAGACTGGACCAGTGTTCTTTCTCTGCGCTCCCTGTGGTAAATCTTCATTCCTGTAGTTTATCTTTTAAACATCCTTAGGCCGCTTATCGTAGACCCGCTTGGCCTTGCCTTCGGACACTGGGAGGCTGCCTGATTCGTGGAGTTCCACCCGGGGGTTGATGGTGATCGATGCCTGGAGGGTCTTGCGTATCCGCTCCCGCAGGGAGTTCAGGGGCCGAGAATCGTCCATGAAGATATCCGGGCCTACCTCGGTTTTGACCGTGAGTTTGTCCAGTACCCCATCCTTCTCGATCTCGATAAGGTAGTTGTTTCCCACTTCTTTCATGGCCATGATCACTTCCTCAATCTGGCTGGGGAAAACATTTACCCCGTTGATGATCAGCATATCGTCGGATCGGCCGGTGATGCGGCGGAGACGGCGATGGGTTCTGCCGCAGGCGCAGGGCTCGGTGTAGAAGCCTGTCAGATCCCGGGTGCGGTAGCGCAGTATTGGTGTGGCTTCCCGGCAGAGGATGGTGATGACAAGCTCCCCGATTTCGCCGTCCGGAACTGGTTCCAGGGTATCAGGATTGACGATCTCCGGGATGTAGCCGTCCTCCCAGATGTGGAGGCCGTCCTTGCACTGGCACTCAAAGGCGACACCGGGGCCGTTCATCTCTGAAAGGCCATAGGAATTGTACACGTCGATATGGAGCAATTCTTCGATGCGGCGGCGGGTGTCTTCCGAATAGGGTTCCGCCCCGGCAAAGGCCCGCTTGAGTTTGATGCTGTCCCGGCTGACCCCTTCGGCACGCATGATGGATTCCACGTGGAGGAGGAAACTGGGAGTGGCGTGGACCACGGTAGTACCGAAGTCCTGCATGAGCCGGAACTGCCGGGTGGTATTTCCGCTCCCCGAGGGGATCACCATCATTCCCACTTCTTCAGCCCCGGCATGGAAACCCAGGCCGCCGGTAAAGAGGCCGTAGGTGATCATGTTCTGAAATACGTCCCCATGGTTACAGCCGGTCCCGTAGATGCACCGGGCTACATAGCTGGCCCAGCGACTCAAGTCATCTTTGCTATAGTAGATGGTGGTGGGGGTTCCGGTGGTGCCGCTTGAGGCGTGGAGGCGCACCACATCTTCCTTGGGTATGCTGAGGAACCCGTAGGGGAAGCCATCCCGGAGATCGTTCTTCGTAGTAAAGGGGATACGTTTAAGGTCATCCAGGCCTTTGATATCCTCGGACCCGTTTATTCCCACGGCCTTGAGCTTAGGGGCGTAAAAGGGGGTTAACATGGCGCGGTCCACCATGTTCTGCAGCCGTTCCAGCTGAAGGGTCTCCAGGTGGCCCCGGGGCATGGTTTCGATTTTCTGGTGCCAATATTGGAATTGAGGCAACTGTTTGATGGGGGAGCCTGATTTACTCATTTAGCGCCTTCTTTTGTAGCAGCAATGCGGCCCAGATTAAAAGCCTTTTTGTTAGCCTCCGCTACGGACGGATCCTTTGAGGCGAACATGGCGGCGATGGTGGCTTCCAGGCTTGGCGACCGAATGGGGAGAAAGGGGGAGGCGGCGCCGACCATGACCATGTTTACCGCTCTGGTAAGGCCCGCTTCTTTGGCCAGGGCCGCCGCATCAACGATCCTGTTCACCGGGAAGTCTGCGATGGTCTTCAGTATTACTGCGATGTCAGGGTAATCCGGGATATTGATGAAGGGTTCCGCAGCGGTCACCAGGGCGCCCTCTGGGGCAAGCCATGCGGTGTAGCGGAGGCTCTCCACAGGTTCCATGGAAATGATCAGATCCGCCCCGCCCTGGGGTACCAGGTCCGAGGCAATGCCGGTGTCCGAAAGCCGCAGGTGTGCCAGCACCGCGCCCCCCCGCTGGGCCATGCCGTGCACCTCGGACTGGCGCACCAAAAGGCCAACGCTTACCGCAGCCTGGGCGATGATGGCGGCAATGGAGAGTACTCCCTGTCCGCCAACACCGGCTAGGATGATATCTTTTTTCATTTTGAGCCTCCCTGGGTTTCTGCCTTTCGCCGTTTCCGGAAGGCTTCCAGACATTCCCGCTTGAAGATCACCACCGAGAGACCCGGGTATTCGATTTCTTTTTTCAGTTTTACTGCGTTTTCTTCCAAGAGCTGCCGCTTGGCTTCCAACTCAACCAGATGTTCGCTCTTGATCCCCAGGCCCAGTATAAGGGGGGTGAATTTGTCTGAGCCAATCATGGTTTGCTGGCAGCCGGTCATAGCCACGATAGAATTGTCCAGGATGATAAGGGTCATAGGGGTGTCCGCAATAATCGCGTCGATCAGGGGAGGGATCCCCGAATGGAGGAAGGTGGAGTCCCCGATGACGCCGATGGCGTATTTGATCCCCGCCTCAGCTGCGCCCCGGGCCATACCCACAGAAGCGCCCATGCAGACGATGGATTCGGGCACCGAGTAGGGTGGGGTAGCCCCCAGGGCATAGCAGCCTATGTCGGAGTTGATCGCCGTATTGGGATGCCCTTCGGCGGGATCAAGTTCCTGAATAACCTTCTTGATGGTTTCGTAACTGTCCCCGTGGGGGCAGCCGGTACAGAGCTGGGGCGGCCGGCCCGGCAGCTTAGGCAGACTTACAGTACCGCTGTTCAGTACCCCCGGTCGGGGGGGCAGGGCCAGGCCCAGGCGCACCACGTCCGGGTCCAGTTCCCCGGTACGGCTTACGGTCCCGTCAAGTTTTCCATTAACAGTAATACTGTGGGTGAGTATACCACGGAGCCGTTCTTCGATCACCGGCTGGCCTTCCTCAATAACAATAACCCTGTCGGCCTTTTCGCAGAGCCTGAGTATGGAAGCCTCCGGCAGGGGATATGCGCCGATGTGGAGCCGGGCAGGGGTTTTCCCCCCACGGGATTTAACCAGATCCTCCAGGTTTTCTTCGTAGTAGTTGCCCCCCAGGCCGGAAGTGATCACAGCCAGACTTAAGTCCCGGCCCTCCAGTTCCAGTTTGTTGGAGGGGTGAACAACGGACCATTCCAGAAGCCCCCGCTGCTTTTCGATCAAGGAGATATAGTTCCGCCGGGCATAGGCAGGGAGGAGCATCCACTGGGTTTTATCCCCGGCCTTGGAAAGGGGATTCCGGGCCCGCTCCGGCTCAGTTTTAATTTGGGCCCTGGCATGGGAAAGCCGGGTGGTCATGCGCAGCAATACCGGAACCTGGAATTTCTCAGAAAGATCAAAGGCTTCCCTGGTCATGGTGTATGCTTCCTGTTGGTTCCGGGGTTCCAGGCAAGGGACCATAGCGAAACTGGCGTAGAACCGGGAATCCTGCTCGTTCTGGGAACTGTGCATTCCCGGGTCGTCTGCCACGGCGATTACCAGGCCTCCCTTGATGCCCAGGAGGGCGCCATTCATGAAGGGGTCCGATGCCACATTGAGCCCCACATGTTTCATGGTCACCATGGCCCGT
Source organism: Treponema primitia ZAS-2 (assembly GCF_000214375.1). NCBI lineage: Bacteria > Pseudomonadati > Spirochaetota > Spirochaetia > Treponematales > Treponemataceae > Treponema > Treponema primitia. The sequence continues at coordinate 2,072,329 of NC_015578.1, read as the reverse complement.
TTTCCCGCAAAGGAGACCCCCAGGGCCGCCTCCAGGGCGGTCTTTTCATTCACACACCAGGAGGCGAGAAAGGCGCCCGGTGCAAGGGCGCTGCCCTGGGCATTTTCGATAAGGTATTCCATTATTTCAGTAGAGGGGGTGCCGGGATACCCGTAGGCCGCGGAAAGCCCGGCGTGTATAGCCCCAAGGGCAGCCGCTTCATCCCCTAAAAGTGCCTGTTCTTTCAATTTTCCCTCCTCTTTGTGCCCATTCTATCATGGGCACAAAGGAAAATCCACCGGGTGGTAAATCCCTTTATGATACCGCCTCATACTCCTTGGAAAGCCTTGTCCAGCAGGGCCTTATCCGGCGGCGCGGTGAACAGTGATACTACGGGTACCACGATAAAGGGGACCACAATGGCAATAGACGCCGTCAATGGGGACCGGGAAGCGCCCAGGATAAAGAACAGCGCGATTTCTACCCCCAGCCCCGTGAGGAGCCCTGCGTATGCTCCGGCCTTGGTGACCTTTTTGGAGTAGAGGCTGAGTATGTAGGGGGCCGCAAAGGAGCCGGAGACCGCGCCCCAGCTCAGGGACATGAGGTACACGATGATGCTGATCTGGAACCGGGAGATAAAGTAGGAGATGATGATAAAGACCCCCGACAGGAGGCGCATCATGGCTACCGAATTGTCTTTGCCGGTTTTGACGTTTACCCGGTTGGGATTCATGTCAATGGCCACCGAGGAGGAGGAGACCAGAACCAGAGAGGATAGGGTGGACATGGAGGCGGAAAGTACCAGGAGCATGATCAGGGCCAGGAGCAGCTCTGGCAGGTGGGCAGTGAGCAGGGTGGGGACGATGAGGTCGTAGTTGATCCCCCCGGCGGCGGTTCTTGGCACCGTGGTCAGGTCGAAGAACACGTGGGCAAAAACGCCGGTGGAATAGGCGGCAAAGCCTATCATCAGGGCGAAAACCGTGGTGACTATGGCCGCCTTGGGGATCACCGCTTCGTTTTTAATGGCGTAGAATTTCTGGGTCATCTGGGGAAGTCCCCAGGTGCCGAAGCTGGTCATGAACACCAGGGAGATCACCGTCAGCGTCGAGGGTTGGTTTGCCGGGGGCACATGGATGGCGTAGTTTTCCGCCACCTTGCGTATCATCTCAAAGTAGCCGCCCCCTTGGCCGGAAAGGACCAGGATCATGATCGCCGCCCCGGCAAACATGATGATACCCTGGATAAAGTCGGTGATGGCGATGGCGAAATAGCCCCCCAGGATCAGGTAAATCCCCGTAAAGGCGATCATGATCAGCAGGGCCAGATCGTAGGGTATGCCAAAAACCTTTTCAAATAGATGGCCCAAGCCCTTAAATACCGAGGCCGAATAGGGCAGCAGGAAGAAGAAAATTATCGAAGCCGCCACTGGTTTGAGGTGTTTTGCCCCGTAGCGTTCCTGGAGGTATTCAGGCATGGTCATGGCGTCCAGGTTTTGGGTGATGCGCCGGGTCCGCCGGGCCAGCACCAGCCAGGCCGCCCCCGCGCCGATAACGGCGTTGCCCAGGGCTATCCACAGGGCGTTAAGCCCGAATTGCCAGCCCTGGGTTCCGGCAAAGCCGATAAAAATAACCGCCGAAAAATAGGATGTTCCGTAGGCCACCGCAGAAACCCAGGGGCCCAGGCTGCGGCCGCCTAAAAAGAAATCCCCCAGGGTTTTAGTCTTTTTCATACCCCAGATGCCGATTCCGGTCATTAATGCAAGGAATACCACCAGAAAAATGATTCCGATCATTGGAACCGCTCCTTAAGAAAGAATTTTTGGACTTTTTAACAGAATAAACGTAAGTATATTTGAAATATGGTTTTTGTTCCAGATATTTGTAGAAGTGGCGGAAAAAAAACGTTATACTGAAGATGTATCGGAGGATTAGCGGATTATGAATATTGGTATCTTCACTGACACCTATACCCCCCAGGTAAACGGGGTGGTTACGGTGGTTAGGACCTTGAAGAGTGAATTAGAAAAACGGGGGCACCGGGCCTATATTTTTACGGTACAGCATCCCAATGCCGTGCCCGAGGAAGGGGTGTTCCGGGTCGCTTCTTTTCAGTTTCCCAGCGAACCCCAGCACCGGGTCGGGGTTTTCATTGAAAAACAGGTCATTGATATAGCCCGGCCCCTGAACCTGGATATTATCCATACCCATTCGGAATTCAGCCTCTACCTTGCTTCCCGCCAGGTCAGCCGGAAGCTGAATATCCCTGCGGTACATACCTTTCACACCTACTATCCGGACTATATTTATTATGCCCCCCTGCTTATAGAGCTGTTCTTTAAAAAGAACCTTTCCGCCTATACACGGCATGTGCTCAGGAGCCAGCGTTGTATTGTTGCCCCGTCCAAGAAGATCAAAAATTATATGGATATGATTAAATACCCCAGACCGGTGCGGATCATACCAAACGGCATAGAGCTTACCCATTTTTGGGAGCGCTCGGCCAGTATAGATCAGGATGCGGCTGCCATGAGGAAGCGCTTCAATATTGCCCCGGATGATGAGGTGATAGTTTTTGTAGGCCGTCTGGGTATTGAGAAGAACGTCTATACCCTGCTGGAAAATTTTAAGGAAATCCTGGCCCGCCGTCCCAAGGCAAAACTGGTTCTGGTGGGGGACGGCCCGGATCACCGGGAACTGGAAGCCCAGGGCAATGAGATGGGTATCAGCCGCGCGGTGGTCTTTACGGGCTACCTCCATTGGCCGGATGAAATAATGCTGATCTATTCCGCCGCAGATTTTCATGAGCGCCTCCCACAGCGAGGTACATCCCATCACCTTTATTGAGGCCATGGCTTCGGGGCTCCCGGTGGTGGCCGCTGCGGACCTCAGTATTGAGGATATGGTTATTAATGGGGACAATGGCTGGGCCATAGGGGACGACAAGTTTCTTTGGGAAAAAGCAGTGGAAGTACTCTCTGATCCCGGAGAGCGGCGGCGCATGGGCCTCCGTTCTGTGGAAATATCCCGGAACTATTCGGTGGAACGGTTCATCGAATCCATGATTGCCCTGTACGAAGAATACCGGAAAAGATGAGGGGAACGATGTGAGTAATGAAGATGGCGGGTTTTCGGGGCTCGGGGTGGGCCCCTTTTTTATTGAACGCTTAAAAGAGCGTGGTATCCGGGAACCGGTGGAGATACAGAAGCGGGTGATACCCCGGATGCTCCGGGGGGAACGGGCGCTGTTCTGTTCCCCCACCGGGACGGGGAAAACCTTTGCCTACCTGATCCCCATACTCCAGACCCTGATGGAAGGGGACGGCACAGCCCGGGGGCCGGCGGCGCTGATCCTGGCCCCCACCTACGAACTCTGTTCCCAGATAAAGCAGGAGGCGGATTTTTTGCTCCAGGAGACCCCCTTTAAGGCAAGCCTCCTGATTGGGTCCGCAGCCATGGGGCGACAGATAGATATGCTGAAAAAGGACCGCCCCCTGCTGGTGGTGGGCAACCCCGGGAGGGTACACCAATTGGCCCAAATGGGGAAACTCCGGCTGAACCTGCAATTTCTGGTATTTGACGAGGCGGACCGGCTTACAGCGGAAGAACTCTACGGTGACACCCGGGATCTGTGCTCCCTGATACGGGGAGACCCGTTGAGCGCCGCCTGTTCCGCCACCCTGCCCGTAAAATGCCGGGACCGGATCCTCCCCCTCATGGGGGAACCGGTGTTTGTGGAGGAGTCCGCTGAAAACGTGATACTCCGGGATATGATTGAGCATTGGGCATTTTTCAGCGAAGAGCGGGACAAGATCGGTGTGCTCCGGTCTTTTTTAGCGGCTGCCCATCCACGAAAAGCCCTGGTCTTTACCGCCCGGACTGCCCAGGTGGGGAATATCGTCACCAAGCTCCAGCACCACAAAATTCCCGCCCTGGGCCTTTTCGGGGACATGGATAAAAAGATGCGCAAGCAGGCCATGGACGACTTCCGCAGCGGCCGCGCCCTGGTCCTGGTGGCCAGCGATCTTGCCGCCCGGGGCCTGGATATACCGGACCTGACCCACATCATCGCCCTAGACACCGGGGAGGACCCGGACGCCTACATTCACCGGGCGGGTCGGACCGCCAGGGCGGGCAAACGGGGCGTCATGGCCACTATCGGAGACGAGGGGGACTTGCGGAACCTTTCCAAATTGGAAAAAAAGCTGGGGATCGCGGTGTACCCTAAGGAATTATACGGGGGAAAGGTCTGCGTACCCGAGGCGGATGAGGAAGAATGATGTTTCATCTTCATTCGTGTGGTTTATCTTCATTCACCACTTTTTCTATCAACAGTTTATCTATCCGGTTCCCGTCCATATCCACCACCTTGAATCGGTAGCCATTCCAGTCAAATACTGCGCCGGTACGGGGAATTTCCCCGGCCAGTTCCAGGATGAAACCTGCCAGGGTGTGGTATTCCTGGGGATCCTCCGGAAGCCCCGCAATGGGGAGTATCTCCGCAATGTCGTCGATGTTCACATTGCCATCCACCAGGTAGCTGCCGTCTTCCTGGGCCAGGATAGGCTCATCCTCAGCGGCGGTGGCGGAAAGTTCGCCCACGATCTCCTCAATCAGATCCCGCACGGTCAAAATACCTGCAAAACCGCCGTATTCATCGATGATAAACAGGATGTTTGAATCCCCCTTCTTAAAGGCTTCAAAGGCCTTGAGGGATGACATGGTCTCCGGGACAAAATGGGGTGGGCCCATGATGGACTTAAGGCCCTCCCAGGAATTTTCCAGCAGCGCCAGGAGTATGTCCTGGACCGAAACCACCCCCACCACCGCATCCAGGGTTCCCGAAGCTACCGGGAAGAATCGCTGCGCCTGGTACTCAAGGGCCATGGCACGCACTTTTTCTGCTTCCGTATCAATGTCCAGCCACTGGATTTCCGATCGGTGGGTCATAAAGGTTCCCACAGGCCGATCCCCCAGGTAGAAAACCCCCTCCACCATGGTCCGCTCTTCGCTCTCCACAATGCCCGACTTTTCCCCTTCCTGAAGGGCCAAACGCAGTTCGTCTTCGGTCATACCCGGATCAGTCATAGGATCGATACGGAGGATACGGAGCACCAGGGAGGATATATGGGCGCCGATGAACAGCAGGGGGGTAAAGAGTACCCTGATGATGCGGATCAGGGGCAGGGAATAGAGGAGTATGGTTTCCGGGTCCTTCCTGGCAAGGTGCCTTGCCAGGGAACCGCGCAGTATTACTGCGATTATGGTGATCACAAGAGCGCTTATCAGGGAGGGCAGGGCGAAGTAACCCAGCGCAGTGCCCCCTGCAAAGCCCGGGATTCCCCGGTCGGCGATGTCTGCCGGCACAAACCGGGGTAGTATCCCTAGGGACAAAATGACCCCCAGGGCACCGGCCAATATATCAATAAAAATAATCCCCATACGGAGGGCCGAAAGGAGGGAATCCGGATTGTCCGCCGCTTCCAGGGCGGGTTTGATTTTTTTATCCCCCTCCTCGGTCTTTGTCCGGAGGCGGCTTTTGCGGGAACCCAGGAGGGCACTTTCGGCCAGGGTGAAAAAGCTGCTCACCAGGAGGAGGAGCAGTATTATAATAGCAGTAGCAGGTAAGGGGTCATCCATGTTTTTATCCCAACTCGTCCCGGACCAGGGGGCGGACGATGTGCACGCCGTTCTGGGATGTTTCCAGGGTTCTGATTTTTCCATCCGGGGTCAACGCCCCGAGTATTTGCACGATAGGGTACCGGGGGGTTTCGGGGTTCACATCCACCACCTGGCCTTTCCGTCCGTTGGAGAGGAGTACGTACAGCCCGATGGGGTAGACGGAAAGGGAGAAAACCAGGGCCCGGATAACTGTATCGTCGTACTGTTTCCCCTCATTTTTGAGGAGGTCCACCATCCCCTCGAAGCCATCCTTAGCCGTCTTATGGGGCCGCTTGCTGGTCTGGGCTTCGTAGGAACAGACTACGGCGATGATCTTAGCGTAGAGGCTGATCTTGTCCCCCGTAAGTCGCCGGGGGTAACCGGCGCCGTTTTCCCGTTCATGGTGTTCCAATGCGGCGATGGTCACCGAGAGAGGGAGGTTAAAGGATTTGAGGATATTGAAGCCCAGTATGGGGTGGGTTAGTATGGCTTTCTGCTCCTCCGCCGTCAGGGACCGCTCGTTCATGTACACCTGGGGAGGGAGGCTGAGCATCCCCGCCTCGTGGAGCACCGCAGCGACCCCCAGCTCTATAAGCCGGTGGCTGGTGAGTTTGAGGTATGACCCAATGATCAGGGCCAGGATGGTGGACTTCACCGCGTGGGAGGCCAGGTAGTTTTGTTCCGAATCGATGTTTTTTTGGGTAGAATTAAGGGCCAGGTACAGCAGATGCCGGCGGTCTTTTTTAATAGTATCGCAGAGGGCCTTAATCCTTTCCGCAATCTCATTAAACTTGGGGGGAATATTGATGGACATCTGGGCAAAGAGGGATTCCACATAGCTCCGGAAAGCGTTATAAAAAATTTCGGCTCGTCTTATCTGTTCGCTGTCCCCGCTTATTTTCATCTTGAGGGACAGTGGGGAGGTATTTACCTCCTGGTCCCCGGGGCTATCCTGAACTTCTTCGGCGGCGTACTCGTCCCGGGGCTCGCCCTCGCTCTGTATGGTCTGGAAACCCCACTCCAGCAAGGCCCGGATCACGGAATCCCCCAGGGCCATTTCCGGAGCGGCTATGATAAATTCCTGATCCAGGAAGACGGGCTTTGAGAAAAAACTGTCCGGCGTCAGGGCCTTAACGGTATAATCCTTCATCGTATCGGTTAGTATAGTATACTACTATTTTTAGTTTGTTTAGTCTCAATTGGCTCAGGATAGGCATTTTATGACAATTGTATTGGGTTACTGACAAGGAGGGGGGCAATACCCTCGCCTCCCAACTGGGTGGGGGGGCGTCAGGCGCTATTTCCGACAGGAAGGCGGTTTTATGGGCGCTTCCTTCTGTCTTCTTGGCTATTCGAAGTTTTGGGCTATACTAGACTGTGAATTTGGATACCATAAAGGAGCTTTGCAGAGGTAATAACCTTTAATGGGCCGAATGGTCCGATGATTTTAGAAAACGCAAGGGGAATGAAATATGACTTGCTTTATGTGTAAAGGCTCGCTTGAAAACGACCATTCTACTTTTATGGTGGACCTGGGTAGTTGTATAATTATTATAAAAAATGTTCCTTCCCAGGTATGTACCCAATGCGGAGAAACTTCCTACAGTAATACTGTTGCAGGAAAATTGGAACAAATCGTCTCCTCTATTAAAAAAACAGTTGTAACTGAAATTGCAGTGGTAAACTATGATGAGCAAGCCGCGTAGCAGCCGGCTTTCTTGCATATGTGTTTTTTACACTGAAGAATAAACTGAAGTTTGAGAACGTGAGTGGGAAGGCGAGTGTCTATTTGCACGGGGCCGGGTAGAACTGGGCGGTTATCGAGGACTTGTAACAAAATTAGTGTAAACGGCCATACTACTTAGAAGGAGCAAGTATGGCCTTTTCAAAAGAAGTCCTTGATGCAATTCTGAAGGACTACCATGGACCCGACGATTTTTATGGGCCCGAAGGGATCATGAAACAGCTGACCAAAGCGCTGGTGGAGCGGACGATGGAGGCTTCGAACCTTCGGTTCGCACTGACCGAGCATCTTGGGTATGAGAAAAACGACCAGGGTGAAAAACAAATCTCGAATCGCCGGAATGGCAAAAACACCAAAGAGTTGAGGACCGACCACGGGCCGATGCCGGTCGAAGTTCCCCGGGATCGGGAGGGGACATTCGAACCCCAAATTGTACCCAAGCACCAGCGGGAGTTTCGGGGATTTGATGACAAAATCCTTTCGGTGTACGCCCTGGGGCTGACCACCCGCCAGATTCAAGATCACCTCAAGGACATTTACGCCGTTGACGTCTCGCCTGAGCTTATCAGCCGGGTAACCGATGAGGTTAAGGAACTGGCAGCCGAATGGCGGGGGCGGGCCCTTGAGCCCTTTTATCCGGTAGTTTTCCTGGATGCGCTGCGGGTCAACATCCGTGATGGGGCTATGGTAGTCAAGAAATCCGTTTATTTGGCCTTGGCGATACGTTTGGACGGCCATAAAGAACTATTAGGGCTCTGGATTGAGCAAAATGAAGGGGCCAAGTTCTGGCTCCTCAACCGAACTGCGAAGCAGTGAAGGTTCCCCTCTTGATGGGTATCATGAATGAGCTCAAAAACCGGGGGATAACGGACATCCTCCTTGCCGCCGTCGACGGGCTGACCGACTTTCCCGATGCTATCGCCGCAGTGTTCCCCAAAACCGAAGTTCAGCTTTGCATCGTCCACATGGTCCGGAACTCAGTTCGGTTTGTCCCGTACAAAGACCGGAAGGCAGTGTATACCACCAATGCCATTGAATCGGAGCCTGTAACAAAATTAGTGTAAACGGCTATACTACCTAGAAGGAGCAAGTATGGCCTTTTCAAAAGAAGTCCTGGACGAGATTTTGAAGGACTACCATGGGCCCGATGACTTTTACGGGCCCGAAGGGATCATGAAGCAGCTGACCAAAGCGCTGGTGGAGCGGACGATGGAGGCTGAGCTGACCGAGCATCTTGGGTATGAGAAAAGCGACCCGGGTGAAAAACAAATCTCGAACCGCCGGAATGGCAAAAACAGCAAAGAGCTGAGGACCGACCACGGGCCGATGCCGGTCGAAGTCCCACGTGATCGGGAGGGGACATTCGAGCCTCAAATTGTTCCCAAACACCAGCGGGAGTTTCGGGGGTTCGATGACAAAATCCTTTCGATGTACGCCCTTGGGCTTACTACCCGCCAGATTCAAGATCACCTCAAGGATATCTACGCGGTTGACGTCTCGCCTGAGCTTATCAGCCGGGTAACCGATGAGGTTAAGGAACTGGCAGCCGAATGGCGGGGGCGGGCTCTTGAGCCCTTTTACCCGGTAGTTTTCCTGGATGCGCTGCGGGTCAATATCCGCGATGGGGCTGCGGTAGTCAAGAAATCCGTTTATTTGGCCTTGGCGATACGTTTGGACGGCCAGAAAGAGCTGTTAGGGCTCTGGATTGAGCAGAACGAAGGGGCCAAGTTTTGGATGGGCATTATGAATGAACTCAAAAACCGGGGGGTACAGGACATCCTCTTCGCCGCCGTCGATGGGCTGACCGGTTTTCCCGACGCCATTGCCGCGGTGTTCCCCAAAACCGAGGTCCAGCTTTGCATCGTCCATATGGTCCGAAACTCAGTTCGGTTTGTCCCCTACAAAGACCGGAAGGCGGTGACAGCCAGCCTCAAAACTATTTACCTGGCTCCTTCAGCGGAACTTGCCGCCGAAGCGCTGGACGAGTTCTCAAAAGTGTGGGATAAAAAATACCCGATGATTTCAAAGTCCTGGCGGAGCCGGTGGAACGAGGTCATACCGTTTTTCAAATTCCCACCTGAAATCAGGAAGGCGGTGTATACTACCAATGCCATTGAATCGGTTAATTACACGATTCAAAAAATTATCAAACACCGCCAGTCTTTCCCAAACGATGAGGCTGCGGTGAAATTAATTTTTATGGGCTTGAAAAACATTTCCAGAAAATGGACAATGCCTATACGGGATTGGGGCGCTGCCCTCAATCAATTCGCAATCATTTACGGGGAAGACAGAGTCCCCCTATGATTACCGTTTACACTAAAAAAATTACAAGTTCTTGAATCGGTTAATTACACTATTCAAAAAATTATCAAACACCGCCAGTCTTTCCCGAATGACGAGGCTGCGGTGAAATTAATTTTTATGGGCTTGAAAAACATTTCCAGAAAATGGACAATGCCTATACGGGATTGGGGCGCTGCCCTCAATCAATTCGCAATCATTTACGGGGAAGACAGAGTTCCCCTATGATTTACCGTTTACACTAAAAAAATTATAAGTTCTTCACGCTATGCTATGAGGGCACGATTAAATATCACGACCCCTGTACGATTTTTATTTATATTTTATTTTCTATTACCAAATTTAATAATACTTCTTCTATATTTCTTCTTGTATCCAATATATATTGTATTGATATTAATTTATTGTTATTTAATATTTTATAATATATTTTCCATGGTTTTACATTTATTTCAAAAACATCATTAATACCAATTTCTAATAATTCTTGTGATTTTCTGGTTGTAACCCTTTCTGATTTTAATAGTTCAATTTTACCTATGATTTCATCATATACTTTACTTGCATTAATTGATCCAGAATTTTCTATGATATATTTTAAAATATTATCGAAGGCATTTTCACCATGTTTTGCCCAAATAATTTTCCGCATTTTATTTTCTGCCTAATGTTTTTTCAAAACGCTTTTTTGCATTTTCATGGGTCACGACATTACCATTTTTTATGTCAATTTCACTAAAACTCAATAATTTTAGCAGATTTATGGCATTTAATGTCCTTTGATAACTATCAATGTCTATAATTACCGCTTTTGCCTCACCGTTTTGCGTTATTATTATAGGAGATTTTGTTTCTCCTACATTCTTAACAATTTCTGTAGTATGAGCTTTTACATAAGAAATCGGTTTAATATTCTGAACTAAATCTATCATAATATACCTCGCATACTGAATATAGTACAATATTTTGATTAGGTCAATACTTTATACAGAATATTGTACTGTTTTATATTTTTGGTTAAAAATCGTATTTAGCATAACATTCCGGTTGTTTACGACGTTTTGCAAGCCCGAATAAGGGCTTTAGCCCCGAAGCGTATACAGACCTGTTATGTGCAACACGCCCGTTTTATACCAATATAGTCTTTAATGACGCACTAACTGATGGATTTTCTGTGTTAATATATTTTAATTCATTATTAAATTCCGTTTTTATTCCTGTTATGAATTCATCCAGCCAAGAAGGTGTCATAACTTTTATCTCCTCAAAATCCAATACAATTTCTTCGGTCGGTTTTATATCTTTAAAAATATATGCCTTTGCCATTAAAAAGGCTTCCCGCCCTGATGGCCTATTGAGAAGATTTTCTCCAAAATTTTGTATTCTTATATTCATGATCACTTACCTCCGTCAAAATTAAGAATTGCCAAACATCCTGATATAAGAAAGGCGCTCTTTGAATATTTTATGCCATCTTTATCTATACGACAATATCCATTACCAGATTGAAAAAATAAATTCCAATTGTCCTTTTGGATCGTTTCCGAAACAAATTTCAATCCATTACCGCGTTGTTCCGGGGATCGCCCTGAAATCTTTTTTGTAAAAGCAATTTCTAAAGCTTCAATATTAGTTTGTATATTTGGTATAACTTGTGATAATGATTCTTTTATCCCTCTTCCATAATCACTTAAAACTATATATTTTTCATGAAAAGTAAAGTTGCAATAAACTCCCTTTTGGTCCATATTCTCAAATATAAAATTATGGTCAAATGTATTATTTCCAATTTCACCAATTATGGCCGATTCTAAATATTTTTTTGTGGTAATAATAAAACTTTCCAACCGTGCTGTAAAAATATCACGAGTGATGGAGAAATCTCTTTGTCTTTTTCAAACCCATTTTCTCTGATTTTTAGGGCTTCTTTAATAATGTCTTCACTGATCATTCAACTTTATCCTTTATATTAAAAGATACACGGTATTTTTGAATTATTCAAGTCTTCTTCAGTGAATTTTTCAAATAATTTTAGGGCGTATTACAAATAACGTTCCGGCTGTATATGAAGTTTTTGCGTTTGCGATAAAGGAACGCGAAGCGTTCTAGCAAACGTAAAAATATTGCGGAGAAAAAATGCACAAAGGGCGTAGCCCGACTGCGGTTTTTCGTAGCCCGAGGGCGCTACTGGCGGCGAAGCATATACAGTCCTGTTATGCGAAGTCCACGCACTTTACACTTATGCTTTCTTTGCTATTACACAAACAAGTTTTTTATTTTTTGATAAATTAATATTTATATCAATAAACCCACTTTTGGTTAATATATTGACAAAATCATTCGGTGAATAAATATTTAAATCAAGTATTTTTATAAAATACTCATACGGAGTTTTTTCATTATCTACACTAACAGCTTCATTACAAATAAAAAAAGTTCCGCCTGATTTTAATACTCGTAATTTTTCTTTTAAATCATTTATAATATCAGGCCAAAAATATGTTGTTTCAAATGCGGTTACTATATCAAAAGTTGTTTCATTGTAGGGAATATTTGAAACGTTGCCTATTTTTATTTCACATATATTTTTATTAATTGCTTTTTTATTATATTTTATAGCCTTTTTAACACTTAATTCTGAATAATCAATACTGAATATTTTTAAATCAGATGCCTTCTTTAACATTCGTAGAATATTTGCTCCACCGCCACAACCAATATCTAAAATTATGTCATTGTTTTTTATATTCAAATATTTTAACCCCCATTTTGCCATTATACTATGACCCCAATTCATTGACCATAACATGATGGCACCACCTATACCTTTCGGGTTTCTTGTATTTTGAAAAAAATCTTTTAACATCATTTTACTCCTTAAATATTGTTATACAATACTTACAATATATTGTCAATAGTATGTATATTGATATTTTCAAAAAAATTTGCGTGGATTTCGCATAACGACCCGGCTGTTTACGACGTTTGGGCGGCACTATAAAGCATTGCGCAGCAATGCGTGCCGCCCAAATGTGGTTGAGAGAGCCGTGGGAGTGAAACGACCTAGGCGACCGAAACCGGAGGAGCGAAGCGACGAACCGTATACAGCCTGTTATATGATGCGCCCATTGCTTTACAATATATTCTTATATTTCACTAATGTTTGTTTATATTTGCCAGTAGCAGTTAATATTTCTGCAGAAACAGTTTTATTCTTTAATATTCCTTTGTGTTTGTTTTCAATACCTAAGTTATTTAGTATTGTTTTTGTTACCCATCCGCCTCCCCTATTTTTAGAATTAATACACATTATAATGCTCTCAATTTTTCTAAAACTTAAACCATCTTTTAAATATGCCCGAATAATATCACCTTCATTATATACTTGATTTGCATTTGCCATTACAACTGAAGAAGTAGTTTTTATTTGTAAACCATATTCAATACCTATCTCTATATCACCCAAGTTGCTTGACCTAATAGTATTATATGAATTATCAAGTAAAATGTTTTTTTGATACGTTTCAAATATATTTTTATATTTTTCTTGCATATATAAATACATATATTGTAATAATTCTTTATATTCCCCTATATTATTGTTACTTACAACATCTGTTTCATTCTTTCGCTGTGGAACCAAAAAGTAATTAATCGGATGAACAAGCCGTAAAAAATGTGCTTTCATTTTACTTTTATCAATAGAATCTATATCATTGTCAATTTTTCTATAAGGATAATTTGAACCATTGTATATTTTCCATTCATCTTGGATTCCAAGAGGAAATAATATTTTAGAATCTTCTTCATAATCAAAATTGTAATTGTCATTTACAGAAAAAATATGTGCCAATTTCCAGCCATTATTATTAATATTTACACTTTTACCTATTTTAAATGCCTGGTATGGAATTTCCTCTTTAGTATTTCTAAATCCATAAGGGAATTGCCTGGTTGTCATTACGTCATAAAAATCTTTATAATCTGGCACATATTGATTAATAGCCATAATATAAAAATAATGAGCCAAATAATTATCACAAAATACATAACAAAAATCATTATTATATTTTGTATAAAAACCTCTTCGAATATTATTCCAATTATTATTTGAATCAGTATGATGTCTACGAATAAAATATATTGCTTTCGGTTCATTGACATAAGTGTTTAATAAACTATCCCATTGACAGAGAATTTCTTTTTTAGGCAATGTATTTTTAATACAATTTGTAAAAAATAATTTGATTGTTTTGTCTCTACCATTAGGTAATTGTATACAACCTGATTTATTAATATCTTTCAAATAATCTATTAAGTTCATGCTTATCTTCCTTTACAACATGGTAAACTATTTTGCAAATAATTTCAATGGGCGTTTCATATAACGTTCCGGTTGTATGCGAAGTTTTGGCCGCCCGGATAAGGAAATGCGAAGCATTTCCAGGGCGGACAAAATTTGGGTGTAATGAGGCGTGGGAGCCTTTAGGCGACCTAGCCGAATGGAACCCCAAGGGGCTTTAGCCCCGCAGCGCATACAAACCTGTTATATGAAGTTTTTAGAGTGCACCAACCACCAAACCAATTTCTTTACTATCCAGTCTTCTATTAATTGATGTTTCTTATTTTATCTTTATTGATTTAGCCAGTATTTTTATTAAATTTTCGTAAGAACCATTAAAAGCTTCTATGTCGGCCAATAAAAGTTCGTTTTTATTTGTTTTACTAAAATCAAGAATATAATTAGCATTTAATGATAATTGTCTAAAATATTCACGTGATGTCCGTCCATTTCCTTCTCGAAATGGATGTAGAGCATTTACTTCACCCATATAATATGCCAAGCGTTTGATAAAATTATTTTTTGGTAAATTTTGCAATATTTTTTCATCTTTTAGTTGTGTAAATATTTTATCTGCATTTTCCTTTAAATATTGACCACGGCAAAATATTGAATTCCCTTTTGTCAAAAATTCTCCTTTTCTTATTTTACCCGCCCATTCATAAATATCTTCAAATATTATTTTATGAATATTACAAAAATGGTCAAAATTAAATAAACCTTCTACCGGCATATTATATAGCATCAATAATTTTATACTTGTGATTTCACGTTCAGCCTTTAATAATATAGAATCTTCTTTTAGTCCCAATTTATTTTTTAAAATACTGGTTCCGGGATAACAATAATCTTCGGAACCTTTATAGGTATAATTATATTCTTCCAAAATTATGCCTCAACTAATGTATATTTTTTTATTGTTTCCTGTAAGACTTCGTTAATGTCTACCTTGCCTGTAATACAGTTCCTTAATCGATATTTATCATCTTCTGTAAGAGGCATATCTTCCATTTTCATTGAAAAATCAATATTTTCAATGATATTTTCAACAGTTTTGTCCATAATTTCCTCCGATAACAAAATATCTATTATTTTACCATATATTATTTCTTTAAGCAATGGCATGGGGAACGAGGTTATCCTATATTATTGCCATATATAAATGTGCTTTCTTAATTCTCTTCAATTTTCACTCTAAAAATTTCATATAACGTATTGATTGTATACGAAGGTTTGCCAGCCAGAATAAGGGCTTGCGAAGCAAGACCATGGCTGGCAAACTTTGCCTCCACAAAACCCCACAAAGGCGCTACTGCGCCGACTGGGGTTTTGTGGAGGCCGAGGAGCGACCGCAGGGAGCGACGAAGCGTATACAATTTTGTTAGATGAAGTTGGGCCGTACTTTATTTCTAATATTCTATTTCTAAGGCTATTGTTAAAGCTTCTTTTAATTCAAATAATTTTTCTTCAGATAATATTCCAATATAATTTGTCAATAATGTTTTTGGGATACTTATTAATTCATCACAGTGTATGGAACTTTTATGTTTTAATCCCTCTTCTATTCCAATTTGAACTTGCGTCGATATTGAATCATAATTAGAATAAACTGGGGCACATGTTACTGTCGAAAATTTTGAATCAATTAGTATTTGCCTGCTAACAATTACAAAGACTCTGTATTTTTTAGGATCGTTTTTTGAACCATTATAAACTCTATATAATTCCCCGCGTTTCATATATTTACCTGATACATGAGGACATCTTCTGCTTTTCTGTTTAAACTAAGTGATTTTTCGTTAATAATTTGTAGATCCTTATTGTTTCTGTAGTCCCTTTTTAGCAATTTCAGGTATTGCCATAAGGCTTTTTCTATAAAGTCAGATCTATTTCCGTCTTTGTTTACCATGTCCAACTGGGAAAGAATTTCATTTGATAATGATATAGATGTTTTCGTTTTCATGCTACTATTATACCACCAAAGTAGTATATTGTCAAGTATTTTATGTATTTTTTTTTATATTTTCAAAAATTTTAGGCCCAATTTCGTCTAACGTTCCGGCTGTATACGACGTTTTTGCGGTTGCGATAAAGGAACGTGAAGCGTTCCAGCAACCGCAAAAATGTGGCGGAGAAAAAACGCACAAAGGGCTTTAGCCCGACTGCGTTTTTTCGTAGCCCGAGCCGCCTACTGGCGGCGAAGCGTATACAGACCTGTTATGCGACGTTTTTTGCTTTTAATTACATTAGCAAAATATTGCACTGTTAAATTTTATAGCAAATGTACTCCCACTAATAGGATTAGCACCAAAAGTATCCATACAGTAAAAACCAATTGGTAAAGCAACAGCATAAGCGTTTTGTACTGTTGCAAAACAGGAAAATGTAAAACGTTCTCCATATGAAATATTAATATCATTTTCCGGCGGTAAAAACGGGATAAGTTTAACATAATACTGTATACCTTTATCTTCATAAATAATATCAGGAAAGCTTTCGTCATTCGCAGTATTTACTGAAACAACTTTCTTCCCGGATTCATTTAGAATACTTTTAGTAATTTCAATACCAAAAGTTAACAATTCCTTGTCAGTCATTATTTGACCGATGCGTTCTTTTGATGCGAAATGCTTAAACATTTTAGGTTCACTATTCGTATCTATAATACCAATTCGATACGATTCAAATGAATAAACATCTGGATCAATCATATATAAATTTGAAATTTTATCTTCATTGAAATCAAATACTAATAACGATTCGTTTATACTGGATTCAGTTTTTTGATGCAAGAATAATGCATATGTATAATTTACCGGTGAAATTCCCTCTCTTAAAACAACAACTGTAATTTCTGGCTGTGAACTCGTTTTTTTGATTGTATCAAATTTTCCTACAATATAATTTTTATAATTATCAAGTTTAAGATTAGGTTCATGAACCCAATACGAACCATATTCAAAATTTTTATCTAACTTTGGCAGAAATTCACCTGTATCCAGAGTATTCCATCCTTTTTTAACTGAAAGGAATGCCTTCCAACGATTTTCATTTAATTTTGAGACAAATGGATTATCATTCTCGTTGTTGTACTGCCATTTTTTCACCTGTTTTACAAGCATTTTTTGTCCATTTATTTTTATTTCCCCATTAATTTCTTTTCTCATCTTTATCTCCTATGGTGATTCTA
Organism: Treponema primitia ZAS-2; assembly: GCF_000214375.1. Lineage (NCBI taxonomy): Bacteria > Pseudomonadati > Spirochaetota > Spirochaetia > Treponematales > Treponemataceae > Treponema > Treponema primitia. The sequence goes on along the minus strand of NC_015578.1, from coordinate 2,055,113 downwards.
CACTATTTTTTTAATTTGTGCAATTAATTTATTATAAAAAAATTCAAAAAATGTCGCATAACGTTCCGGCTGTATGCGAAGTTTTTTTGGCGCGATAAAAAAATGCGTAGCATTTTGCGCCAAAAAAATTTGGGTGAAGTGAGCCGTGGGAAGCGAAGCTGACCTAGGCGAGCGGAACCCCGAGGGGCTTTAGCCCCGAAGCGTATACAGACCTGTTATGTGCCGTTTTTTTGCTTTATGCATTCATTTTGTGTTATTTTTGATTTATCCAATTTATTGGGTCAAAAATGATCAATGTCATTAAAAACAATAAATTATTAATGAAGCCCGCAGCCCTAAAGTAAAGGGCAAGGTTATCTGAAGATTTTATTTTGAAATATTAAGGGTATAATCTCTATATTACATATCGACAGAGAATTAAAAATCAACGAAACCATAATAGCCGCAAAAAATATAATCGTATAGATAATAAAAATAGTAATATTAGTTTTAACTAGGACTTGTAACAAATTTAGTGTAAACGGCTATACTACTTAGAAGGAGCAAGTATGGCCTTTTCAAAAGAAGTCCTGGATGCAATTCTAAAGGACTACCATGGACCCGATGACTTTTATGGGCCCGAAGGGATCATGAAACAGCTGACCAAAGCGCTGGTGGAGCGGACGATGGAGGCTTCGAACCTTCGGTTCGCGCTGACCGAGCATCTTGGGTATGAGAAAAACGGCCAGGGTGAAAAACAAATCTCGAATCGCCGGAATGGCAAAAACACCAAAGAATTAAGAACCGACAATGGGCCGATGCCGGTCGAAGTTCCCCGGGATCGGGAGGGAACATTCGAACCCCAAATTGTACCCAAGCACCAGCGGGAGTTTCGGGGATTTGATGACAAAATCCTTTCGATGTACGCCCTGGGGCTGACCACCCGCCAAATTCAAGATCACCTCAAGGATATCTACGCCGTTGACGTCTCGCCTGAGCTTATCAGCCGGGTAACCGATGAGGTTAAGGAACTGGCAGCCGAATGGCGGGGGCGGGCTCTTGAGCCCTTTTATCCGGTAGTTTTCCTGGATGCGCTGCGGGTCAATATTCGTGATGGGGCTACGGTAGTCAAGAAATCCGTTTATTTGGCCTTGGCGATACGTTTGGACGGCCATAAAGAACTATTAGGGCTCTGGATTGAGCAAAACGAAGGGGCCAAGTTTTGGATGGGCATTATGAATGAGCTCAAAAACCGGGGGGTACAAGACATCCTTTTCGCCGCAGTCGATGGGCTGACCGGCTTTCCCGACGCCATTGCTGCGGTGTTCCCCAAAACCGAGGTCCAGCTTTGCATCGTCCATATGGTCCGGAACTCAGTTCGGTTTGTCCCGTACAAAGACCGGAAGGCGGTGACCGCCGCCCTCAAAACTATTTACCTGGCTCCTTCAGCGGAACTTGCCGCTGAAGCGCTGGAGGAGTTCTCAAAAGTGTGGGATAAAAAATACCCGATGATTTCAAAGTCCTGGCGGAGCCGGTGGAACGAGGTCATACCATTTTTCAAATTCTCGCCTGAAATCAGGAAGGCGGTGTATACTACCAATGCCATTGAATCGGTTAATTACACCATTCAAAAAATTATCAAACACCGCCAGTCTTTCCCGAATGACGAGGCTGCGGTGAAATTAATTTTCATGGGCTTGAAAAACATTTCCAGAAAATGGACAATGCCTATACGGGATTGGGGCGCTGCACTCAATCAATTCGCAATCATTTATGGGGAAGACAGAGTCCCCCTATGATTACCGTTTACACTAAAAAAATTACAAGTTCGATTAAATCCGCTTTATCGAGGGCGGTCTTGAGTATAGCTTTCTGTAGATCTAAACTGATTTCCGAATGTGCCATTTCCTTTTAACTCACTTTGAGTTTAATATCCCTTCATTGAAAATGTTATTTATGCATTTTCCCATTCAGACCATACTGCCAGTTTTTGTTCATATACCTGTTTAACGATGGCGGTAATATCTTTTCCAATTAACAGATGACGGGGTGGATTTCTCGATTGAACAACCCGCATTATAATTTTTGCGGCGTTATTAGGAGGTTCACCGATATGATTATTACTGTTCTCAAGGAATAATTCAAAATCTTCTTTGTAAGCGGGTAAGCGGATTTCTGTTACTGATGATGTACCAACAAGGTTCGTCCCGAATGAGCCAGGCTCTATCATGGTTGTTTTTATACCGAATTTCTCGACTTCTGCCGCCATAGCCGTCAAAAAACCTTCAAGCGCATACTTGGACGCATGATAGGCGCTCACGAAAGAAGATGCCACAACTCCGCCTACCGAAGTTACTTGCAGGATATGTCCGGCTCCCTGCTCGCGTAAAATTGGCAAGACTGCCTGAATAACATTGACCGAACCAAAGAAATTGGTCTCCATCTGGTTACGAAGCTCTTGTTCCGTCAATTCTTCAACAGGTCCGAAATGGAGATACCCTGCATTGGACAGCACAATATCCAATTTTCCAAAATGATTCTTTGCCCTGTTTACAACATCAAATACTTTTTTTCGGTTTGTAACATCCAATTTCTCCACCAGTAGGCGGTTGCCATATTTTTCCTGCAATATGGACAAGGGATGCGTATTTCTGGAAACGGCTATGACATTATCTCCCTGTTCAAGGGCGGCCTTTACAAATGCGAACCCAAAACCACTGGATGTACCAGTGATAAACCATACTTTACTCATGCTTTTTCCTCCGTTTTATTAGCGAGGTGTCAAAACGCCTTTGATAATTAAGATGCCATTATTATAACCTGCTGTTAATGTCCCCGAATATTTACGGCTTGCATTAGTAACCGCGGTATCGGGAATAAGAGTGATCTTATTCCAATCAATAGCATTCATATTTTTTGCGTCAGCCCCTGGTCTTACATATTGTGGTCTTAATACAGAGACTAAGGTGTTGTTTACTGTTATGTTCTCTGCCATAAAACAAGCATTTTCAATATTGATATTTTTATTGTCATCTGTTTGTATGTGATACACGGTGCCATAAACGATAAAACGAATTATTAGTTTTTGCCCTTCCTCCTGTACGGTAAGATAAAAGTTATCCGTATACTGACGTGAAGCAACCGGAAATAACATTAAATGACGGATACCTCTTGGCAGTGTGTATCTTCGGTTTATCGATGTGTCAAAACGGACTGCGTCAAATTCTCTTGTTGAGTGTGTTTTACTTGCTCCGGTTAAGACATCATAGGCATCGTCTATGTGTTTATTGCCTATTGACCATTTGAAATAATCCCGCTCTGGTTCTGAGCGAAGCACGTTGTACCGCATATCAATAGTAACTTCCTGTGCATATATAGAAAATCCTATAACGGCGAATAAAACAACATAAAATAGTTTTTTCATAATTCATTCTCCTTTTGAGGGGCATTTTTTATCGTCAGTTTTTCAACTAATTGTGGTATCGGCTTGGGATAATGAGCGAATTGTCGGTAATTATCAGTATAAATCGCCTGTACCGGACAATGATTGTAACAGGCAAAACAGCCGCAGCATTCTGATTCATTGAATACGGGCAGATCCTTAATCGTAACTAATCCATAGGGACAGGTTTTTTCACACTTGCCGCAACAAAGGCAGAGATCCGTATCAACCTTTTTATCCCCCATGCCTTTCTGCATCATTTGGGCGGTGAAAGTTTGGCTTAACATGACGTAATGAATAGCCGCTTTTACTTTTCGTTCCGGTACTTCCACGCCATCTGCAATTTTTTTTGCAATACCGGACAATTCCGTAATAAAACGGTTAAATTTAAGCATCTGCGAATGGGTCGGATTCTCTATATGACCATGCTCCCGGCGGATCACTGGCGGATAATTTTCAGGGGTATTCAAGGCGTGATCCAGGACAACCCGAAAACCCTTAGCGGTAACCATATCGGCCAATATTTTCGTTGCAGCCCCATTATTCCGGCCATAGGTTGTAAATACAAACGCCGGCTTTTGGCAGCTTTCCATATCTTCAATATAGTTTTTTACAAACCGGGCAACCTTGAATTCGCTGGCAAAGGTAGCAAAACCGATAAAAGGAAAAGCACGTAAGTCTGGTTTTGTGTCACGGATATTGATAAGTTCAAATTCAATACCTGTTACCGTATTTTTAATATATTCACAGGCAAGACGGGTATTTCCGGTAAGGGAAAAATACAAGATAGCGCCTTTCATTTTATATGTTCTCCTCTCTTTTAATTATAATAATCGAACATTCGTTTATTATAGGATAATAAACAACACTAAACCTGCTATTGTTTATGCTTTTATTGCATCCCAACTCATTTGAATAATCTGTTTAATAAGTTTCTCCGGTAAAGCTTTTTTCTCTGTCAATGTTTTTCCTACAGCGCCTACCGGTTTATAACAATAGGTGATTAACAGTGATGATGGTACCGGCTTGAATATACCCTGCTGTATTCCTTTCTCGAAAACGGCTCTAAGGGGCCTGAACATTTCCATCGCATCATCTTCACAAAGGCCCACTAATGGCGAATTAGCGAATTGTTCAAGAAAAAGATAATACCGTCTGTATTCCAATACAAAGATTAGGACATTCCGTACAAGACGCTCAACAATGTGCTCCATCGGAATATCATCAGTAATACCATGCATCATGGTGTTTCTTAGTTTTCCCTTTATCTCAAGATACACCTTTTTAAGCATATCTTCCTTATTCTCAAAGTAAACATAAAGGGTCGATGACGAAACCCCTGCCCGCTTACCGATTTTTGACATGCTTATTTCAGAAAACCCTATCTCATTCAGCAAGTCAATAATTGCCTCAAAAATAGCCTCCTTTTTAGAGTCATCCTTTGTTCTCATGGTTTCTATAATAAACGATTATTCGATTATAGTCAAGAACTTTTTTGCAGCTTACTCAAGAAACTTCCGTATTAGCCGTTCTTCTTCTTTATGCCGCTTTTGGGCTTCGGGGGTTATGGGTTTACGGATCTGCTCTATGATTTCGCGGATGATTTTCTTATCTTTTATTTCGGTTGGTTGGACTATTTTTACCTTGACGGCCATGTTCTACCTCTTTTTTGAATATAGCGGTAATCCGGGGAAACGGCAAGAGCCTTGATTTTTCCTGCCTAATACCCCTATATTAGCAATGAGAAAGGAAAATATCGTCCCTTTTGACGGTGCTTCGGGGGTCAGGTTCGCCTCACTATCCTGAACTTACTTTCTCATTTTTATTTTGTCCAGGCTAATTTCGTTCTTTTCGCCGTAATACCCCAAACAGTGTTAACGCTTTTTATATGGCTTTATTATTTACGGGATAAGCCTTGCTTCTAAACCCAAATATCCTTCCGCATACTGATTGTCTTTCGGTTTTTGTTGTAGAGTTCTTCGTTTTTGATAAACCCGTTTTTCTCGTAAAAGGCCAGAACGCCTTCATCGTGTTCTATGTCGGCATCAACGGTGAGGAAACGGGCGGAACAATAATCGTCATTGCAGCCCAGGGCTTTCCATAGAGCAGCGCCTATCATAAAGGAGCCTATGCCTTTGTATTTTTCTGAAAATAATTGAGAGACCGCAAGTTTGGCGATCTTTATAGCGGGGATGGTCTTGAAGGGGTAGTTGAGGCTATGAAGTTCCTTTTCCGTTGCCGATAGTTTAATGGCATCCGCTATCAAGGACATATAAGCGGCTATTCTTCCGGTAGCCTGTTCCCGTAATAGCCAGGTTTTTGCAATATGGTCATTCTGTGAACGGAGGGAGTCTTTATACAAGTATTCGTTATATTCTTCGATAGGGCAGGAGAAATCCGCAAGGGACATTGAAGGGGTAAGGCATTCCAATTTGAAAGCATCGCTGTGTTCTTTCCTGCCAAATTGGATACGCACGATCTACTTCTCAAACTGTTTATAAAACGCCACCAGTTTTTCGTTCCGCTTGATAACTTTGGCAGGGATAGGTCTGCGGATCTGTTCTATAACTTCCCGCACCATTTTCTTGTCTTTTATCTCCGTGGGCTGGACGGGCTTAATTTTGACGGCCATTTCGTTACCTCTGGTCTAAATATATCAGATTTTAGGGAGACCGACAAGCCAAAATTACCTGTTTTGCAGGTTTGTCCCATTTTTCTACTATATGTATGGACTTATCTTGTCCCTATGGATAAAACACCGCTTCATTCCTTAATCCCTCTGGCTGATTTCAAAGCGATCCTGGGCATAGATGACCGGGAGGACGCTCTTTCACGGTATTGCCTTATCACGGCGACTTACACCATTGAGCAATATTGCCATAGGCGGTTACTGAAAAAACGGCGTTTTGAATTCCCGACTTTTGTGGGTGAGTATGAGTTTCCTTTGAAGGATTACCCGGTACGGGAAATCCTGGCGGTTTACCGTATCCACCCCTTAACGCAATCGGAACTTGTGGAGCCGGAATTTTATCATACGGTCCCGGATTGCGGGGATTTAGACGACATTCCTTTCTTCCTTTCGGTGTCTCCTACCTTAAAACTGGTCCGGGGGATTTCGGGGCTAAAAATCTACTATTGGGCGGGGTATCGGCAAGCGGAGGTTCCGGCTGATTTATCCTCGGCGTGTCTGGAACTGGCGGCATGGAACATGAGTCGTTACCGGGGGCGGCGTATCGGCATGACCGGGGCGGTACGGGGGCAAAGCGGCCTGAAAGCCGATGGGGAGCATTTGGAACCGTCTATGCCGGAGAATGTTAAGGCGCTTTTAGAGCCATATCGGAGAAGGCTTATATGAGCGACTTCATTGAACAAAAAATACTTACCGCTTTTGAGAAACTTCTGACCGGGCGGGTCAATGAACTTTTACAAAAATATGAATTTAGGATTGCGCCTATTGAGTTTAACGCCCCTGCGGGTGTTGGGACTATTGCGCCTGTTCTGCGGCTTTACGAATGTGAACGGCCGGAGAAGGAACGGATAGTACAAATTGACGCTTATACCCTGACTATTCGGCTGACCATCCCGGAAACGGCTGACAGTGAACGGGATGCCTACGCTTATGCTGCGGCGATTGGTACGGCCCTTGCGGAAGATCCGACCCTGGGGGGCGTGACGGACAGGGCGGTTTTGACGGGGAAGAAATACGTCCCGCCGAAAACGGCTTTTAACGGCGAAGGCTGGGAGGCGGTCTTTACCCTGCGGCTTACAGTTGAGGGGATGACGGTATGAACGTACAGGGCCGGGATTGCTGTATCACCTTGAAAACACAGTACCGGGAAATGGGACTGCCTTATTCCGAAGAAACGATTAGGGAAGCGGTATCGGTTTTGAAGGAAGAAGCGACTATTGAAGGGGCCGGGAACTGCGGGGCTATTCGTGTGAGCCGGGGAGTTACGGGCTGCGTGGTTACGCCCCTTTCCATCGAGAGCGCCCCTTTGCTTTTTGTGCTGGCCCTGGGACGGTCGGGGCTTCCGGCATTTGTAAGCGGGACACGGGTTTTATACCGCCATAGGGTAAACCTTTCGGCTATGGAAAGCGGACTGCACTTTGATTTGATACAGGACCGGGGGACGGTGCGGACGCTCTATGAAGGGTGCCGGGTGAGGGATTTTGAACTGCGGATTATGCGAGGTGAAGCGGTAAAACTGAAATTGGATATAACCGGAAACTTTCCCCCGGTTTCATATCCCTACCCGGAAAAGGCGGCGGTGTATAGCGGAGAACGCTTCAAAGAGGATGGGGTTAAGTACCGGATCAACGGAACGGAATATAAAAATATCTATGGGCTGACTATCTCTACCCGGAAGGATGGCGGGACACAAACGGAAGTACGGATACACCGGACTATGAATACCGCAATGGAGATCCCGCCGATTATTGAGACTTTGGAAATTACCGCACAACTACTGCATGACCACTATGACTACCGCTTGTACGGAGCCTTCCGGCTTACCCTTTCCCGGCTTGTGCTGATGGCTGATGAAACGGCGATAAACGCCGGAGATACGGTTATCGGTCCCCTGCGTTATTACGTTGCGGGGGATTTTTCCGCTGACGTATTTACTAACAGTGAGGAAGTAATCGAATGAAATTTTATGATATTGATAACGCCCTGCTTGAAGCCATAGAAAAGGGAGATAGCCCGGTACGGCTGGGGATTAGCCTTGATTGGTCGGGTACTGGTTTTTATGAAAGTGTTTTTGAACAGGACATTATTGAAGCCTCATTTTACGGCCTAAAGGAAGTGTCCGGGGGGACTACGGCACGGGGGGAAGTGTTACTGGATAACACCTACGGAACCTACGCTTGCGGAGGGAACGGCGGGAGAGGAGCGGGTCGGGAGGTACGGATTAGTTTTTCTCTTGGGGAAGGGCTGCCCTGGTTTCAACGCTTTGTCCTGTATGTTGACGATAACGGTTTTCAGGACATCCGAGGGCCGGGGCGTAAACGGTATGTCCGGCTTGGTTTACATGATCGCTCGGCATTGCTGCGGAAAACGGAAAATAGCCGGGATTGGACGCATCCGGCAGTATTCACCTACTCGGTTATTTGCGATAAAACACAGCCGGAAAAATCGCTGGTACATTTGATTACGAAACGGGCGGGAATTGAAAGCGGAGATATAGACTGCGCCACTATCCCTATTATTTTGCCCTATGTGAAGCTGACTAAAAATATTTGGACTGAACTTTCTGAATTGGCAAAAACCTTCCGGGCGCATTTGGAATGTGCGCCGGAAAAACCGTTGGTTTTTGCCCATTCGCCCTACCAACAAGAAACTGAAAATGTTGACGACTGCTCTTACACCTTTTCCGGGGAGCATATCTTTTATCTGCGGGAAACAGCACGGGCGGAACTGTACCGGAATACGGTACGGCTTAAAATCAATATTCCGGTTGCTTTGGAAAAACAGGAGATATGGCGGTATGACGATCCCCCGGTTTTGTATGATACGGACCTTACGCCGATGTATCCTTTCCGCTCTACGGTGTTGCGGGATATTCAGAATACGGGGTACGAAGCGCAGTACCGGATTAAGGATGGCGGTACGGAGCGCCCGGTAATCTACGCCGACCAGATAGACACACAGGAGGAAGCAATGGAATGGCTTGATTTTGAGGGTGGACCATTTGCGTACTCCGCTTATGACGTTACTACTCACCATGAAAAAGCGATCATCACCCTGAATACGGAAACTGATGGGGACTTACGCCGGGCTTCTATCTATGGGCGGCCTATTGTGCTTGATTTGAACCGCTCTTGTTTCTTGCGGGATACGGAAGCTATCGCCCAATACGGGACGGCGGCTTTGAATGTATCGGGTTCCTATTTTTCGGAAGATACGGTAGGCGGCCTTCCTATGTATGAGGATTGGACTATGCGGGAACTTTCAGAGCGGTTACAGGAGCGGCGAGAGTTTACGGTTAAAACCCACCGGGGATTATTCCATGCCCGGATAGGAGCAATGGTAAACATTGAGACCAAGGGGGAAACACTGAGGGGGACTATTAACGCCCTTTCTTTGCGGTATAGGCAGGACACTGCTTTCGTGGCGGCTTTTCGGATCGAAGAAATAGTTTAGGGGGATGGCATGGCGGGTAAACGGAATAGCAATACAGGGGGTAACGGTATGACGGAATCGGACAGGCGGCTTCTGGTTGAGAACACGGCGGAAATGCGGGAACTCAAAGGGCAGTTGAAAGAATTCAAGGAACACGTCATGGGGCGGGTTGAAAAACTGGAAAAAAAGGAGGCGGAACGGAACAAGGAACGGCTGTCGGTGGTAAGCGTATTTATTTCTTCGGCGGCTTTGGCGGTAAGTATCATTGTTAATTTTTTTCGGCATGGCGCCAAGTAAAGCACGCGAAACATTGAGCGTGTATATGAAAAATGCAGCACTTTTAGATGCCGCGAAAGCGGCTTCTTTGAGCCCCAATAAAGGCCGCTGTATGCAAATATATTTAGGAGGGCGATAAGTAATGGGTATCAAGTGGAATAACCTGATGGAAAATGAAAAAAAGCAATTTGAGAAAATGAATGAACTGGATAAGTTTATTTATTTTCTTCTGCTGCAATTCGGTTCGCCTTACGGATGGGGCAAGGAAAACCCTGAAAGCTCCGATTGTTCGGGGGCGGTGTGCATGGCCTTGTTTGCGGCTACGGGGCTGCTCATCAGGACTACGGCGGATGATCTGTATAAGCGGGTGTTTACGGTGGTTAATCCCCGGCCTACAGATATTCGGGCGGCTTTCTTTATAACCAAAAAAAGCGGGAAACATGGGGATGGATATATCTCTGCGGGGACGGCTACTCATGTGGCGGGGTTTCTTGAAGATGGCGTGATTCTTAACTCCCAAGAGCCTTACGCAAAGGTACGCAGGATTACCGATGTATCGGACTGGTTTCAACGCAATGGGCATGAAGTGGCTGTCCGGGGGCTGGACCGTGAAGCGTTGGTCCGGCTTGCCGGGGAAGGGAAAAACCGCTACGGGCTGGATAGCGAATTGAACCGCTATTTTGACATGGGAGCGTAACAATGGCAAAGACAAAGAAATGTGTTGACTGTCTGCATTGTAAGGTGTCGGCAAAGTCAACGAAAAACAACCGGCTCTGCTTTTGCAGTGAGATGACAAGCAGGAAAAACCACCGGGAAAAATTCTGGCTTGAGAAGAAATTATGCGGGAATTTTTTCAGCATGAATTGAGGGGGGAACCATGAGTGATTCTGACGGGATTCAAATATCTGATAAGGCAAGCTGGGAGCATACAGGGCGGGAACTGTGGGCGATTCTGGTGAAGCGGCTGATTGCCCTACCCTCTAAAATGCTTGGGTTTAAGCCGTTTTGTTTGTACCTTGCAACATGGCTTTTGGCAAAGGGGCTTATCCGGGATTGGATATGGTTTGCGGTAATGGTGATGGTGCTTTTTGGGATTGTGGGGTTAAAGGTACTGTCCCATTGGAAAGGAATAGGCAATGAGTAATTTTTTTAAGGGGGTCATTACCGGGGCGGCGGGTATGCTGGTTCTGGTTTTGGTTATCGTGGCGTTCCGGTTCTTCCATGAGCGGGACCGGAAACTTATTGAATACATGGAGGTACAAAATGAAATACAGGCGATTGAAGATGATTACCGCAACCGTGATCCTTATGAGTTTCTTGAAACTACCCCCGGTGTTCGGGGAGCCGCAGACAGCGCAAGCGAAGAATTCAACCGGAAACGAAATGAGGCGGTACAGCGAATTAGAGATCGACACGCTGATTGAGGATTTAACAACTGCTGCGGAGGAGGCCATTGAACAGGCGGCGGCGGAAGCGGCTAAGGCTGCGGCCCTGGCTTCCATTGAGCGGGAATCGAGGGCTATAGCGGAAAGTCATCAATGGCGGGGGAAATATGAAACCGCAAGAAAAGCAGGGGTTAAAAACGCCGTGATTACCGGGGTGATTTGTTTTTTTGTCGGAGCCGCTTTGAGCGGCGGGGTTATTGCGATTTACGGAGGGCGATAAATGAGAGACCGGATTTTGATTAAGGGAATGGTTACGGTTCAGGTTCTGGACAAGGACGGGAATGTAAAGCGGCGGTCGCCGACATGGTTTGGACGGCTCTTTCGGATACCGGGGCGGCCTATGCGCTACCATCACCACAACATTGTTACCCGTGAAGGGGACGCTTTGATTGCCGATGCTTTGCTGGTCAGTCCCAACAAGGCGAAGGTAAGCAGTTCCGCCGGGTTTATTCAGGTGGGGACTGGCTGGACCGGGAATAGTACCAAGACGAATACCCGGTGCAATACCGCTACCGGATCAATGAAAGCCCTTGATTCGGGGTATCCGGCATTAAAGGCGGCCTGGGGCAGTGTTGGGGATACGACCCTGATTTACCGGGCGACCTTTGCGGCGGGGACGCTCAACGTCAACGGGATAAATGAAGCCTGTTTACTGAATGGCAATGCGGGTTCTTCCAACTGTCTGGCTTATGCCCAAATAACGCCGGTGGTCAATGTAACATCCAGCGATACATTACAAATACAATGGGAAATTACGATACTCGGCCAATGACCTTCCGGCAGTCCCTGGAGGACTTTCCGCTTACGGTAGACCTGGGGCGGGAAGTTCCTGATTGGGGGCTTACCCGGTGGGGCGGCGGCGGGCTGCGGTTCCGGCCCGATGATGGGGAGGGGTTCTCTCTGCGGGGGGATGGACGGCAAGTGCTCTACCGGGGAGGGAAGCGAAGCCATAGGTTTACTATCCTGGGCGGGGATCGCTTTGAATACGATTGTATTCTGAATAAGGAGCCTGACTGTAATACTGTTTGCCTGACTATGGACGGGGCGGAAAACTATAATTTTTTCCGGCAGCCTGATTTTGTCCGTGATCCGTTCTTGAAAGGTAGTTATGCGGTTTACAAAAAAGAAACGCTCCTAGGGGAAGGAACCGGGAAGCTCTGCCATATTCACCGCCCCAAGATTATTGATAGCCGGGGGCGGTGGGTGTGGGGGGATCTGTCTATTGCCGGTGATAGGCTTTGTATCACCATACCGGAAACGTGGCTTGCAGAAGCAAAGTACCCGGTAATTGTCGATCCGATAATCGGGACTAATACTATAGGGAGCCAAATAACCGGGCCTGATCCGAATAATGGTGGATATGATCGCCCTATGCTTGATGGTGAAATGGCATTAAATCAATATCCGGTTAATCAAAGCGGGGGCGGTAATTGCACGGCTTATGTATATGCCTATTACAGTAATAGCGATTCTTATATAACCCCCTGTCTTTATACGGACAATAGCAATAAACCTTATTTGCGAAAATCAAAAAACGAACAGGAGGTACGGGTTGATATTACCTCACAACGGCCTGCGGGGTGGCGTTCCAATACCTTTAGCATTGACGGAAGTATAACGGCAGGGGCCAATGTTTGGTTTGGGGTAAAGGCTTCGTGGTTTACTACCCGTTTTGACTATGGCGGTAAATGCTATAAATTCTGGCCTGATTACGATAGTTACCCCGAAGATTATGATGAAGATTTGCCTCCTCCGGTAATAAATATTACCCAATGGGACACCTACTGCACTATCAAATGGAGCTGGTATTTTGACTATACCGCAACACAGGCACAGAACTTTACCCGGACGCTTACCCAAGGGGTAACACTGACCGATACCCGGAAACTAACGGCGAACTATAAAAAGACTTTAACAATGAACGGGCAGAATGGTACGGCTTTGGGACATGGGTCAAGTTATATCAGAAAGCATATGGCGCAAGTAAAGGGGACAGATACTACGCCCTGGCTGCGGGGGTTATACCGGAGTATTACAGAAACGCTACGGGTACTTACGCCATTGGGTTATTGCAGGGAATTGTACCGCTCCCTGTTGGAGACGGCCCGTTTATCCGCAACGGCGAACCGGAGTACGGGGAATAACCGGAACATTGGGACAACGGCGGGAAGCAATGACGGGATTAGCCGGAGCCGGGGGATTTTCCGGGCTTTGCTTGAAACCGCTCAAACCGGGGATGGAGCGGTTTCTTTTATAGGATTGCTGCGGCGGCTTATTGAACAGGCAGGGTCAACGGATAGCGCCGGAAAATGGAACGTGTATATTCGGGGGCTGTATGAACAAGCTGGGAACAATGCGGAAACGGGGCATCAAGGGGAATACTACCGGGAAGCCTTTGACACCGCCGGGGTTGCGGGGCTTCCCCTGCGAAGCCTGGGGGTATTTATAAAACTGGTTACGGTGGGGTTGGTGCGGGATTACCTTTTGCGGCGGTTTCTGAAAAGCAATGAGGAAATTGTTTTGAAGTCTGCGGTCTGCCGGGACATTGAAATTGAAAGCCGGATTCATTGAGGGGTTGAATATGCAACGGATTTATAAAGGGCAATCGGCCCTGCGGATTACGGTTAAGACTTTTACGGATTTGGAGGGAATAGAGGGGGCGGTTATTAAGTACCGGAAACCTGACGGCTCTGTGGGGGAATTGTCGGCGGGGGTTGGGGACGTGGCGAAGGGGGTTATTTTCCATGAGGTTATTGAGGGGGAGATAGACCGGGCGGGATGGTGGACCTTCTGGGCCTTCATCACCTTTGGGGACGGGAGGACTGCGGCCGGGGAAGCGGCGAAGGTTTTTGTATGGAAGGAAGGAGACGGATAGTGAAACGACAAGACCCGGAGATCCGTTACCGGGAAAAACTGCGGCATGAGCAGAAGATCCTCGAAGAATTTGCCGCCCATGAAATTGAGTGGGCCGATGATCTCTTACTGTGGTATCGGATTCGGAAACAGGAAATTCCCGATGATGAATACCGGGCCGTTGCTTTTTTCAAAAACAGGGAATACCGGCGCAAGCCCGGTTCATTGACCTTGCTGTATACGATGTATCAGCGGTGCTTGGAAGAACTGCCGCCGCCGACTAAGGAAATAGCCTTTGACCTGGTTTCATACCGGTACAAGGTATATGCGATAACACTTGAAAAGGGAGGGTTTTCTTGAATCTAAAGTTTCAAGAATTCCAATTGACGTTGTTTGCTTCGCAAACTAAATCTAAGGAGTATTAATGGCGGAACTTATCGGGGATGAATCTATTTACCTGCGGATCAATGAACTAAAGGCCGGGAAAATACAGTTTACCGACGCAACCAACGCTGAACGGCTCTTGAAAATCTATGGCCGGGACATTCGATACAATGGGGCATGGAAAAAATGGATCGTGTGGGACGGTAAAAGCTGGCAGATAGATGACGGAGCCCGCATCCATGAAAAAGGGCTGGAAATGGTGCGGGGGATTTATGACGATTTACTCAAAACCTCGGATTATCGGGAACGGATAGAAATTGAAAAATACGCCATGTTAAGCGAAAGCGTGCGGCGGCGGGAGGCGTTTATTAAGGCGGCTTCATGGATTAAAGAGCTCAATATTTCAAGTGAAGAATTGGACGGCAACCCCTGGCTGTTGTCTGTCCGAAATGGGACGATTGATATTAAAGGGGGTACGTTCCGGGAACACCGGCAAGAGGACATGATTACTAAAATTGCCAATGTTGACTATGACCCGGCGGCGGACTGCCCGGCGTGGAAACAATTTGTCCGGGAGATAATGAACTTTAACGGGGATATTATCAGGTTTTTACAGGCCGTTGCGGGGATGGCTATTACCGGGGATGTGTCGGAACAATCCTTGTTTATTTTATACGGTTCGGGGGCCAATGGTAAAAGTACCTTTTTGAATACGCTGATGTATATTCTTGGGGACTATGCGCTGACCACAACCACGGAAACCTTTATGAAGCGAAACAATGAGCAGACGACGAATGACATTGCACGGCTGCGGGGCGCACGGTTTGTAACGACTACCGAGCTTGACCAGGGGAGGCGGTTAAGCGAACCTTTGATTAAACAGATTACCGGGAATGACAAGGTTACGGCCCGGTTTTTGTATGGGGAATATTTTTCCTACACGCCGACTTACAAAATATTCATGGGGACAAACCACAAACCTATTATCAAGGGAACAGATTTTGGCATCTGGCGGCGGATTAAGCTGATCCCCTTTACGACCCGGATTGAAGCGGATAAGCAGGATAAACACCTGGAGGAAAAGCTCAGGGCAGAGGCTCCGGGGATATTGAACTGGTTACTGGAAGGGGCGTACCGCTGGCTTAAAGAAGGGCTTATTGTACCGGAGGCGGTTCTGGCGGCAACCGATGACTACAAGGGGGAAATGGATGTGATCGGGAACTTCCTGAAAGAGTGTTGCATCCAGTCGCCGGGGGTGAGTATAAGGATTCGGGAACTGTTTAAGGCGTATCAGGAATGGTGTGAGCAGAATAATGAACGGGCGGTGAGTGAACGGCTGCTGTCTTTCCGCTTAAAGGAAATGGGCTTTAACCGTATACGGAGCGCCGAGGCCCGGTACTGGTCGGGGATTATGCTGAGGGCTAAGACGGATTGATTTTTTTGCTTCGGGCCTTGGGCTTTGCCCCCCGTGCGCCCCCTTTGGGTTGGGCTGTGAAAACAGGGGCGGTATTATTCAGGTGTTTTTGTTGTATGCTCTGTTGCTATTAAGTAGGCGGCAGAGCTTTTTCTTTATGCGGGTTGTGGTCCGATTTTTGCCTGGAACATGATTTGAATTTGGTATGTGCAAAAACAGGCATTTTAAGCGGCTGAGCGCGCTCACCTCGGTTGTAGGATGGTTGTTATCGGGTTTGTAAAAATGACGGAACGGTTTGTCATAAATGACAGAAAAACAGGCTTTTTTCGAGGGGTTTCTGTCATTGATTTTGATAGGTATTTTCAGATACCTATTATTATTGATAACTATTTTTACCCCTTTTTATTTCTTTTATGACTATTATGACAATAAGAAAAAGTAAATAGCTATGTCTTAATCTTATTTAGGGACTTCCCGGAATTCGAAATTTGAATTGTCATTTGTCATTCATTGGGCTGCTTATCGCGCCGCCCCCGGAGGGGGCGGTTCACCCATCGGCGGCGGCGGTGGTATTCGGGGTATCGGCCCGCTCTCCCTGAAAGGGTGGGCGGGTTTTACGGAGGGACCAGGATTCACTACACACCATCGGCCCCGGTGCAGGGGAAGAAAGCGGCGGTCAGGGAATTGGGGGAGAAGGCTTCCGCTGTGGACTTATGCCGCCTACCCGGAGGACCCGCAGGGTCTGGAGGGGTGGCGGTCTTTGCCGATAAAGGTAGCGGTTTGCGAAGGTGGGGAGAGGGCTTTTATCAGCGGCGGGGTTTTCATTTCACGTCAGCCGTGGGGCGAACTACAATGGGCTTTGTTGGGAAACCGAAAAGCTGGGTGGGCGAAGTACGCCCCGCTGTGGTGGTTTATGGACGGGGCGGCAGGACGCCGCCTTGAACGGAAAAAAACGCAAACATGGACGTTTGCGTTTTTTTCTTCCGCTCGGCCCCCGGCTACGGCCGGGGGCTGTCCCTCCCCCTTTGAGTCGTTGAAGGACGGGTTTACGACCAGAGCGACCGCAGGGAGCGGCGGGAGTAAACCCCTCCTATGTCTCTTGTAGAGGGGGAAGCCCGGCGGCGAGGGGGAGGGACAATATAGGCCGTCCATAAACCACCACCGGAGTACTCTTAGCTCGATGGAAGAAGCGGCCCTGGGTGGGCTTAGTACTATGAGTTCCCCACGGTTTATATATAGCCAATGGGGAATAACATCGATAGTATGCCGAGGTAGGTAGGATGAAAAACCAGAAAGTTTTTGATTATGGCGGTGTTTAGCGAGAAGACAGAGTTTTTTCGCCACTTTGCCGATACAGTTTTATCCTGAAGACCCTCTTTACATCATTTGAATAATATTATTAAATAGTCTTTAAGGAAATAATAATGCGGGTGAAAAAAGTCATACTTAAGGAATTTAAGCGCTTTGATAATTTAACGATAAATTTAGGAGATAATCCTGCAAAAATTATTGTATTAGTAGGGCCTAATGGATGTGGCAAAAGTTCAATCTTTGATGCTTTTGAGGAGAAAGAAAAAGACTTTAGAAACCATGGACAAGAAGATATGCAATTTTATTCAAAATCATTTTTTTATCTTGATGAAACTCTTAAAAAAGATGTGTATGATAAAAATGAATCAATTAAAATATTTACTTCGAATGAAACTAATAATTTTTCAAGAAAGAGTTTTTATATTCGTACTGCATATCGTTTTACTTCAAAGTTTGATATAAAGGAATTAAAACCCTTACCATCTGTTTTTAATACTAATGATGATCCAATAAGTTTAATTACATTGGACAAAAGGCTTGAATCAAATTATAAAAGACTATTAGGCGTTGCTTATTCAGATTTCTTTGAAGGTAGCAAAACAGGAATTCAAGTAAAAGAAGAATTGATTGGTTCAATAAATAATATACTTAAAGATATTTTAGATATTAAAATATCAAATCTTGGTAATATTCTGGCAAATAAAGGGCAATTATATTTTGAAAAAGGAAATACAAAGGATTTCCCATATGCAAATTTGTCATCGGGTGAGAAAGAGGTTGTAGATATTATACTGGACCTACTACTAAAAACGAACGATTACAATGATACTGTATTTTGTATTGATGAACCAGAACTGCATTTGAATACAGCTATACAACGAAAATTATTAATTAATATTGAAAAATTAATTCCGGATAATTGTCAATTATGGATTGCAACTCATAGTATAGGGTTTTTAAGGGCTGTACAAACTGAACTATATAACAAATCTCAAATATTGGATTTTTCTGAAAAAGATTATTTTACAGGGATAAATATTATTGAGCCTATGCGCACCACTCGATTTAATTGGCAAAGAATATTTAAAACAGCTTTGGAAGATCTTGTAGGTTTATTAAGTCCCGAACGAATAATTTATTGCGAAGGAAAGGATAGACCAGGAGAACACGGGATAGAAAAAGGGTTTGATGCAAAAGTTTTTAATTTAATATTTTCAGAGACATATCCAGAGACTTTATTTATCTCAAGTGGTGGTAATACTGAACTTGATAAAAGAAGTGATATTGCGATTTCAATTTTATCTAAAGTTTTTGTTGATTTGGAAATATTGGTTTTAAAGGATAGAGATATGGCATCTGGAAAGATTACAGATATAGAAAATCGGAGAAGGTATTTGGAAACAAATCCAAAGAATCACAGATTATTAGAAAGATGGGAAATAGAAAATTATTTATTTGATAAAGAAGTATTAATAAAATATTGTTCCCAAGAAGGATTGATATTTAACAAATTTGAATATGATACTTATATTACTGATATCAACAATCAAAATGTAAAAGATAGTATAGGAAAAATAAAAAATATCTGCGGCATTACACATAATATTAATGAAGAGAGATTTAAACTAGAATTAGCTAAAGTAATTTCAAGTGATATGAATGTCTATGCAGAACTAAAGAGATGTATATTTTAATAAAAGGACGCACATATTATATTTAATCATTTTACTATATTGGTATGATCAAAATATCATATTTAATTAGAACGCTAAGATTAAATGCCCCTTAAAGACATCAGAAAAGACATCAAATACCTGTCCTTTTCGGTCTTTCTTAATTCCTCTTAATCTTACATGGGTATTGACTAATTCCTTATGACACAATAAAATATCCTTATAAATCCCACTAGGGTTTAGTCAAATAGACGGGGTGGCGAATGTATATGAAGGTTTTTATGGCGCGATAAAAAAACTGCGAAGCAGTTTTGCGCCATAAAAACTTTGGGTGGAGTGGAGCGTGGGAACGAAGTGACCTAGCGAAACGGAACCCCGAGGAGCGAAGCGACGAAGCGTATACAGACCTGTTATGTGCAGTAGGGGCGTACCCCACTATTTTTATTTATTCAAAATTCATATTAGGATTTTTATCTTCACATGGAACACCTGTTTGACATAATCCGCACCCAGAACCTGCCTTTGCATCTCCCCCATAAGAAATCGCCAATTTACTTGCTTCTTCTCCGTAGACATATTGAAAACATTTAATTTTTCATGGCCTTTTTCAGTAATGGCATTTATCGGACACCTTTTAATACAGGCTCCGCATTTGCTTCTACTACAAAATAGGCAATTTTCCCTATAATCTTTTGCCTTTATTTTATCTGCTTCAACCGTTAAATCTGTTACTACAGAAATAAGGCGAACAGCCATTCCCTTTTCCGTAATAAATCCGTCATTTAGGCTAAAAGTACCAAGGCCAGCCGCATATGCAATATGACGTTCTGACCAAATTGAACTAAATCCAGCTGGAGTTGTATAGGTTTTAAACCAAGTGGCCGCCCAAGGTGAAACCGCTTTATATCCTAAACTGGATAACAGAGATTCCATAAACCGTCCAATTTTTTTGTTATACCGTCACTGTTGGAAGATGGTTGGATAAAGGTACGGGTCAACACCCATTCTTTAGACGGCCAATCTTTTTGTTTTCTATTACTTTTCCTGATTTTTTCATTTATAGGCAATACAACACTGATAACAGTTCCATTTTGAAAACTATCTTTTCCATAAGTCATTTCATAGGCTTCTTTTGGGGTTAAATGTTCTGAACCAATTATTTCCTTATAATTAAAAAAAAGAGAATTATCCGCTGATGCAAATTGTATAAGCGGTTCATCGAAAAAATGATCATTGGTTTCAGTAAACCAGTTTTCTTTATCATTTATCACAAATTCTTTAATTGCCTGAATAATTTTCTCTTTCATATAAACCACTTTAATCTTCCGTATGATATATTATTTTTACCAGCTTATTTTGTCAACCATTTTTTACAATATTTTAAAATATTTTAGCCCCTATTGCACATAACGACCCGGCTGTTTACGACGTTTGGGCGGCACTATAAAGCATTGCGCAGCAATGCGTGCCGCCCAAATGTGGTTGAGAGAGCCGTGGGAGTGAAACGACCTAGGCGACCGAAACCGGAGGAGCGAAGCGACGAACCGTATACAGCCTGTTATATGATGCGCCCATTGCTTTACAATATATTCTTATATTTCACTAATGTTTGTTTATATTTGCCAGTAGCAGTTAATATTTCTGCAGAAACAGTTTTATTCTTTAATATTCCTTTGTGTTTGTTTTCAATACCTAAGTTATTTAGTATTGTTTTTGTTACCCATCCGCCTCTCCTATTTTTAGAATTAATACACATTATAATGCTCTCAATTTTTCTAAAACTTAAACCATCTTTTAAATATGCCCGAATAATATCACTTTCATTATATACTTGATTTGCATTTGCCATTACAACTGAAGAAGTAGTTTTTATTTGTAAACCATATTCAATACCTATCTCTATATCACCCAAGTTGCTTGACCTAATAGTATTATATGAATTATCAAGTAAAATGTTTTTTTGATACGTTTCAAATATATTTTTATATTTTTCTTGCATATATAAATACATATATTGTAATAATTCTTTATATTCCCCTATATTATTGTTACTTACAACATCTGTTTCATTCTTTCGCTGTGGAACCAAAAAGTAATTAATCGGATGAACAAGCCGTAAAAAATGTGCTTTCATTTTACTTTTATCAACAGAATCTATATCATTGTCAATTTTTCTATAAGGATAATTTGAACCATTGTATATTTTCCATTCATCTTGGATTCCAAGAGGAAATAATATTTTAGAATCTTCTTCATAATCAAAATTGTAATTGTCATTTACAGAAAAAATATGTGCCAATTTCCAGCCATTATTATTAATATTTACACTTTTACCTATTTTAAATGCCTGGTATGGAATTTCCTCTTTAGTATTTCTAAATCCATAAGGGAATTGCCTGGTTGTCATTACGTCATAAAAATCTTTATAATCTGGCACATATTGATTAATAGCCATAATATAAAAATAATGAGCCAAATAATTATCACAAAATACATAACAAAAATCATTATTATATTTTGTATAAAAACCTCTTCGAATATTATTCCAATTATTATTTGAATCAGTATGATGTCTACGAATAAAATATATTGCTTTCGGTTCATTGACATAAGTGTTTAATAAACTATCCCATTGACAGAGAATTTCTTTTTTAGGCAATGTATTTTTAATACAATTTGTAAAAAATAATTTGATTGTTTTGTCTCTACCATTAGGTAATTGTATACAACCTGATTTATTAATATCTTTCAAATAATCTATTAAGTTCATGCTTATCTTCCTTTACAACATGGTAAACTATTTTGCAAATAATTTCAATGGGCGTTTCATATAACGTTCCGGCTGTATGCGAAGGTTTTTTGGCGCGATAAGAAAATTGCGCAGCAATTTTGCGCCAAAAAACTTTGGGTGGAGTGAGCCGTGGGAAGCGAAGCTGACCTAGGCGAGTGGAACCCCTGGAGGGCCGAAGGCCCGGAACGCATACAGACCTGTTATGCGCAGTACACCCCTCTTTACATTTTATTTTTCCTATTTTCTTTAATCTTCTTTTCTTTCCCTTCTTTTAATTCCATTAATTCTTTATCCAATAATTCCCAAAAATTCATATTTATTTCTTCAATAATATTTTCTTCATGGTTATATTGTACTATTTTTCCTTCTTCATTCACACAATATAAATCTTCATTTCCTATTATCTTTAGTACCGGTACTGCTTTAATTTCCGTTTCTTCAATGAATTCTTTTCCTATAATTTCAAGCCTCATCCAATCTTCGCTATTTTTTGATCCGGAATATGTATGTATTCCGTATAGAAATGTCCAAAAAGGCCCTACGTCATATAATTTTGGCCTTGGCCATACTTTTTCTATTATTTCAACATACATTCCCGGGAATGCCCCTAAAATATGTGCTTTATATTCTTCGGGGAATTTTATACCCAATGTTTCTTCAATATTTTCTATATCATTTAATGTATATTTATCTGGAGCCATCGGCGTAACTCTAAAATCTTTGTCAAAATACTTATTCAAATATTCTATTGTTTTGTCTTCCATAATTTTTCCATTATTTTGTTTATTATTATATTCCGTTATTGATTTTAGTCAATCCATTTTATTTATAATTTTATTGGTTTATCTTTTCAACAAACGTTGGGGTGTATTTCGCATAACTCCTTTTATGCGAATTGCGTATAATATCCCCAAACAATGATAATATGCGTACACAGGTTATACTCTTCCTGCGGATATAACACGCATAGAATTGCGTGTTATATCCGCAGGAAGAATGTTTGCAGAAGATAAGAAAATCAGTCATCATCCGGGCCGAAATCGTCGAGGGGACTTTTTATCTTAAGGGCACTGCGGCGGGCTACGTGGGTATAACGTTCGGTTGTTTTAAGGAAGGCGTGGCCGAGGAGCTCCTGGATGTATTTTATGTCCACACCATTTTCGAGGAGATGGGTGGCGAAAGCATGGCGAAGACTGTGAATAGAAACATCCTTTTGGATGCCTACCTTTAACACGGCCTTGTTGAATATGTTTTGCGCAGAACGGATTGAAAGATGGCTGCCGGGTTTTATCCCTGGAAAAAGCCAATTCTCAATCCCGTAAACGGAAACATATTCACTTATAAAGGATGCTGCGCGGTCAGATAAGATTGAGTTGCGGTCCTTTCGGCCTTTTCCGGAACGAATATAGATCACCTTCCGGGTAAAATCAACGTGGCTTTTTTTTAGCGATACTACTTCGCTTACCCGCAGCCCTGAAGAATAGGCAAGCATTATGAGTAACCGGTGCTTAGAATTTTTTTCGCCTTCCAGCATGACATTAATCTCCGATTTTGATAATATAGCCGGGAGGCGTTGATCAAGTTTGGGGCGGTGTTGTTCTTCCAGGATATTTTTTTGAAGTACATTATGATAGAAAAATTTCAGGGCGCTGATTGCTAAATTCATCGTGGAGCTCGAAAGGAAAAGGGAGCTATCTAAATAAGCCGCATATGATTTAACGTCGGTACTTCCAATATGATCGGGGCTCTTTTGAATGAACTTGCAAAACGATTTATTATACTGGATATAACTTCGAATAGTCCGTGGGCTATATTTTCTTGAATGAAGTTCGACGGTTAGTTTTTCTTCCCAATCAGATGTGAATAGTTCCGGGAGCGGTATGGGAACCGTCGAATGATGGTTAACGGCAGTTTGTTTGGCTTCGATTTCTATTCCGTCAGAACTTTCCAGTGCGTCCATTCTAAAAACATTACTGATCACTAGGGGCTCTTCGGGGCTTCGGTCGACTTCAACATAGGGTCTCCCATGAAGGAGTTCCGGAAGTTTGGTATGGCCTGGAGAATTGGCTTTTACTATATATTGGTGAGTAGAATGATCCCAAAACCCGAGCTTGGTTGCCCTGAATTTTTCAAACAACTTAGGATCGTAATCATAAAAGGGAATCCTAACCTTACCATTCTCATGAAAAAGATAAACCACTTCCATTAGAATCTCCTATGGTAAGACACAAAACAGTATACCTCTTATATACTATACATTAGTATAGTATAATCAAGCTATGACACAAATAGAAATTGGAACCTGCGGTTATTATTATATGGATTGGATAGGGCCTGTCTATCCTGGGCATCAAATTCTAAAGATCCCCAAAAAAGCCGCCGATAAATTAACAAGCGGGGATAAAACCTCAAGTTAAAGACGGTGTGCAACGGGCTAATAACCCCGACGTCCAGGCACATCGTCTTTTTTTTTGCAAATCCGTATCACGCCATTATTCACTGTAAATACTCCAGGTTATATCCCGCAGTTTCCGCCAGAGAGCCGTAGAGTTTAGCCGAAAGCTCCAGGTGCCTGGCAAAGGGATCTGATTCGGGGGTCAGGAGGCCTGTTTCCAGTTCAGAGAGGGGAGGGAAGAGGAAGCCCGCCACGTCCTTCACCTCACTTTCCATGATCAGGCGGTTGAGCTCCCCCAGGCGTTTCAGGACTCGGTCCCGGTCGGCACTTTCAGGCCGGCGATCGCTTCCCGTGCGGCCACCAGCCGCCTTGGATGATAAGGCTGCCGCTTCTTTCGCCAGGGCTTTGACCCGTTCCAGGCCCCGGGTCAGGGTTTTATAGGCCTCCTCGTACCGGGCAAGCCGCTTTTCCCGTTCCTCCGGAGCATTAAATTCCCCCTCAATTTTGGCAAAAACCGATTGGAGTAGCCGGTTGATTTCGGCCCGGCGAGGGGGGAGGGCGAGGAGTTCTTCCGCCCTTGCGGCGGAAAGGCCGGGAATGGCCAGGCCTCCCGGGGAGAGGCTGCGGTTATGCAGGTCCGGGTATTGCCGGAATTTGCTTTCAAACCAGGATGAATACAGGGCCAGCCGGCTGTCCGTGAGAACTTCCCCCCCGGAGGCTGCGGGAGCCTTGAAGGGGCGGCCATCCCGAAGCGCCCGGGCCGACCAGGTTTCGGCGGGGTTAAACCGGATAGACTCCGCCAGGGAGCGGCTTTCAAAGAGGGCGCCCCGAAAGTGGGTTTTCAGATTCGGAAAGGAAAGGTCCAGCCCGGCTATCCAGATCTCCCTGGACCCCAGGATGCGGGCAAAATCCCAGGCTGTGGTAGCCACGGAGCCTCCGGCCCCCAAAGCGCCCTTAGGGTCCAGCCGCTCCTCAATAAAGCGGCCCAGGGGAAAGAGGGAAGCGCAGAGGAAGGCCCGGGCAAAGGGCAAGGAACCATCGGTATTCCGATGGTTCCAGTGCAATACCGGTGGGTAGACGGCAGATTCGGCGATGAGGCAGGTATGTGCCGCCCGGGCGCGGTCCAGGTGCCGGGCATTCCAGAACTGGGGATCTACGGCCACGGCAAAGTCCGGGTCTACCCCCTGTTCCAGGAGCAGCCGCAGGGAGGTGTCCACCCCCACGATGACCGCCCGCTCAGCCAATTCCGGCAGCAGCGGGGCGATTTCGTCCAGAGACGGGCCCGCCGCCACCAGCAGCACCGGTACCGAAAGTGGTGCCAGGCACCCTTCCAGCCGGGAAACCCCGGGCAGGTCCCGGATTGCTTCCCGGTTGGCGGCCAGGTTGCGGACCCAGCGCTTCCCAAAGCGCCTGAGGGTGGCGACATTCACATCTTCCCGGGCGGACCAGGTGTTTATGCGCCGCTCAACTGCGGCGTACCATTCCTCATCCAGGCTCATTAAGGGGCGGTTGCGGACCAGGGTTGGTTTTGTTTCCCCGGTTTTTCCTTCCAGGAGCCGCAGCGCCCCGGTGATCCCCTCGCCTGACCCGCCCAGGACAAAGAGGATCCGGTACTTGGTGAGGAAATTACGGAGATCCCGGCATTCCAGGGCCTTTTTCAGTATTTCGACCCGGCGTTCAACCAGGATGATCGGCCTGTTCCCGACAGTTTCGGCAATTGCCTCGGCCACGTAGCCCAGGCCGAAACCCAGGACTATTACCGGCCCATCGCCGGGCGCCTCTCCCAAGCGCCGGCCTTCCCGAACCGGGTCCCGCATGGAGTGGATATGGATGCCCCGTATAAGCAGGGTCGGGGCCCCGGAGACGGCCTGTTCAAGCTGAATTTCATCGTCCGAAAGGGCCGGTTCCGCTGACCGGGGCTGAAGCAGCTGTCCGGCAAGCCCCGGATACTGGCTTTCGATAACCCGGAGATTGGCTTCCCAGAGGCTATTCGAGTTCAAGAACTATAACCGTGTCTTCATTCAAGGGAGTCCCTGGGGCGGGGCTTTGGCGGCTAACCCAGCCATTGCCGGAAATTTCCAGGTGGAGATCATCCCGGAGGAGCAGGGGGAGGAGTTCTCGTTTTGAGTAACCCCCGAAGTTCGGGACCACGGTGTCTACTATGGGGCTGATCACCTGGGGCAGGCTTATCGACCCGGAGTGGCTTATCTGGGGATTCCGGCCCCGGGGGATACCCAGGTAATCTACCAGGGTTTCTGCTGCTTCCCGGATAGGGGGCGCGGCGATACGGCCACCCAGAATTTCGCCCTTGGGCTTGATGATCGCCAGGTAGAGGATCAGCGAAGGGGACTCTGCGGGCAATAGGGCTATGCAGCTGGCGACAAAGTCGGTGTCGGAGTAGCCTTTGGTCACCGGGTCGATGAGCTGGGCGGTACCGGTTTTTACCGCCAGGGACAGGTCCCGTATGTTGGCCCGCCAGCCGGTGCCGATTTCCGAGGTTACGTCCACCATGTAGGAACGCATGGCCCGGGCGACTTCTGCCTTGAGCACCCGCCTGCCCTGGCCGCCTTCGTAGGAGCGGATTATTTCCCCCTTGGGGGAAACGATCCGGGAAACGATGCGAGGGGGCACCAGGACCCCATCGTTAGCCACCGCAGTGGCAGCCTGGACCATCTGAAGGGCGGAAACGGCTATTTCCTGGCCCAGGGCAATAGTCGGCTTGGAACGCTCGGACCAGCGGTCCACGGACCGGAGAAAGCCCACGGTTTCCCCGGGACTTCCCGCGCCGGTCCGGGTGCCGAAACCGTAGTTTTGGAGCAAGTCGTAGAAGGGGGTGGCGCTCAGGCGATCCGCCGCATAGGCAGCCCCGGCATTGCAGGAATAGGTGATGATATCCCGGGCGGTCACCCTTCCGTGGGCGCTCAGGCAGCTGATGACGATCCGCTCCCCCCGGTTGGTGACCCGCTCGTAATGGCCGTCGCATAAAAAGGTGCTGCCGGCTCCCACGGCCCCGGATTCCATCAGGGCGGAAATTGAAAACACCTTGAAAACCGATCCCGGTTCATAGGACCAAATGGCGGGCCGGTCCATGCGAGACAATTCGCTGGAAGAGTTAATGTCATTGGGATCAAAATTCGGGAGGGAGGCGGAACCCAGGATATCCCCGGAACGGGGATCCATGGCGATAAACATCACCGCCTCAGCCCGGCTTTCCAGACGGGTCCGCTCGGCTATCTCCTCCAGGATATGCTGTACATTGGCGTCGATAGTGAGGAACACCTGGTTCCCCGATCCGCCCCTGCTCTTGGCCTCCGGGGGGGACAGTTCCGACTCAAAGGCGTATTCGATCCCCCCCAGACCGTTGTTGTTTTCATTGCCCACAAAGCCGATGATCTGGCTGGCCAGCCGTTTTTCAGGATAGATGCGGCCCACTATCGCCTCAATGCCCACTCCCCGCAGGCGCCCCTCGGCTTTGAGGTTTTCAATTTCCCTGATGGTGGATTGTTCCGCCTGTTTTTTAAGGTACACAAAATCGCTGATTCCTGAATCGATCTTGCTTTTGATCAGTTCAGGCGACATATTCAGGATCGGCGCCAGGTCCCGGCTCAGCACATCCTGGTCTTCTATGTCAGGTCGCCAGATGGTGATATTCCCCAGCCGGGTCTGGATGGCCAGTATACGGCCGTTCCGGTCCAGGATAGGCCCCCGTTCCACAAAGGGCTGTCCGGTATTGCCGTTTCCGGTACTTCCCGAGGGGCTCAGCATGAGCACCCCATATCGCACCAGAACGCCCAGGCCTAAGATGGCGAAAATAGCAATAAAAATGTGGAACCGTCTCTGGGACGGCGGATTAGTTTTGTTATCGTTTCTGTCTGTCATTTAACACCCATTACCTTTCCTATAATACGATCCATCGAAACGGGACCGTAAGACCGTGAATCGTAGGATTTCAGATCATTATCCCCCAGGGCAAAAAAAGCGTCTTCCCCGATAAGAAAACCACAGCGTTTAACCGCAGTGTCTCCCCGGGGGGTTAAAAATACCACTACATCCCCTTCTTTTGGCTTAGCCCAGCGGAAAAGGTAGCTCCCTGATCCGGGCAGCCGGAATCCATAAGCAGTCCGTATAACCACCAGCACCGTCCCGGATTTTATCGCGGGCATCATGGAGTACCCGTCGGTAATCATAAAATCAAACAAGAGAAATTTCATCAACAGGGCGGCAATAAATGCCAAAAAAACAGCCTTCCCCGGATTTACCGGAGTAGTTCCAACCGGTCCCTTTTCCATAATTAAGAGGAAGTATAATACTTCGTTTAAATTGTGTCGATAAAGGAAATATCATGCAGTATATAATTATGGATCAGCATATACAGCGGCGGCGGGAACACAGTGGGGTTTTCTTTCCGAAATTCCATGCTCCTGTCTATAGACCCTATAAATATATCGACGAAATCAAACAGAACCCGGCCCCGGCGCGGCGGAGTCACCGGAATAAAGCACCCGGTTTTTCCTTTTTTCAGTGGATTCCGAAACAGGAAAAATTCACCCGGCCCCGTAAGAACACCGGATCCGCATTCCGTACTCAGGACCCGGAACCAAAATCCGGGATTAAGCCTGAGATGCAGAGCAAAACCAAGGCCGGGGCAAAGCGGCTGTTTTCTGAAATTTCATGGCTGAAAAACCCCTTCTGGACTTCCCCGGCCCCGGCTTGCGTGCTCGGCGGCATAGCCCTTTTTTCAGCCCTTATCCTGAATTGGCAGAATTCCTCGGTTATGGCCCTGACTCCGGGGGATGATCCCGCCGCCAGGGCAAACCTGGCCTCCTACGCAGGGATTAGCCCCGCCATTACGATGACCGAAGATGGGCTGGATTTTATCCCCCTGGACCTGATGGAAAATTTCCAGTGGGAATCCTACCGGATTCAGAATGGCGATACCATATCAAAGATCGCCGCAGATCGCAATATTTCTATGGACGCCATCATCGCCTCCAACGGGATTTCCAATGTCCGGCGGCTCCGGGAAGGGGAGACAATCCGTATCCCCAACATGGACGGCATTCCCTATACGGTAAAACGGGGTGACAGCCTGTCGAAAATTTCCATCGTCCAGGGGGTGCCCCTGGAGGCCATCCTGGACGCCAACGATATTCAAAGCGATACCATCAGCGCGGGTATGGTGCTTTTCATCCCCGGCGCAAAGATGCGTACCGAGGAATTGAAGCAGGCCCTGGGCGAGCTCTTCATATATCCTGTACGGGGCAGGCTGAGTTCCCCCTTCGGCTGGCGGAACGATCCCATCACCGGTGTCCGCAAACACCATGCCGCAGTAGACCTGGCGGCGGGATTAGGGACCACCGTAAAAGCCGCCATGGACGGCAGGGTCGCCACGGTGGGGCGGAATTCGAATCTTGGCAAATACATCATCCTTTCCCATGGAAACGGCCTCCAAACCCTCTATGCCCATTTGAACACAACATCGGTAGCACAGGGCTCCTACGTTTCCCAGGGCTCAAAGATTGGAGAAGTGGGCACCACCGGGTACAGTACCGGGCCCCATCTCCATTTTGCCATATATAAGAACAGTAAAGCGGTTAATCCTCTTGATTTTATTAGTTTGTAAGGTTAAAATGAAAATGGTTTGGGGTGAAAAGATATATTTTTGTACATCTCATTTAAAATTTCTTATTAGAACCCGGAGGTTCTATGCGTAAGCTCGTATTTGTTTTATTGGCGTTTATTGCTATGGCTACCTTTTTCCAGGCCTATGATACTGCAAATGCCCAGGATCAGGATCCTTCCGAAGCGGCAATTATCATAGAGACAAAATGAAAAGGCTCTTGCTAAGCTGGGTCAGGAAGAGTACACTGGTAGAAACAGTATGAACCTTGGGGATAAACCCGGCCCTGAAGCGGCCATCATTTCCGATAATTCCTCTTTTAAAGAAGTGCTTGACGAAGCTTGCGATCGTCTCTGGGACACAAAAGTCCGCCACTCCATGCGCCGTATCCAGGAACTGGAAGAAAAACTCCTCACCCTGGAACAGGAACTGGATATGATGATCAAGGACCGGTAGCCCCTCACTTTTTCTTTGGTTTAAACAATCCCCTGAAAAACAACCCCACTGAATCCCATGCTCGTTTGAAGATATTTCCCTGTTCTATGTCCGTTGCGGTCACCAGGGGGATGCGCCGGAGTTCCCCCGCTTCATCGTATAGGATGAGGAAGCCCACCTCGCTGCCCCTAGAAAGCGGCGCAATCAGCGGATCCTCCAGAACGGTTTCCCAGAGGAGGCCTTCCCCCCGGTCGGTAAAACTGGTAAAAACCAGGGGCTCGCCGGGAATAAGCTCCACCTGCTTGAGTTTCCCCTTCCATATCCGGGGAAGTGGAAGCTCCGGCTCCGGGGGCCTGATGGTTTTGAAGTGGCTAAAACCCCAGGTGAGCAGCTTGGTCCCGTCGGCATCCCGGATACGATCGCCCCCGTAGGAAGCCGGCGCCCCCAGGACCACCGCGATAAGCCGGGTTTCCAGCCGGGCGGCGGTCAGGGCGATATTATAGCCCGCCTCGTCGATGTACCCGGTTTTCAGGCCGTCCGCCCCCTCAAAGCGGGTAAGCAGGGTATTGTGGTTCCGCTGCCGCCAGGTGCCCACGGTGGACCGGTAGGCCGGCGCCACGTTGTCAGCCCTGGGGTAGGCGAATTCCATCACCGAATGAAAGTCCCGCAGGCTCTCCGGGTGGCGGCTGATATAGACCCGGCAAAATTCGGCGAACTCCAGGGCGGTGGTCATATTTTCCTCCGAAATCCCCGAAGGCTCCACAAACCGCGTCTGGGCCAACCCCAGATTCCGGGCCTCCCGGTTCATGCGCCCCACAAACTCTTCCACCGAGGGGTAGAAGCGCAGGGCCACCGCCACCGCGGCATCATTCCCCGAAGGGATAGCCATCCCCAGGATCAGCTCCCGGAGGCTGACAATATGCCCCGCCGCCAGATGCATCAAGCTGGACCGTGGCGGCTGGTTATTAGCCCAGCTTTCCGGGGGCAACTCCACAATCTCGTCCAGGGAAGCCCGCCCGGCCTCCACCTCCTGCAAGGCTATATGGATAGTCATCAACTTAGCCAGGGAAGCCGGCGGAATAGGCGCGTCCCCGTTTTTCGCATACACCACAGTCCCGGTAGCCGCATCCATAAGAACCGCCGCCCGGGACCCCAAATCCGGCACATCGGCGGTGGGCTCCAGCGCAGGGACGAAGGGAGCAAGAAAAATCAAAAGCGCAAAGACCTGCCCAAACCGCCGGGCGTGGACCGTAGACCGTAGAGGCATCTCCAAAAAGTCCCGCCGCAGGTGGGCCCCCCAACCCAGTCCCCCCGCCGGTATTTGGTTACCATGTAAGTTGAGCATAACGTCTAAAACTCCGCTTGCCCGACTGCCCGTGGGTAGGGGATGACATCCCGGATGTTGGCCATGCCGGTGACATACTGGATCAGCCGTTCAAAGCCTACCCCGAAGCCCGAGTGGGGGACCGTGCCGTAGCGGCGCAGGTCCAGGTACCAGCCGTAGTCCGCGGGGTTCATCCCCATCTCACGGATGCGGGCTTCCAGCCGGGCCAGGCTGTCCTCCCGCTGGGAGCCCCCGATGATTTCCCCCAGCCGGGGGACCAGCACATCCATGGCACGGACAGTTTTATTGTCATCGTTCATTTTCATATAAAAGGCTTTTATTTCCTTGGGATAGTCGGTGACGATCAGTGGGCCCTTGACGACCTTTTCGGTGAGGTACTTTTCGTGTTCGCTCTGGAGATCGCAGCCCCAATAGGGCTTAAACTCAAAGGCTGTCCCGGCTTTTATTGCCCTTTCCAGTTCCGTCATGGCATCGGTATAGCTCATGTGGACGAAGGGCAAATCCACCACCGACCTGAGGGTATCGATGATCCCCTTTTCGACATGAGCATCAAAAAAAGCAAGGTCCGCGCTGCAGTCGGAAAGGGCGGTCTTAAAGATATATTTAAGGAAGTCCTCCGCCAGGGCCATGTTGTCTTCCAACTCCGCAAAGGCTGCTTCGGGCTCTATCATCCAGAATTCCGCCAGGTGCCGGGTGGTGTTGGAATTTTCCGCCCGGAAGGTGGGGCCGAAGGTGTAGACCCGGGACAGGGCGGCGGCGTAGGTTTCCGCCTCAAGTTGGCCTGAAACGGTGAGGTAGCTCCGCTTGCCGAAAAAGTCCTTGCCGTAGTCCGGGACCTTGCCGGAGCGGCCCAGGGCGTCCAGGTCCAGGGTGGTTACCTGGAACATGGCGCCGGCCCCCTCAGCGTCGCTGGCGGTGATGATGGGGGTGTTGAGGTACTGGAAGCCCCGTTCCTGGAAAAACTGGTGGACTGCGAAACCCAGCCGGCTCCGCACCCTGGCCACGGCGCCGAAGGTATTGGTCCGCGCCCTGAGGTGGGCTATTTCCCGCAGGAATTCCAGGGAGTGCCGCTTTTTCTGCAAGGGGTAGGCGGGTATGCCGTCGGTGTTCTCCGCCGGCGCATCCCCGATGAGGGTCAAGACCGTGGCGGCCACTTCCACCGCCTGGCCCGATGCAGGGGAGGGGACCAGGGCGCCCCGCACTTCCACGGAAGCGCCGGTGGACAGAGCAGACAGACTAGTTTCCAGGGCTGCGCCCAGGGACCCGCCGCCACGGTCAAAGGTACACTGGATGCCGTCAAAGGCCGAACCGTCGTTCACTTCCACAAAGACCAGATTTTTCAGGTCCCGTTTTGTCCTGACCCAACCACGGACCGTCACATCCTGGGATTCCGGGGGCAGGGCCAAGAGTTCTTTTACCAGAAGATTTGTCATGGGGGGAAGTATACAAAAAAAGCAGGGGAGGGTGAAGGGCGGGACGGGGGAAACTAAAGGTTCCGATAGTAAAGAAAATTGTACCCAGCCCCTAATTTATGCATAAAACCAAGCTGTATTCGCGATTATTTGACACGCCCAAAGCTGTGTAAGCTACTATTAAATATAAGACCCATAAGATTATGGATTAATGGGGTACTTATGAAACAGTTAATAAAGTCAGCTGCGGTAGTTTTGACGGGTTTGCTTGTTTCCTGCGCCTTTGAACCCGGTTTTCCAGCCCAAACCGGGCCTGGTGTGCAAATAGAAACGTCGGTAAACGAATATTTGTCCCGAAAGGATGTCCTGGCCCTTAGTCATCTGCAAACAGAGCATGTTGTTGGAGAGGAAAAGCTAAAAACCCTGGTTCTGGACTTTATTGGAGGGGGGAATACCCCCGGCCGCAGCGCGGTTTCACCGGGCCCGGTCATTACGGGGCTTACCAAACTGGAGGGTAAAGGCTTTGGGAGCCCGGGGAATAATGCTCGGATGTCCCTTGGTAACCCGGACCCGGCGGAAATCCCCTTTTATGTTTTTACGATCGAGAACCGGGAAGAGGGTACCCTGGGGTTTGCCCTGACCTGCGGGGATGACCGTATCGGCAATGTGCTTGCGGTGGTGGAAAAGGGGGTCTACGATGACATGGAAAACCCCTTTTTGCCTATATTTTATTCCTATCTTGACCAGTACATAGGGAACACCATTGATATTTACAACAGTATTACTGAGGAGGACATTAATGCCGCCCTTGCAAAGTCCGGCAGTTCCCCGGCCCCGGTCACCCGATCCGTTCTCCCCATAATTGACGACATGTTTTTCTATGATATCGAAAGCGTGAAGGATATGGGCATACCATTGCTAAAAACCTATTGGGGACAAGGGTATCCCTATAACGCCCTAGTATCCTCGGCATTAGGGGGCTCGTATCCTACCGGCTGTGTCGCAACGGCGATGGCCCAGATAATGGCCTACCACAAATTTCCAAATAACTGGTATAATAACGGGGTTCCCTTGGCGCGCTACAACTGGGATGCCATGATATCCGGTAGAGCCGACAATGGAGTGGCGACTCTGATGGTAGAAATCGGTCAGCGTGTTCAAATGGGGTATTCACCAAATGGTAGTAACACGGATGCCGATAATATTGCAGGTGCATTTGTCAATATGGGGTATATAAGTTCCTCGTTCATGAGTTTTAACCCGGCCCATATAATGACCTCAATAAACTCAGGCTGTCCTGTATTAATAAATGGGTATGATACAAAAACAGTAACGTTATCATTTCTGGGAATTCCTATCAAGACTAAATATACAGGTCATACATGGATTATAGACGGGTTCCGTTCGCGGTACCTGGTGGTGAATAAAACAATTGTAAACCTCCAAAACCCTATGCAATACGTACACTGCAATTTAGGCTGGGATGGTTATTGTGACGGCTGGTATTTAGGGGATGTGTTTTATGCTGCGCCCGGCATGATTCCCGAGCCGGACCCTCCTGTGCAGCAACGCTCTCAAACGCCAAATAATTACCAATACAAATTGGAAATTATGCCCTACGTATACCCCAATCCGGCCTTACAGAATATGGGGTATTAAAAGAGACGCCCCATGAAAAACGCCTGGGGTGTCAGCCATAACTGTACTCCCTTAGCTTTGCGCGCTATACTTTAGCTATGGCTTCTGACGCCCATGCCCATCCCTATAATCTCCTGGAACGTTTTCCCGGTGCCGAAGAGGAACGCCGTAGTCTGGGTGTTGCCTGCGCCGCCAGCGCCTGGAACGGGGAGCAGTTCGCCTACCACCGGGAACTGGCCCGCTCTGCCCGTAAAGCAGGGGCGGCGCCCATGGCCCTGTGTTTTGCCCTGCACCCCCAACTGCCCGCCGCTGTTAGCGCCGGGGATATCCCCGAAATCCCAGCCGGGGCCGAAGACGGGCCTGCTTGGGCTCCGCTTCTGGATTTACTGGAAACCCTGGCCGAAGAGGGCGCTTTGAATGCGGTGGGGGAAACGGGGTTCGACCTTTATGATGCAAGGTTCCGCGCCACCGAGGCGGTGCAGGATGAGCTTTTCGCCCTTCACTTGGAAACCGCTCTGCGGTACGCCCTGCCCCTGGTGATCCATGTACGTCGGGCTATGCACAAGATCTTTGCCCATACCGGCTCGCTCAAAAAACTGCCTGCAGTGGTATTCCATTCCTGGTCGGGAACGGCGGGGGAGGGAGCAGCATTATTGCGCCGGGGGGTGAATGCGTATTTTTCTTTCGGGGCTTCCATTGTAAAGAACCACAAGGAAGCTATTCGGTCCTGCGCGGCCCTGCCCCTGGATCATCTGCTCCTGGAAACTGACGCCCCCTACCAGCCCCTGCGGGGCCGGGAATTTTCCCGGTGGGCGGATTTGTCGGTAATACTTAAAGGTGCGGCTCAAATCAGGCATGAGGCCGGTGTTTCCGGCTCCGAGCCGGCGGAACTGGAAGCAGAGACGGATCATAATTTTAACGGGGTGTTTTTTCCTCAGGCAATATAAAAAACAGAGAAAGGCTGATCCGGCGATTCAAGGAAAAGGGCGGATATCAGCCTTCCGCCTGCATGGTCTTTAATTCCTGCATGGGCAGGGCTTCCAGATAATTATCCAGCAGTATCCTGTCCACATTGGGGAAAAAAATAAATTCCAGGGACATATCCGGGCTGGTGCGGACTATTCGGCAAATAGGGGTGATGATGTCTTCTCCGATGCGGAGGGAACATTCCGAGATTTCCATGTTTTCAGAAAGATTGTCCAGCACCGAGCTGGCATCCGGGGCAAAGGAAATGCCCGTCGCAGAAAGGGTGTTTGCCCTACCGGTGATGAGGGCTTTGTCCAAGGGGTTTACCACGCAGATCCCCACTTCCTTGGGATCCTCGATATGATAGCGGGTGGCGCCCCGTTTATCCTCAAGTTTAATATACCGGCTCAGGATACGCTGGAGCTGATCCACCTCTGAAGGTCTGGTTAAGTCCTCGGAAACGATACCGCTTACCCCCAGGTAGAAGGCTTTGGAAGCCTCTTCCAGGGGAAAATTCTGGCCCTTGAGGAGTATGATGGGGCATTCTGCCTTGGGGTGATAGTAGCGGACGAACTGGACCATGGTTTTCCAGTGCCGGGGGTAATCCTTTGCATTAATAATAATGGTAGCAGGTTCTATTTCTTCAACATTGTCCATGGCCTTGAGGACATGGTGGTAGCGTATCACATCAAATCCCAGGGGTTTGATGTTTTGGGAAAGCAGGCTCAGGAGTTCATCGGAGCCAAGAACGGCCAGTAATTTCATTCAGTCCCCAAATTTAATACGGTATAATCGACGATGGTCCATACATCGTCCCTGCGGCGCAGATAGTAGGTGTACCGCTTCCTTTCAATATAATTTCCGGTTTTAAATTTTTCCAGTACCGAAACTGTGCCCTCTTCGGTGGAGTACTGGGTACGCTCGATCTGGAATTCCATGGGGATGGTGGCAATATCGCCGTCAGTGATCTCCGCTTCCAGATCCTTCCGGTACCGGGCCAGCATACGCCGCCGGCCCTCTTCGCTTTCCGCAAGCCACTGACGCTGGCGGACCGAGTCCCGGATTATCATGGCTTCCAGATCAAGGTACAGGAAGAATTTTTCCCACTGGGTCTTTTGGCGGGCGCTGAGTATATAGTTCACTACCTGATCGGGACTTAGTTTTTCCCTGACCAGGTTGGCGTTGGTTTCCACATCCAGGGCTTGGAGTATCCCCTCGGGCCCGGGCAGGGCGGGGGGCCGTAAGTTCAGGCTGAGCCGGTTGGATTCCATTGCCCGGTTGGTATCCAGGGAAACGGCGCTCCCATTGTCCCGGAGCAATTCCGGATACATCCGCGCCTGAACCACATAGGCGCCGCTACGGCTCAGCTCTGCGTAATTCCGCAGATCCTCCACAAAGGAAAAGGATTCCCCGCTTTCCACGGCAATTTCCCGGAAAAACACCTGCTGGCTGGTGGAGCGCCGGCGGACCAGTATCTCTGCGGGGTTTACGGTCAGGTTGGACATGGTCCTGATATCAAAATCAATAGAAAAGGCCCGGTCATCCGCCAGTTTGAACCGGTAAGTATAGGGTCCGGAATTGGTAATGGTTACCTGCACAAAAATAGGATCATCCTGGGCATAGTAAATTCGTTTATCAAAATACCGTATATTAAGCCCAATGTCTGCATAAACAGAGGCAGAGAAGACCCCCGCGAAAAAAACCAGGGCGAGGAATATAGTTTTTCGCTGTTTCACCACAAAACTCCATTTGAGAGGATTTAGCCCCCTCCGGGGATTCTAAAAACCCAGTACTATATTACAATAATCGGTAAATCGGCATGAATACCTTAGCAATAAGCCTCGTTTGTTTGCCTGTCATATAAAAGTACAATTTCTCAAAAAAAACTCCTAGACACTCAAACCGGGTACATTAGAGTGTAAGTATGAAAAAAATAAAAATTGGTGTTTTTACCGGCAGCTTGCGAAGAGCTTCCTTTTGTAAAAAAACAGCCCTGGCGGTTTCCGCCCTGATGCCCGAAGAATTTGAAATGGTGCCCGTGGAAATCGGCAGCCTGGCAATGTACAACCAGGATTTTGATGATTTTGGAAATCCTCCGGGGGAATATAGTTTTTTTAGGCAGGAGGTTAAGATGCTGGACGGGCTGCTTTTTATTACTCCCGAATACAACCGTTCCATACCTCCGGTGCTGAAAAACGCCCTGGACATAGGCTCCAGGCCCTATGGGCATAATATCTGGAATAACAAACCCGGGGCCATCATCAGCGTTTCCATCGGCAAAATGGGCGGCTTCGGGGCTAATCACCAGCTCAGGCAGGCCATGGTTTTTCTGAACATCTTCCTCATGCAGCAGCCGGAAGCTTATATAGGCGAGGTGGCTTCACTTTTCGATGATCAGGGGGAAATTTCCAATAAGAGTTCCCGGGATTTTCTGAAAAACTATGCTGATGCCTTTGCCCGGTGGGTGCTGCGGTTTAAGGCGGCTTGAAGTTTCTGATAAGGGGCATTCCCGGTAAATCCCGATTGCGGAAAACCGGAAAATCGACTAGTTTCTAATAATGGTATCTATCGCCTTTACCGGCGGCGGCACCGGGGGGCATATTTACCCCGGCCTGGCCGTAGCCGCAGCCCTGGGGAAACTTTTGCCCTGCCGCATATTCTGGATAGGCGCCGCCGCCGGCATGGACCGCTCCATCCTTGAGGATGCGGGGCTGGAATTTTTCGGTGTCCCCTCGGGAAAGCTCAGGCGGTACTTTTCCCTGAAAAATTTCTCGGATATTTTCAAAATTGGCCTTGGTTTTCTGGCGACCCGCGCTATATTGAAGAGGGAAAAGCCCGCTCTGCTTTTTTCCAAGGGGGGCTTTGTCAGCGTACCCCCTGTCGCCGCTGCCGCATCCCTGGGTATCCCGGTGTTTACCCACGAATCGGACTACAGCCCGGGGCTTGCCACCAGGATCAACGCCCGTTTCGCGGAACGGATTTTTATCGCCTACCAGGACACGGCGGCCTTTTTTCCCCCGGCCCAGCGGTCCAAGCTCGTTGTGGCCGGGAACCCGGTGCGGCCCGGTTTCCATAACGCCGATGCTGAGGCGGGCCGGGCCTTTTTGGGGGTGGGGCCCCAGGAGCGGATCCTTCTGGTTTTGGGGGGCAGCCAGGGCGCCCGGGAGATCAACGAGCTGGTTTGGGAAAGCTTGCCCCGGCTTACCCAATACTATACGGTGGTGCACCAGATCGGGCCAAAAGCCGAGCTGCCGCCGCCCGGAAAGCTTAACGTTCCTGCGGAGCGCGGCATCCCTGAGGGGCGCTACCTTCCCTACGCTTATATCCGGGAGGAGATGTCCCAGGTGCTGGCTGCGGCGGAACTGGTCCTGGGTCGCAGCGGGGCAGGCACGGTCTGGGAAAGCGCGGTGGCGGGAAAGCCCATGGTGCTCATCCCCCTGAGCGGTTCCGGCACCCGGGGGGACCAGGTGGAAAACGCTGAGTTTTTTAAAAAAGCCGGGGCTGCCCGGGTAATACAGGGCGGCGGGGATAGCAGTAAAATTGCGCGGGGAACTTCGTTGCAAGTAGTATCGCTTCTGGCGGAGACCGTAGCATCCCTGGCGGAGGATGCCGAAGGACGGAATGCCATGGCCGCCGCGTCAAGGCGTTTGGGTGATCAGGACGGGGCGCTGATAATCGCCCAAGAAATACTGTCAAGGGTAAAGGGCGAAGAATGAAATTGGCAATCATCGACATAGTGTTTATTGTTTTGATTCTGATTATGGTCTTCCGCTGCGCCCTCCGGGGGTTTGTCAAGGAAATCATGTCCATGGCTTCACTGGTACTGGGTTTCCTGACCGCTGTTCTTTTTTATAAACCCGGGGCAGCTTTTGTCCGCACCAAAATACTGGCTGACATGCAAGTGCTGCCGGAGTTGATCGCCTTCGCCGCCCTGTTTGCCATTGTTTTTTTTGCAATAAAACTGCTGGAGCGTATCATCTATGATATTATCTCCCGCATAAACCTGGGTGGGCTTGATCAGGCCCTGGGCTTTGTCCTAGGTCTTTTGGAAGGGCTGCTCCTGGTGTGCGTGATCCTTTTCATTATCAACATACAGCCCCTTTTTAACCCCGAATCCCTTTTGGTAAATAGTTTCTTTGCAAAGCTGCTTAGCTCTCTGGTAGGGGAGCTGCGGCTCCCCGTGCCTGACCTTCCGGAGGTATTGGGTGTTTGAAAATATACTTGGCCAGCCGGTAATAAATCTGCTGGCATCGGATATTGCAGGGGGCGTCCTGGCCCCGTCCATGCTGTTCTCGGGCCCCCCTGCCTCGGGCAAGGGCAGCGCCGCCCTGGAACTGGGGCGTATCCTGTCCTGTGAAAACTCTGGGGCGCCCTGGAACTGTTCCTGCTCGGCCTGCGCTCATCACCGCCTGCTGCTCCACCCTGATCTGCTCCTCCTGGGACCCAGGCCCTTTTCTGAGGAAACCGCCGCTTCTGCCGCAGCATTTTTGCGGAACCCCCGGATAGCTGGGGCAAAATTCCTCTTTATCCGGTCGGTACGAAAACTGCTGGCTCGTTTTTCCCCGGTCCTCTGGGAAGATGACCCGAAAATCAGCAAGCTGAACCCCCTGATCCAGTCCCTGGAGGAGGGCCTGGAAGAATTGGACCTCACTGCGGCAGCTAACAGCGATACTGCCGGGGAAGGCGATCCCGATCCTGAGGCCCTGAAAAAGGCCGTAGATTCGGTGCTGAAAGATGCCTACAAACTGGAAGCCGAAGGTATGGGGGAGCTTATACCGGTGGCCCAGATACGCCGGGCCGCTTACTGGAGCCGCCTGGCCCCCCAGGGCAAACGGAAGCTCCTGGTAATTGAAAATGCTGACCGTATGCAGGACGGCGCCCGGAATTCCCTGCTGAAAATTTTGGAGGAACCCCCGGAAACAGTATCCATAGTACTCACCACCGCCCACCATGGGGGGCTACTTCCCACTATCCTGTCAAGGCTCAGGCCCTACAGTTTTACCCGCCGGGATAGTGATACGGAGCTCAAGGTAATACGCCAGGTATTCCGGGATGGCGCCTTTACACCCGCCGGAAAAGAGGGACTCATCCAAACTTACCTGGAGTCCTTCCTCCCGGTCTCTGGGGAAACCCTCTATCCCCTGGCTGCCCTCTTCACCGCCTCGGTTGCCCGGGGCGCGGCGCTGCTCCTGAAACGTTCAGGGGCACCCTTAAGCGAAGCCATCGTCGCCCTGGGCAAATACAGCGCCCCCATTGCGGAGGCTGCGGGCCTGGGGCGGCCCCGGGAAGACACGGGAGGACTTGTGGTGGCGATCATGGCGGGGGCGGACAATTTTGGTATCCGCAGCCAGTTCAGCCGCTTTCTGGCCCTCCTCCTGGGGGTGAGCGGCGAAAGCCTCAAGGGCCTTCCCCCTGAAGGGGGCTCCATCGCCTGCAGGGAAATATGGCGGAAGGCGGTGCAGGAGGCGGAGATCGCCCTGGGTACTAATCTCAGCGTACCCCTGATCCTGGACCAGCTTGCCACGGAACTCCGGAAAGCCATGGCTAATTACGGTTCTCCCCTATTCACTTAAGGAGACAGATCAATGAAAAGCCTGAAAGTACGTTTTTTTATTTTTATCAGTGGATTAGGTATTATTGTTTCTTTAGGCCTCGGGGTTTTGATGTATTCCCGCTATCACAATTATATAAAAAACAGCTACCGCACAACCCTCGCGGATACGGCGGCGCTGGTACAAAAACTGATGCCCGAATTGGCCGATACGGAGACCCTTTTTAAAGAAGCCAGAGAGCGGTCCCCTGATTTTTGGGCTAAGGTTGAACTGTTTAATCAGACAGCAGATTCGTTTAATATGCTGTACATCTATTACATGGAAAAGGTGGGGGACCGGTACCGTTTTTTGCTGGCCTCGGACTGGACTCCTGAAATGAATGAAGATACCATTGATATTCTCTACGATCCGGATTATATCGGGAAAGATATGGATATCGCATATAAAACACAGATACTGCAGATTGCGGATAAACCTGTTGTCAATGAATACGGCTCCGCCATTTCTGCTTATTTACCTATTATGAAAGATGGCGCCGTTTCCGGTATTTTGGGCCTGGATTTTGAAACAAGCTTTGTAAGGCGGCTGGAGCAAAATGCTATTATTGCGCTTTCCCTGTCCCTTATCCCGGTACTTATCCTGGCGGGGATTTTTTCCTTTATCCTTTCCTTGTCCCTGACAAAGCCTATTGCCCGGCTTGCAGAAAATGTACGGCATATAGGCGCCGGTGACCTGGACAGTAAAATTATCATAAAAGGCAAGGATGAAATAGCCGAGCTGGGAAATGCCTTTAATAAAATGACCGCAGATATAAAAACCCACATAGAAAATATCAGCAGGATAACTGCCGAAAAAGAACGGATAAACACCGAGCTTTCTATC
Source organism: Treponema primitia ZAS-2 (assembly GCF_000214375.1). Lineage (NCBI taxonomy): Bacteria > Pseudomonadati > Spirochaetota > Spirochaetia > Treponematales > Treponemataceae > Treponema > Treponema primitia. The sequence continues at coordinate 2,013,179 of NC_015578.1, read as the reverse complement.
GCCTCGGAAATCCAGAATGATATGCTGCCAAAAATATTCCCGAAATTTACCAGTCATAAGTGGCTAGCGCTCTTTGCCAAGATGATCCCCGCAAAACAGGTTGGGGGTGATTTTTATGATTTTTTCTACCTGAATGATGAAGAAACCAGAGCAGTATTTGTGATCGCTGATGTAAGCGGGAAGGGCGTCCCTGCGGCCCTTTTTATGGTGATCGCAAAAACCCTTATTAAGGCAAAGATGCTTCGGGGCCTTGATCCGGCTTCCGCCCTTAGGGAGGTAAATGATCAGCTCAGCGAGGATAATACCCTGAGTATGTTTGTTACTGTTTTGCTTGTATGCCTTGACTTGGAAACCGGAAAGATGGCCTATGCCAATGCAGGGCATAATAAGCCGCTCATTTCGCAGAATAACGGGCCCTACCGTTTTATGGAACTAAAAAAAGGCATCCCCCTGGGAATGCTGGAAGCATCGGAATACCAGCTTTGCGAGATAGAATTTCATTCCGGTGACAGGCTGTATCTGTATACCGATGGCATCAATGAAGCCATGAATTCCCTTGAAGAACAATGGGGCAACGACCGCTTCCTTGAATCCGCCAACCGATACCGAGATTTATTGCCCCAAGAATTTGACACTGCCATACGGAATGATATCGCTGAATTTGTATCAGGCACCGAACAGTCAGATGATATTACCTCCCTGGCGATCTACTACAAGTAAAAGGAAGCTCTAAAAACCAATCGAGTTATAGCGGTACTATTGGCGGCGGTTCCGGGGGTCTTAATACGGTCAATTTGCTTTTTTTCTCTGTTTCCTTTTCAATTTCAATTAATTTTTCTTCAAATTTTGGGGTGGTGGTAGTTATCCCGCTCATATCAAGTACAAATTCTGTGATCCCCTGTGCCTGCAATTCCTTGATATGGTCGCTGAGATCCCGGCCGGACTTTAGATCCGGATTGCCGGATATGGTTAAAACTGCTTTTTTTTCTGTTTTTTCCTTTACCACAATCACATATTTTTCATCCTGCACAAAAAGATCGATAAGGCCGACCACATTAAAAATTTCCCGTACCTCGGGGCTAATTTTACTAATGGCGAATGTGCCCTTCTTGGCGTTCATCTCTTTCATGATGGTGATAATTACCCTAATCCCCGCGCTTGAAAGAAATTTCAGTTCCGAAAGATCCAGGGTCAGATCGGTGGTCATAATTTTAATCTGTTTGAACCGTTTTTGTAACAGATCCCCCTCATTGGCATCCAGTCTGCCTTTTATAAAGAGAACAAGTTTCGTTCCACTTTGAACCTCTAGTATCTCCATATTAATTCTCCTGAATTATGTTGGTAATTGATTCGTGGCGAGTGTACATACCCGAGTCCAATACCTCTAAAGAACAACCAGCCCCGGCTGCTCTGCGGCGGGGTTGGTTGATTTGCGTAGGGTGAGAATATTTTTTTCGCCTGTCCTTTCGTAACTGACAGAATCCATCCATTTCCTTACTATATGAATTCCGAGCCCACCGATCTGCTGATCCTCTATACCGACTTTTATATCAGGCGCGCTGTGTTCCAAAGGATTAAAAGGAATGCCTGAATCCTCAAATTGCATATAAATACTGTGATCCTTAAAAGCAAGCCGGATAACCGCCTGTCCCACCCCGGCGGCGTAGGCATAATGGCAGATATTCACGAACAATTCTTCCGTGACCACCGCAACATGGTTCTGTATTTTTCGCGGGCACTGTTCATGGTCCATTTTTTTTGTAACCCAATCCATTACCGTGTCAAGGCTTTCCAGGGAAGCTGGCAGGCATAATTCGGAATCATAGACAATGGCCATGGGTCAGCTCCTTTTGGTTATTATATCACGGTTTTAAAAAAAATGCAAGCTGGATCACGGTGGGACGAATCTCATAACGCAGCAAATCAAAGGGCAAAAAATAATACGGGAACTGATTTTTTTCAATAAAATCTCATTTCGTTTCTCCCTATTGCCCTTATTAAAAAGCTTAGTGTATATTCTTTATAAGAAACGTTAATGATTCTTATAAATTTCATAAGCCAAGGATGTGCAGCTGGTGAAAAACAATAAATCACCGGACGAAAAACTCAATCCGAAATTACTCAAAATTGCCTTGATTATGGTCTTAGGAATATTCGCACCCGCATTGGATTCAACCATAGTAAATGTGGCCATAAAAACCATTTCGGCTGAATTGCATAGTTCTATTTCTATAGTGCAATGGGTTACTACGGCATATATTTTATCATTGGGCATTGCGGTGCCTTTTGCCGGCTGGCTTGATAATCGGTTCAGCGTCAAAAAAGTATACATAACGGCGCTTGTAATATTTTTTTTAGGTTCCGTGCTTGCTTCATTGGCATGGAATATCGAAAGTTTGATTGTTTTTAGAATCGTACAGGGAATTGGCGCGGGTATTATGCTGCCTACATTGCAGACAACGCTTATCCAGTATTCAGGCGGACAAAAATTAGGCAGTTTAATGGCGATTCTTGGTATTCCTACATTAATTATTCCAATCTTAGGCCCTGTTTTAGGCGGTTTTCTGGTAAATAATCTTCCCTGGCGTGTTCTTTTTTATGTAAATATTCCTATTTGCATAATTGCGCTGTTGCTGTCATTGAAATTACCAAAAATAGATCCAATAAACAGCAAACAACCATTAGACAGTGTCGGCATACTACTTTTGTCAGGCGCCTTTATTTTTCTTATTTTCGGCATTTCAAAAATGCGGTCGGCCCTCGGGTTTACAAGTATGGGGGTATTCATTCCGATTATTGCAGGGGTAGTATGCGTTATCTACTTTGTCATGTATTCATTAAAGACAAAAAATGAATGTGTTATTGATGTACGCCTTTTTGCGCTCAAAAGTTTTTCTTCATCATCACTTCTGCTTTTTGTATCAGGCTTCATCACCACAGGGACATTGTTTATTTTACCCTTATTTTTTCAGCAAGTTAGAAACGAGACTGCACTAGCCGCCGGCCTCATGCTTGCCCCCCAGGGTGTGGGAATGTTATTAACAAGAGGCGCTGCGGGTAAATTGACAGACCAGATAGGCGCGCGTTTTGTGGTGATGGTGAGCCTGATAATCGCTGCCATCGGCACACTCCCTTTTATATTTGCCACTGACAAGACCACATCGGTATTTCTTATCCTGGCCTTATTGGTACGTGGCGCAGGATTAGGAGGATTTTCTATACCAATTATGGCATCCGTGTATGACGGGTTAGCAAAAAGCCAGATTTCACATGGTACAATAGCAACACGCATATTACAGCAGATAGGCGGCGCATCTGGAACGGCGATTTTAGCTATACTGTTTCAGCATTATATATCATTGGGCGATTCGTTTGAAAATATAATTAACGCATATAACCGTATATTTATAGTGTCAATTTGTTTCACCTTGTTTTCAATTATTCCGGCGTTGTTTTTACCGTTAAAAAAATATTGATAAAGGCACAAAAGGGGCTATTGACGTCGGTAATAGTATTTTACATACTTAAGTTTAGGGTATCCCTTGCTGTGTATAGAGCGCTGACGTAGGGGGAATTCTACAGGTTAGGGGGCAGGAGCAAATTGCCCCCCTCCCCGGTCACTACCCCAGTACAGCTCTCATAAACCGAATTGCCGCTCCGGATGATTGCAGAAAACAAAAAAAGCGTTTATCCTTACAGTACTATACCATGAGAGAATTCATTAAGCGGGCCCTGCAAAAGCTCAACAAAATGACCGGGGAACAGACCCGGGACCTCCTTTACTCAGCGGCCGCCGAAATTGACCGCCTGGAAACGGTGCTGGATTCCATCACCGACGGCATCCTGGTCTGCGATACTGAAAACAACCTGGCCCTGGCCAATAAAATCGCCGAGCGTATGCTTCCCATGAACTTGGAAGAGCAGGGGAAGCTGAAATTCTGGCAACTGGTCCGGGATGAGAAGGTCCGGGATTTTTTCGAGCTTACCCTGCAAAACGGGGACAAGGTGGAGGAACGGGAATTTGATCTGGAGATCAAGGGTATCCCTCGGCTGCTCAGTATCAGTGTGCTTCCCCTGGTAAAGGATCACCAGGTCACAGGCTCCCTGATCTACATGGAGGACATTACCGAAAAACGGGGCAAGGAAGCCCAGCTCAGGCGGGCGGAAAACCTGGCAAGCCTGACCACCCTGGCCGCCGGGGTGGCCCATGAAATAAAAAACCCCCTGGGCTCCCTTTCCATACACATACAGCTTATCCAGAAAGCCATGGAGGCTAACAAGGAAATCTACTTCAACGCCCACCCCTCGGGCTTTGATTCTCTGGGCCAGGATCCCCGGGCCTATTTCAACCAGCTGGATAAGTATATCGCCGTGGTAAACGAAGAGGTAGACCGCCTTAACCGTATCGTGGTAGATTTTCTGTTCGCCGTGCGCCCCATGAATATGGAATTCCGGGAAGGGGACATTAATCTGCTCATCAGGGAGCTGGCAGATTTTGTGTCCTATGAACTGGAGGAGGCCCGCATCAAATGTATCCTGCACCTCGCCCCGGATCTCCCCTGGATTGGTTTTGACCAGCGGTACATAAAACAGGCCCTGCTCAACCTTATCAAGAATGCCCAGGCTGCCATGCCTAATGGTGGGAAGCTCACCATAAAAACCCAGGTCCTGGAGGACGAGATTAGTATCGTTGTTTCCGACACCGGAATTGGGATAAGTGAAAAAAATCTTTCAAAGATCTTTGAGCCCTATTTTACCACCAAGGAAACCGGTTCCGGCCTGGGGCTGACCCTGGTCTTTAAGATAATCCGGGAACACCGGGGGGAGATTTCCGTAAAGTCAAAGGAAGGGGAGGGGACCAGTTTTAAGATCACCCTGCCCATTCCTCAGAAGGAACGGAAACTCATCACCTTTGAAGGCGGGATATGATGCAGTTCAGACTACTTGTGGCTGATGATGAAAAAAATATTCGGGAGGGCCTTGCGGCCTCCCTGGAAATGGACGGCTATCAGGTGGAAACCGCCGCCGAAGGTGACGCTGCCTTCAAACGCTTCCAGAAAGGGGACATCGATCTGGTGATCACGGACCTCAGGATGCCCGGCTTAAGCGGTGAGGAATTGCTCAAGCGCATTGATTCTGAGACCCCGGGTATACCGGTGATCGTCCTTACCGGGCACGGTACGGTGGAAAACGCCGTGGCGGCCATGCGGAACGGGGCCTACGATTTTCTTACCAAGCCGGTGGACCTGAACCACCTTTCCCTGCTAGTCAAACGGGCTCTTCAGAACCGGGAACTGATCCTCAAGCACCGTCGGCTTGAAGAGGAACTGGAACACCGGAACCTCCTGAAATCCATGATCGGCGACAGCGCCCCCATGCGTCAGGTCTTTGATACCATCAGCCGGGCTGCCCCTTCAAAAGCCTCTATCCTCATCACCGGGGAATCCGGAGTGGGGAAGGAACTGGTGGCAGACGCCATCCACGAACTTTCCCCCCGGAAGGGCAAGCCCCTGGTAAAAGTACACTGCGCAGCCCTGTCAGCCTCTATCATGGAAAGCGAACTTTTCGGCCACGAGAAAGGCTCCTTCACCGGTGCAGTATCCCGAACCCGGGGCCGTTTTGAGCTTGCCAATGAAGGCACCCTCTTCCTAGACGAAATCGGGGAAATCGATCAGAACATCCAGATAAAGCTCCTTCGGGTGCTGCAGGATAAAAAATTTGAGCGGGTAGGCGGGGAAGAGACCATAGAAACCGACGTGCGTATCGTAGCAGCCACCAACAAGGACCTCAAGGCGGAAATAGAAAAAGGCGCCTTCCGGGAGGACCTCTACTTCCGGCTCAATGTGGTCAATATTGAGGTGCCCCCTCTGCGGGAACGGAAAGGGGACCTCCCCCTGTTGATCACCGCCTTCCTCAATGAATTCGCCGGTGAAAACGGCAAGACCCTGGAGGGAATCGATGACAAAGCCCGGGCAGCCCTCTACGCCTACGATTGGCCCGGCAATGTCCGGGAGCTGCGGAACTGCATTGAAAGCGCGGTGGTCATGACCCGGGGCCCGGTTATCACCACCGGGGATCTCCCCCCAACGGTGCGGACCCAAAACGACGCCGGCTGGATCCGCATACCCCTGGGCACCAGCCTGGAGGAGGCGGAGCGGATCATCATCCGGGACACCCTGTCCGCCCAAAAGGGCAATAAGAGCAAAGCCGCGGAGGTCCTGGCCATAGGTCGGAAAACCCTGCACCGGAAGCTTGCCGACTGGGGTGAGGGTGAGGATGAAGAATAACCATGTGCTTCGGGTTCTTCGTGGTTAAATTCCCCATTGTAATTGTTATACCTTTTATTATAAACTAACCTTACTTTATTTTACTATATGAGGAGTTTTTATGAAAACACACGTTTTGTTTGCGGTCACTGCGGCGGCCCTTTTTGCCCTGTTCAGTTCCTGTTCTTCCGGTCCCGTGACCCGGGTCAGCGCAGATACCCAGGTGGATCTCAGCGGCCGCTGGAATGACACGGATGTACGCCAGGTTTGTGAATCCCTGATTGCCGGCTGTCTCAGCGCCCCCAGTGTGGACCGTTTCATCAATACCTATTCCACCAGCCACCAGGGAGAACTGCCCACGGTATTGGTGGGTAATTTCCGGAACACTTCCAGTGAACATATTGATACTACCATTATTTCCGGTATTATGCGGAGCGCCATCATTAATAGCGGCAAACTGGAATTTGTGGCCGGTGGGGACACCCGGGATGAACTCCGGGCTGAACGGCAGGAGCAGCAATCCAATGCCAGCGAAGCCAGCGCCGCCGCTCTGGGTAATGAAACCGGCGCCACCTTTATGCTTAACGGCACAGTCCAGGCCATTGTGGACCGCAACGGTAATACCTCAGTGCGATCCTATTTTGTCCACGCTTCTTTAACCAACATTGAAACCAACAGGATCCTCTGGGAAGGGGAGAACAACGAGATTAAGAAGGTTATCAACCAGGCAAAACTCAAACCCTAAGCAGAATTGTTCTGTCGGATACTTAATACCGGCATATAAAAGGAGTGGAATATGAAATTAGTGAAACCCATTTTTTTTATAGCCTGTGTTTGGTTTGTATTTCTTTCCTGCGCTACCAGAGCTGATGTCTATGAAGGCATAGATGTCGCTGTGGCGCATGCGGACTACAATGCGTCCCTGGTATCCCTGGAAACGGGGCAGGCGAAAAAAAAACCTATTTATCCGAAAAAAAACCAGATCATGCTGTATCTGGACAAGGGCGTGCTGGAACATTATGCAGGAAAGTATGATGCCTCGGCCCGGGATCTGGAAGAGGCGGAGCGGCTTATCCAGGAAGCCTATACCAAAAGTATCAGTGCCGAGATTTCTTCTTATATTGTCAATGATAATACCAAGGACTACTCCGGAGAAGATTATGAGGATATGTATGTAAATGTCTTCAGTGCCCTGAATTACTATCATCAGGGTGATGCGGAAGGAGCGGGGGTAGAGATCCGCAAGCTTACCCAGAAACTGGACTTCCTTGCCCAGAAGTACGATGCGGTAACCGCAGAAATGGAAAATTATGGGGGCGATAAGGTTTCGGGTATGAAAATTCCGGAGGGGAAAGAGGTAAATTTTTCCAACTCCGCCCTGGCCCGGTATCTAAGCGCAATCTTCTATCGGGGTGAAGGCCGCTTTGATGACGCCCGCATTGATTTTGCAGAGATTCCCAGAGCCTATGGGGCAGCCCCGGCCATTTATACCACCCCCTTGCCCCGGGATTTGGTAGTTACCGGTGAACCGGGGTATGAGACCAATGCGGAACTGCAAATACCCCGGGAAAAGGCGCGGCTCAACATCATTGGTTTCGCAGGGCTTGCCCCGGTAAAGCGGGAAGAGACCGTACATGTATTCTTCCCCTTCATGTATGTGCCGGACGGAGAAATAACCCTGCCGGTTCTGGCGTCTCGGCCCAGCGCCGTCACAGGTATTGAGGTGGTGATCAACGGGAAAGAGACGGTCCGGCTGGAATTATTGGAAAACATGGGAGCGGTCATGGCGGAAACTTTTAATGCCAAATATAATGTTATCCTGGCCAAGACCTTTATCCGCACCACTATTAAATACCTGGCGGTGGAGATAGCAGCCCAAGCTACAGCTCATCAGACCGGGGGGGATGAAGGTGGTCGGATAGCTGGCTTCCTGGCTGGCCGCTTGGCCAGACTGGGGGCTAATGTCACTGAAAGTGCGGATATACGCTGCTCCCGCTATTTCCCCGGCAGGGCCTATGTTGGGGGAATTACTTTGGACCCGGGTGTCTACACAGTTACTGTCAATTACCGCCTTTCCAATAGATCAGTAGAGTCCATTACCCGGGAGGGGGTCAGGGTATTGGCTGGAAAAACCAATCTGGTTGAAGCAGTAAGCCTGCGCTAAACTTTTACTCAGCTTTTCCTGTGGCACGCCACTTTTCAATGCGATCATAGGCGGCGTTTATCCTAGCGGATTTTTCAGTAGCTTTCTTCATATTACCCTCATGGCCGGCATGCCGGTCGGGGTGGTGGATTTTGAGGAGCTGTTTATAAGCGGTCTTACATTCTTCCTCTGGGGCGCCGAAGGGTAAACCCAGTTCCGCAAAGTCCGCACGGAGGTTTTCAGGGGGCAGAGACCGGCCGGCAGTTTGCTCCGATCCCCTGCTGTTGAATGCCCCCTGGTTGTCTCTTTTCTGGCTGTCTTCCCGGTTACCGGGTTTTCCTCCGGCCAGGAACTCATTAAGTTCTTCATAAGCCTCATCCAGGTCCGGATCGGCGTAGCGGCGGCCGATCCTTTCCCCTGCGGGGTTTCCAGTATCATTGAGGTAGCTTTTAATCACATCACCCAGTCTGTCAAGTATTCCCACATTTTCTACTATACCTTTTTTGTCCCTCCGGTACAAGGCATCACAAACCTGGTCCTGGGGGGTATTAAACCCCTCAACACGAATAAAAAAGCCCGGTCTATTACTAAACTTGGTCGGCATCATGCACAAAAGACGATTGCATCTAATACGGCAAGCATTAGCAAGCTAACAAGACCCTTACCAAGCGCCATGGATTGCGCTTACGACGATAAATTCGTGGTAAAAAAATTGCGTACAACGATACAAGGTTTACGACATTTTTATCGAGCCACAAAAATGTGGGTGGAGTGAGGCGTGGGAGGCGAAATCGAACGTAACCCCGAGCCGCCTATTGGCGGATAAACGTGAACCGTTGTTATGCGCTGGGCCCGTACTTTTACAGTTTTACCATCTCAAATATTCCACATCCATAGTTGTCAGTATAATCATCAAGAAATTTATTTAATTCAACATTTTCATGTAAATCACCTAATCCATCAACATATGAAAAGTGATCTATTTTATATTTATCACTAAATATTTTTACCAAATATTGTGGTGAAAATATTCTATGTGCATGAAACTCTATCCGTTGTGGTGTTCCTATTGGTGCTGAGAAATATAGCTTCCCCCCTTTTTTTAAAACACGATATAAATTATTGATCCCAAGAATATGCCCATTGAAATTTACCGGATCACCATATCGTCCTAAGCCAAAATGTTCTATCGCATGTAAACATGACAATGAATCACAGGCATCCAGCATATTTTTATCTAATTCAGCCATAAAATCCTGCTGAATAAATGTTATATTATGCGTCCTTCCTATTGATGGACGAATATCTATTACTGATATTTCTCTAAAACTTGCAACATGAGCAACAAAACTACCAATGGCGGAACCAACATCAATATGTTTTTCAGGTTTATTCTCATAAATACGCCGTGCAACAAGTAAATCTTGATGAAAATAATCGCCTTTTGCAGAACCATTATTAGCATACTTATCATCCAGGCAAGGCCATAAATGCCCGAATATAAAATCCTGATCATTTATTTCTTCTTTTTGCTGTTTAAATATTTTTAAATCAGAATATAATTCTTGTTTACGTTTTTTAGTCTGTATACATTTTGAAATATTTTTTGAAATATTCTTAAGAGTATCAAGAATACTATGAATAATTCTCTTAATTGGTCGAGGTAATTTTTTTGCAAACTTTTTTAGTAATTGTTGGTTACAATTATACATAAAAACCTCCCTTTGCCTAGTCCTCTTATGGAACAAAATTTCTTCTTTTATATTATTGTTTAATTTTTATAATGTCAAGTATGCGCAGTGTCTCATTGAAAAAGATATCCAAAAATAACAGACAATACTGTCAGAGAGCGGGACGGAGGTCAAAATGAGGGTATCCATGAGTATACCAACGAAGAGCGGATTATCCAAGCCCTCGGCAGCGGCTATGCATACCTGTGTCCGCTCCGCAATTTCTTCGTTCCCAATAAAAAATTGCTCGGCAAATCAACCGTGGGTTCTGAGAAAACAGCTAATTATCAACAACCCCGCCCTAAAGGGCGAGGTTGTTGTTCTCATAAGGTATTTGTATTCGGGGTTTAATACCCCTTTAAACGCCCTAAAGCTCCCCTGTGTAAACGGGTTCTTGGGTATTAAACCCCTCAACACGAATACGAAATTTAGGAGTAAAGTTGCATCACAGGGGATCGTACACTATCTCAACCCCATTGCGGCCAAAATGCGGGCTGTTTTTAATGCCTCCATGGAGACGTTTGAAAGTTTCTTTGGGATGGAAGGTAGTTTTTTCATTTTTTGGGGTAACATGGATTTCTAGCTTTGCCGTTCCTGTAGGGAGATCAACGAAAATATCCATATCTAGATTTAAATGGACCCGCCGGTCTACAGGGATGTTAATCGTTTGTTGTATGGTTGTTGTCATACTTAAAATATAATGGTTTATCTCCAATAAAGCAAATTGCGAGCCATGGCTCCTCATTTCTACTTTCTCACTTCTTTCACAATTTCATCCAGTTTTTCCTTCACCCCCAAAGGCAGGGCCGCAGTTTTAAGCCGGGACTTTTCCCCGGCGACCAGGGTGATGTCTTTCCGGGGGCAGCCCAGGAGTTTGGCCAGGAAGGCCCGGAGTTCAGTGTTAGCTTTGCCGTCTTCGGGAGAGGCGGCAATTTTGATCCGCAGCCGGCCTTCGCTGAGCCCGGCGATTTGGGACTTTGAGGAGCCCGGTACGGCCTTGATATCCAGGAGAAGCAGTTCCCCGGCAATGCGGAAACATTCGGCCATCAGGGTTCCTCCTGTTGGTTCCGGGGGCTAAAGTTGCGCGGGGAATTTCGTTGCAAGTAGCGCGGCGAGGGGAGCCAGCAGGGAGGCCCGATACGCCAGGTAAAGGAATAATTCGGTTCCCCGCCGCCCCTGCCTGTACCGCCGTCAGACAGGGGCTTTATGCTCAAATTGGCAACCATGGCCGCTCTGAAACCGGTAAGGTTTGTGTGTACTGCCTTGGCATTTTCCAGAGCAGCCTCGGTCCCCGCTTCGATCAGGGCAAGGCAGAGGGCAAGGGCGGGGAAGGGGTAGAGCACTCCCGGATAAGGCAAGGGCGACGGGGGAATATCCAATGACAGGCCGTAGAAAGAGTGGAAGCCCGGGCAGGGCTGTAGTACCGGCGGTCCCGGGTTGATTTTTCCATCACCGTCCAGGGCGGTTCCGGTGATGGACTTTCGGATATCCAGTGCAAGGGAGCGGAGTTCCGGCCGGGAAAAGGGCCGGGAAACCAGGGCTAAGGGGGCAAGGTTGGGGAAGGAAAAGGCCCCGGCCATGCCCGCCGCAAAAAGGCTGCCGCTATGGGTGCCCAAGGGGCCGGCTAAATCCCGGTGGGGGATGAGGACCACAAAACGGAGGGGCGTCTTCAGGGAGCCGTCGCCTCCTGTATTTTGCTTTTTCATAAGCTTTCTTTCGTTTGTCCCCTTCTTTTTTCTCAGCTTCCCGTGTTATACTCATTATAAAGGGAATTGCAATGAAATATAAGACTAAACAGTTGGTGGACCGATTTGTCCAGGTCCTTTCTAAATGGAGCGGGGTTGAATGTGTTTCCCTCAATGAGGCTGCCCTGCCGGATACTCTGGACCCTTATTTTGCCCTGATCCTTGACGTGTTTTATTTTGGCGCCTTGCCCGGACCGGATGAACGTTGCGGTCTCTACGGAGATGATGTGGCTGCCTTTGAAACTTCAAACCAGGGGAAGAAGGACCGGTTTCTCATCGGGGATATACCGGTGCGGATTGAATATAAGGAGACCGGGAAGATCGATGAACTGGTAAACATCGCGGATATCAAGCTGGATCAGCTCTGGCTTATCAAAGATTCAGGCACCTACGGGTATTACCGGCTGGCTTACGGGGAAATACTCTTCCACCGTACCGCTTGGATCGAAAAAATCCGGGAGCGGCTTCACAACCTGGACATATCCTTTTGGGAAGCCATGCGGGATATTCACCAGTCCAAGATGGAACATTTTTTAAGCGACCTTGGGGCGGCGCTGTTCCAGAATGATGATTTTTATTATCTCATCTCTTCCGCCGGTTTTATCAAAGCCGCCTGTGTCACTCTGTTTTGCATCAACCATCGTTTTGAGCCTTCTCACCGGGCCTATGATAAGCAGATTCGCGAATTGCCCATCCTGCCCGAATCCTTTTCCGCTCAGCTTGAAACCTTTCTCCGCAGTGAAGGTGATACAACCATGGAACGGAAATATTCCCTTGCCCAGCTTATGGCCCGGGGAATTATTGCCCTTTAAGGCCAGGGGCAATGTATTTTAAAACCCTTTCAGAAAAGCTGCGCATACTAATCCTGTTGCTTCCGGTATTGGCCTCCTGCTCCTATAAAGAGCCGGCAGCCATACCCTTTTATGGCATTTCTGATGTCCCCGGGTCCGCACAGGAATTCTATGCCCTTTCCAAAGAATCAGTCTCCGGCCTTATTTCTCCGGATAAACCAAAAAACCTAAGTTACTCCCTCGCGGTACCGGCAGCCATAGGGGGGAATAGTTCCCTGGAGCTGGAATACCATTTTGCCGGCCTGGGGGAGGGGGGCATGGTTCCAACCGGGAATCCGGTATCTTACCAGCTTGTGCTGGAGCTAAACGGAAACGCCGCCTGGGAACTCCCCCGGGACGCATCCTTCCTGGGTATTGAAACCCGTCCGCGCAGGATCCGTTACAGTGTGCCCTTGCCTGCGGAGCCTCTCCGTACCCTGGGGCTTAGGCTGGAGAAAACCGGCACTTCCGGGATCGATGTTCAGTTTCAGCTTGACTCACTGGGTATTATAAAGCGCTGGTACGGCTTTACCCTTGAGCAGGACAAGTCCGGGCCCCCTGTTCTAAAAGCCACACCATTTGTGTTTTCCCGGGACAATGCCCTGGTTATTGATATTCCGGTGGCCTTCCGTTTTGCCGGGGCTATAGCATTACAGGCGGCCTTTGGGGATGTACCGGCAGGGGAGAAGGTGTTTGTCCAGGCGGGACCGGTACGGTATGAATGGTCTGTCAGGCCGAGAGAGATCACCCTTCCCCCGGGGGCGTTTCCCTTGGAAACTTTCCCCCTGGGTATTTCAGGCGCCCCGCTTTCCCTGGTCCTGGATGCCGCTCCGGTGCGGCCTTTCCCTTTGGAACCGGCGCCGGCCGACCCGGGCTTGATCCTGGGCATAAACCAGGAAGCCTGGCGGGATCGGCGTTTTGAGGTTTTCCGCTGGGAACGGTTCCCTTCAATATTGATATTCGATACTGCGGATTACGCTATCCAGGACCGGCTGCTTAAACGGCTGGCCTTCTTTACAGAAAAGGCGGGGTTCCGGGGGCGGCTTGCGCCGGATGAGGAGATCGCGGAACTCCATGGCTGGAATGCCCATGATTACCGCGCTGAGGATCTGGCCCATTTTTTTGAGGCTGCCAGGGCTCAGAATTTTCCCCTGCTCAGCGAGGAGCGGGAACTGGGGGCTATCCTGGAAGCTGCGGGCATCCTGGTCCGTACAGGCGCCGGGGCTTACGCGGCGGGGCAGGGGGCTATCATTTCCATTTCCCGGGAATCGGCGGATTATCTGCGCAGCATGTTCATGGCCCATGAGGGGTTCCACGGTATTTTCTTCATTGACGAGGAATTCCGCGCCTTCAGCAGCCGGCGCTGGGAAACCCTGCCCCGCCTTGCAAAGAACTTTATCCTTTCCTATTTTGATTATCAACACTACGACTTGAAGGATCAGTACCTGATGGTAAATGAATTTATGGCCCATATTCTGCAGCAGCCTTCGTCCCGGGCCGGGGTGTATTTCGGAGAAACCCTGGCAGGGCGTATCGACGAAAGTTCCTGGCGGCGAACAGTGCTTCCCCCAAAGGACGAAGCTGCTGGAAACTGGCCTGAACTGGCCGCAGCCTTTACCGCCGAGGCCAACGCCTTTTCATCCTATGTAAACCGCCGCTGGAATCTGGCCGCAGGCAGGGTTTGGCAGGTGAGCGTCCGTAAGGCCCCCTAATCCTCCCAGGTTTCTACATCAAAGCTTGGGCGCCTTTTCTTGTGCTGTTCAAAGATCTGTATCCCCGCATTGAATCGCCGTTCCGTTTCCAGGGTAGAAGGCGGGCCATGGCCGGGGAGAACCACATAATTTCCCGGAAGGGAAAATATCTTGCTCCGTATGGCGGTCATCTGGACTTCTGCGCCGTAGGAACTTGCGGTAGTCCCCAGCATACCCGCATTGAGGGCGTCTCCGGTAAAGAGCATGTGGTTTATTTTATATACCGCTGAATCCGATGAATGGCCGGGTACGGAAATCACCTCCACATGAAAAGAGCCTATGTTGAAGGTATCACCGTCCTTTACCATGGTAGTTTTATTATCCAGAATGATGTGGTTCACCGCGTATATTTCCACATCGTAGATATGTTTGAGGGTCCGCAGCCCGTGGACATGATTCAGGTGATCGTGGGTTACCAGCACCCCTGAGAGCTTGTAGTTATTCTGCTCGATAAAATCAAGGATTGTCTTGTCCATATTACCGGGATCGATGATGATCGCCTCCCTGGGAGGCGCCGCCTCCCTAGGAGTCGCCGACTCCCTAGGAGTCGCCGCCTCGCGGTGAGATGGTGTTTCCCCTGCGAACATAGACGTCTGAAGGTCCTCGCAGCCGTAGTCGGTCCCCAGGACATAACAATTACTGAAACCAAAACTGCAATAATGAAAAAAAAGTTTCACCTAGTCCTCTTCGCCGTATTCAAAGATTGCCTCAGCCGTATTGGATGATTTAAAGGAGATACCTTCCTGACGGGCCTGTATAAAATAGGTTTTTTTTATGTTGCAATCGATAAAGTCGGAACAGTTCATATCAGCATTAATGAAACGGCTGTTGTAAAGATTAGAATTATTGAAACGGCATTCTGAGATGCCGGCTCCCCCAAAATTGACATGCACCAGTTCGGAGCCTGTAAAGGTACAGTTCAGAATAGAGGACCCCCCAAAGGACAGAAACTGTAGATCGCTTTTTGAAAAGTCGCAATCCTGGAACTGGGCAGAATCAAAGAAACTCATCCGCATAAAGGTGTCCACAAAGGTACAATGAAAAAAGGATGCGCCGATAAAATCACAGCCATAGTAATGCCGGTGGGAAAAATCGTCGTTTTCAAAATATAAACCCGAGGCGTTGAGGTTTTTGATAACCTCCCGTTGGGTAATGTACTCCGCGATACGCCGCCCTTCCTTTTTGGGATCCGCCGCATGGACTGAACAAACCGAAGAACCGGTAATAGCGTTTCTGCCGCAGCCGGCGGCGCAGGGGATTAGGGTAAACATGAGGTTAGTATAGCACCCTTTTGGGGTATGGGGTAGGGGTAGGCGCCAGGTATTGTTTAGCGATTCTTATTCCCCCCGCCCTTGCCAGAATTCCCCCACCGCAGTATGATTACCCCATGTGTTGGTACTGTGGTTCCCCAATATTGGACCCCAATCCCCTGGGCCGTTCCCTGCGCTGCCCCGAATGCGGCAAGGATCTCCGGGTTTGCCGGCATTGCCGGTTTTTCCTGCCCGGCGCACGGGGGGACTGTTCGGAACCCAATGCCGAACCACCGGCGGAAAAGGACAGGGGTAATTTTTGCGACTGGTTTTCCCTTAATGCCCGGTTCCGTTCCCCCACACCGGGCGAGGCAGGGCCTCGGGAAAAGGCTGTTTCCGCAAAATCGGCCTTTGACAATCTTTTTAAACCCTAGAAAATATGGATAATAGACCTATACTTTTTTTGGACTCCGGTATCGGGGGCCTTCCCTACTGCCAACATTTTCACCACCACAATCCTCATGAAGCTCTGGTCTACTGTGCGGACCGGGAACATTTTCCCTACGGGCGCCGGGAACGGGAAGAGTTGATCGCCCTGTTAAGCAGCCTTGTGGCACGGCTTCGGGGGCAGTTTAACCCCAAGCTGGGAGTGATTGCCTGCAATACCGCCACGGTGTCAGCCCTGGCTTCACTTCGGGAAACCTTTCCCGATCTGCCCCTGGTGGGTACCGTGCCGGCGGTGAAACCTGCGGTCCTTGCCAGCAAGCGCCGGCATATCGGGGTGCTGGGGACTGACAGGACCATCAGGGATCCCTATATCGCGGAACTGGCAGCCCGGTTCGGGCCGGACTGCGCGGTCACTGCCCTTGCCGCTCCGGACCTGGTAGACTTTGTGGAACACCGGTATGCCCTTGCCGGGGAAGAGGAGCGCCGGAGTATAGCCTCTCCTTACATCGAAGAATTCCGCCGGGCAGGGGCTGACGCTATAGTCCTGGGCTGTACCCACTTCCTTTTTCTTTTGGATGATTTTAAGGCCCTGGCCAAAGGGGAGCTTTCCATCCACGATTCCATTGCAGGGGTTTCCCGCCGGGCAGAGGCCCTGTTGGATCAGGGGGGATTGCGAGCTGGTGTGACAGCGGAAACTTCGGCAGCCGAAGGCCCGGCAGCTTTACTGCTGGTTACCGGCCTTGAGCCGCTTGAGCCGGTCTGGGAAGAACGGGCGCAAGCCTTCGGCCTGACCCTTTGCGCGGGGAACTTCGTTGCAAAATGCGCGGGGAACTTGCCGACTAAAGTCGGTATTGCAAGTGGTCCCGATCAGGGGGGGCGTCCATGACGGGGCTGGTGATTCGGGGTTCCCGGAATATCTTCACTGTAAAGAGCGATGAAGGGGGCGCCGAATTTGAGTGTCACCTCAAGGGCAAGATATTGAAAGGGGTTGAGGGTTTCTATAACCCCCTGGCCCCGGGGGATCGGGTGATTTTTGAAAGCGATCTTGCCCAGGATGGTACAGGGCTCATCTTGAGCCTTGAGAAACGGCGTAACCTTTTGACCCGGTTTAACCAAAAGGGCCAGTCGCCCCAGTTGCTTGCGGCCAATGTGGATCAGGTGCTCTGCGTCACCACCCCGGTCTCCCCGCCTTTCCGGCCCCGGTTCCTGGACCGGGCCCTGCTTCAGGGGGAAATCGCCAATATCCCCGCAGTGATCATCTGCAACAAATACGACCTGTCCGAGGATGATCTTGATGTGGAAGAACGGCTGGAAGATTTCACCCGTATCGGTTACAAGGTCCTGCGCATATCTGCCAAGACCGGAGAAGGAATGGACAAATTCCGCCGACTGGTTAGGAACCGTATTTCTGCGATGCTGGGGCAGAGCGGGGTAGGGAAGTCCAGCCTGATCAATGCCCTGGTTCCCGGGCGGAATATCCGGGTGGGAGCGATCAACGAAAAATTTGACCGGGGCAACCATACCACAACCATGTCTTTCCTGGAGGAGATTCCCGGGGAAGGGGAAACCACCCGTATCATCGATACCCCGGGAATACGCCGCTTTATCCCCCACGGGATAGATAGCGCCTCCCTGATCCTCTATCTGCGGGAATTTGCCCCCCTGGCCGGGCGATGCAGTTATGGCCATTCCTGCTCCCATGTGAGCGAGCCGGGCTGCAAGATCATGGAGGCGGTTCATGCCGGGGTGATCCATGAGGACAGGTATGAAAGTTTTCTTCGCATCCGAGATGAAATGTCGGAACCCTCCCATGACTGAGAAAACCCTTGAACTGCTGGAATTTTCCACCGTCCTTTCCCGGGTAGCAGCCCTCTCTCTAAGTGAGGAGGCTGCGGACTTGATACTGCAAACCAGGCCTGTCATTGACCGGGATGAGGTGACGCATCTGAAAGCCCAGGTACAGGAAACCTTGGACCGGATCAATTCCGGCGACGAGGAAAAGCGGGGCAGTATCCCAAGCATAGGAACCATACTCCCCGCTCTGGAAGTAGAGGGGACCTGCCTGGAATTGGAAGAAGCCTATGCCCTGGGACTTTTTGTGGAACAAGGAGAAGCCCTAAAATCCTGGCTTATAAAGGGAAGTGAAGAAATTACTTTAAATAGTATAAAAAATAATACTATCCATACAAAAGGTTCTTTGGGGCATGGAAATAAAACATCGACTTTAGGTAGTATAAAATATTATAACAATCAAGGTAGAAGTACTCGTCTTGAGCCCGAGACTTTAAACAGTATAAAAAAAGATACATATATAGATACCAAAGCTGCTACTCCCCTGCAAGCCCTGTGTTTGCTCATACCAGATTGTTCCGCCGTATCCAGGGAAGTATTCCGGGTGCTGGACCGGGATGGAAAGCTACGGGATTTACCGGAGTTCCGGGAAATAAAACGGCGTATCCAGGGCATTACCCGGGATCTGGAAAACGCTGGTTCCCGGTATACGGGAAATGAGGACAAGCGGCGTATGCTCCAATCGGCCATCCCCTCCCAGCGGGACGGTCGTATGGTACTGGCAGTGAAGGCCAATTACCGAAGCCGTATACGGGGCATAGTCCATGAGGTTTCATCTTCCGGGCAAACCATTTTTGTTGAGCCTGAAGAAGTGGTGGAAAAAAACAACGAACTCCTCATAGAACAGCGGCGCTTGGAAGCGGAGATACGGCGGGTTTTGCGGGAAATGACCGCCAGGCTGGCGGAATCACGGGAAATTCTCGGGGTTTTTCATACAAAAATAGTGGAACTGGAAACCATACGTGCCCGTGCCCACCATGCCCGGGAAACCCGGGGGGTATTCGCCCTGGACAGCAGCGGCGATGAAGGCGGCGACATGGTTGCCCTGAAGCAGGCCCGGCACCCCTTGTTGGGTTCCGCCGCAGTTCCCATAGATTTTCTCATGGACGGGACGATCCGGACCGTGATCATCACCGGGCCCAACACGGGGGGCAAAACGGTGGCCCTGAAAACTGTGGGGCTCTTTGCCCTGATGAACCAGTCCGGCCTTGCCCTGCCCTCAGGAGAAGGTACGGCGCTTCCGGTGTTTGACGGCATCTACGCCGACATCGGGGACGAGCAGTCCTTGAGCCAGTCCCTGTCTACCTTCTCTGCCCACATGACCAATATCGCCGCCATCACCGCTTCGGTAACCGGGCGTTCCCTGGTCCTGCTGGACGAACTGGGTTCCGGCACAGACCCCGAGGAAGGGAGCGCCATCGCCATGGCAATCCTGGATTACCTGATCGAAAAAAAAGTTCGGCTCCTGGTCACCACCCATCACGGGATGCTTAAAAATTACGGCTATACCAGGGAGGGTGTAGAGAACGCCTCGGTGGACTTTGACAGCCGTACCCTGTCCCCCACCTACCGTATTGTCATGGGTGTTCCTGGTGAAAGCCGGGCCGTGGATATTGCTGCCCGCAATGGCCTACCCGAAGCCATGGTGCGGGGCGCCCGGGGCTATCTGGCGGAGGAGCGGGCGGACGTGTCGGCCCTCATACGGGGGCTCAAGGAAAAGCACCGGGAACTGGCCGCCGCCCATGAAGAGCGGCAGGAGGAGGAGACCCGGCTCCGGGAAGAACGCCGGGCTGCGGATCTGAAAGAACTCAGGCTCAGGCAAAAGGAACTGGAAATAAAGTCCGGGGGTATGGGCAAATTTCGGGAACTTTTAAGCGAAAGCCGCAAGACCCTGGAGAACCTGGTCCGGGAGGTAAAGGAAGGGGAACTTTCCCGGGATAAAACCCTGAAGGTAAAGGAATTCCTCCGCGCCCTGGAGGAAGCGGTGAATGCCGAAGAGACCGCCCTGGAGACTGAAGAATCCGCCCTTTCCGGTGAACGGCGGCGCCTGGAGGAAACCTACGGCAGAGAAGCCCTGGAAACGGGGAACAGAAAAACCCGCAGAAACGCCGGACGGAAGGGCGCAGAAAACGCCGGCGTACCGGGAACAGGGCCGGGGGCATCTGCTACCGGGCAAGGGGGCAAAGAAGCGCCCGCCTTAGGGCCGGGGACAGAGGTTCTGGCCGGTGAGCAGCGCAGCCGGGGAACCGTGCTCCGGTCCGCAAAAAAAGGCGCCTGGGTTGTGGAACTGGGCTCCCTGAAAATGACCTTCAACGAGCAGGACCTTATCCCTATTGCCCGGCCCGCAGAAGCTAGAAAGCCCCTCATCGCCCCGGTGGAATACGCCGCTGCGCCCCAGGCGTTTATGGAATTGTCCCTGCTGGGTATGCGCCTGGAGGAGGCCCTGGCCACCCTGGAACGGCAGATCGACGCCGCAGCCATGACGGGGCTCCACGAATTTGCGGTGGTCCATGGCAAGGGGGACGGTATACTCCAGCGGGGGGTGCACGAGTTCCTGAAAAATCAGCCCATGGTAGCGGATTACTATTTCTCCCGCCCGGAGTTGGGCGGATTCGGACGCACCGAGGTGGTGCTTAAGGAGTAGTCCTTAAAAATCTTCCAGAGGGGAATCGGAGTCCATCAGCTCCGGAAGGGTATAGACCAGGGTACCGGACTGGCGGACCCGCAGTTCCGCAAAGCCCTTGTTGACC
This sequence comes from Treponema primitia ZAS-2, assembly GCF_000214375.1. Lineage (NCBI taxonomy): Bacteria > Pseudomonadati > Spirochaetota > Spirochaetia > Treponematales > Treponemataceae > Treponema > Treponema primitia. Next base: position 1,992,416 of record NC_015578.1, on the reverse strand, counting down.
AGGGTATCCAGAACCTTCTTTGCATCGTCCATGGAAATATTCGCTTCCAGGGCCACTTCGCTGGCAGTTAAGATACCCTTGTTCTGCTTTGCAAGCCGCAGTATGGTCCGTTCCACGGTTTCCTTTTCCCGGACTATCCTGGCCTGTCCATCACTGACAGTGCGCCAGTTTTGCCCTCCGTGTATAGACCGGGAGGGCCGGCCAAACAGGGCATCCCGGAGATTCGCCTCCCTCACCTGGCCGGGAAGGGTAAAAAAGTCATAAATAGAACCGACCATACCCAGGCCGCCGGTACACATCCAGAGGAGCCCTGTGGGGATCTTCCCCAGGTAAAAGCGGTGAAACCCCAGGGCGCCAAAACCGGAAACGAGCCAAAGCAAATAGGCTAAACCAGTACTATACATCACAGTCTCCCAATAGCTCGTAAAAGGCCTATCTGCGGTCCCATTAGGCGACCATCATAAGAATACATACAAAAATAATAACATTAAAACGGATTTTTAACAATACATTTTGAAAAAGATACCTTTTGTCAGGAAAAGATTTAGAAGGGCTCGTGTACCAATTTGCCACCGGGTTTATCCAGCCTGATTCTGACCCGCTTCAGGGGTTCGGCAACGAACAGGGCAATTTCGCAAATTTCAATAAGGGTCCCCGGGGCGATTTCCCCGGACACTTCCACTACGGCGTTTTCATCCGTATTGATCCTGCCCATGAGGTTTCCAATTTGGAGGGTGTTCTTTTTTTGCTCATCCTCAAGGCGATGTAAGAGTTCTTCCATTTTTGTCTGCTTTTCCGGGTCTGATTCCGGAACCGCCATCAGCTCCCTGAGTTTCCCCAGCTTTTCCGCCAAAAGCCGTAATGTATTGTTACAGTTTTCCTTATCTTTCTGGAGGGTAAAATCAATGCCGCAGTGTATGCGGGTTGCCTTTCCTGCGTTTTTTCCGATGCCCCCGGCCTTAATTCCGTGGATGGCGTATACTTCGCCCCCCAGTATTCTACCCTTATCCCCCATTTCCAGGGTTTCCATAGTGTAGATACTGGAATTGTTAATCTCTGAGTCAACGGTGATAGTTTTCCTGCACGCAGCCCGGCAGTTCTGGATAAATTTGGTTCTCATGGCGCCGCCGACCTTTAAAAAGCCCCGGCCCCGGCCTATGATGCCCCCGGATACGATCAGATCCCCCTTGGTGTTCACCTCCGTCGCATCAAGGGTCTGTTTTATGGTTACCGATCCGCCGGAATAAATCTTGAACCCGTCGGCAACCGTGCCGTTTATGGTAATATCCCCGGGGAAAATAATATTTCCCGTGGCGTAACCCACGGAACCTTTAATCGTCAGGTCTTCAAAGACGTTTAATTCCTTATTATTTTCTATCAATTGCCCGTTGATTTCTGACAGGATATACTTTTCCGTGGACACCGTATGTTTGCCCCCGCTTACCCCCTCGGTCCGGCTCGTACTACAGGGGATCGCCACTCCGTGGACATTTTTTCCATCCCGCCCGGGGATACGCGGTTTTTTCAGGGCAAGAACCTGATCTTTTTTTACGATAACAAAGGGCGAATAGGCCCGGTAATCAATTTGACCGTTTCTGTTCTTATCCGGAACCGGGGTCGAGCTGGTTGCCAAATGGGGGTTGAGTTCGTAATACTCGTTTACTTCTTTGATTGGGGGGTCCCCCAGGGCGATGAGCACATCCTTAACCGGTTTTTTGTCCAGGTTGCACTGGAAGGCGGTATCCTTGAGGGTATCCCAGTGGACGCCGTAGCTGATATTGTGCTTATTCATAAGGGCAATCAGGTAGTCATTGGTGATAGGGAGGCCATCCCCCATGGGAGGGGTAAAATCGGCCCAGGCTTCAAGGTCTTCCTCAGAAAACCGGATATTCACCTTTCCGTCATTTTTGCCGGCTGATAGTACATTTGTATCCATAGGTTCTTAAGAGTCCCCCTATTTCTGTATCGGTAATAACATAGCTTGAAATAATATCTTTTCTAGAGTACTAAAACTTTTTTCAAAAGTAGCGTAATATCCTGTATCCTTCGCTTTTTCTCCGAAACTGCTTGCAAAAAACGGGTTTGTATTGTATGTTTATGCAAGCATTAGGTATAATTATTATCTAGGTGATAGTTTCCTTTTGTACTGATGGAGACATGAGTGAAAGAACGACTGGCCCGGTTAAAAGCAGTCCGAAAACTGATAAAAACGTACAGAATTGAATCCCAGGCAACCCTCTTGGGGCTTTTGCAAAAAGAAGGCTTTCTTGTTACCCAGGCAACCCTGTCCCGGGATTTGAAGCTCCTCAAGGTCGGTAAAATTTCCGACGGCCATAACGGGTATGTCTATTCCCTGCCCGGGGACGATGAACTCCAGGAAACCGAGCGGACCTATGCCCACGATTTCATGCGGGGTTATATTTCCATTGAATGGTCCGGTAATTTAGTGGTGATCAAAACCTATTCGGGGCATTCCGATTCAGTGGCCCTGGCGGTGGATAACCTTGGGCTTGACGATGTGCTGGGGACCATATCCGGCCGGGACAATACGGTTTTCGTGTGCCTCCGGGAAGGGATAAGCGGAGAGGATTTCATAAACCGCATGAAGGAAAGTATGCCGGAGTTGGAAGATTGAAGAATTCGGCATGGTCGAATTCTTTTTAGCAAAAAGGCTATGCTTTTTTGCAAGGTGTAATGTAAAGCAAGGGGTATAATATGGCGTATGTGGATTTTGACAAGACCGGGGCGTTTAAGAAACTATCGGCCCTTCCCAACAAGGGAAAGGATTTTTCTGCTTTATTGACAGCGGAACGGGTTAAGGCGAGCAAGGTTCCTGCGGGAGGCGGGCTGACCTACTCCTGGGCTGCCAAGGGGGTGGAGAAGGCAGAACTGGACGCCCTCCAGGCCCTGGCGGATGAACAGGACCTGATCGGCAAGTACAAGGCCCTGCTGAATGGCGAGGTCATCAATACCGGGGAAAACCGCAAGGTCCTCCACCAGCTCCTACGCGGGCAATTAGGCAGCCCGGTGATCCACGAAGGCAAAGATCTGGGCAAGTTCTATGCCCAGGAACTGGAACGGTTCTCCACTTTTGCAGAACTGGTCCAGACAGGAAAAATCAAGGGAACCACGGGAAAGAATTTTACCACCGTGGTTCAGATAGGCATAGGCGGCTCCGACCTGGGCCCCCGGGCCCTGTACCTGGCCCTGGAAAACTGGGCGGCAAAAGAGGGCAAAAGTTTCCTTAAAGCAAAATTTATCTCCAACGTGGACCCCGACGACGCCTCCCAGGTAGCCGCCTCAGTATCCCTGGAAGAAACACTTTTTGTGCTGGTGTCCAAAAGCGGCACCACCCAGGAAACCCTGTCCAATGAACTTTTTGTAAAAGAAAAACTGAAGAAGGCCGGCCTGGACCCGAGTAAGCACGTGGTAGCGGTGACCAGCGAGACCAGCCCCTTGGCCCGCAATCCCGCCTACCTGGACTCCTTCTATATTGACGACTTTATTGGTGGCCGCTATTCCGCCACTTCCGGGGTGGGCGGGGTGATACTCTCCCTGGCCTTCGGCCCCGCCGCCTTCAAGGAACTTCTCTCAGGCGCCCACGAGGCGGACAAGCTGGCCCTGGAACCGAATATCCTTAAAAACGCCGCCCTCCTGGACGCACTTATCGGTGTGTGGGAACGGAATTTTCTGGGTTTTCCCTATACGGCGATCCTGCCCTACAGCCAGGCCCTATCTCGTTTCCCCGCCCATCTCCAGCAGCTGGACATGGAATCCAACGGCAAGCGGGTCAATCGCGATGGCGTCCCGGTGCATTACTCCACCGGCCCGGTAGTCTTCGGCGAGCCCGGGACCAACGGCCAGCACTCTTTCTACCAGCTCCTCCACCAGGGCACCGATGCTATCCCCCTCCAGTTTGTGGGCTTTACCGAAAGCCAGCGGGGGGACGATGTCACCGTGGAAGGATCGGTCAGCCAGACCAAACTCAAGGCAAACCTGGCCGCCCAGATAGTGGCCTTTGCCAAGGGCAAAAGCGATACTAACGGTAACAAAAATTTTCCCGGCGGCCGCCCCTCAAGCCTCATCTACGGCAAGAGGCTTACCCCCGCTGCCCTGGGGGCCCTGCTGGCCCACTATGAAAACAAGGTTATGTTCCAGGGCTTTGTGTGGAACCTCAACAGCTTTGATCAGGAAGGGGTCCAGCTGGGTAAGGTTCTGACCAAGAAAGTGTTATCCGGCAACTCCGGTGATGCCGCCCTGGATGCGTACAGCGAGATACTGGGAGTGTAAGAATCAGGAATTAGAAATTAGGAGTTTTTATGAAACAGACGGGCGTTATTCCTGCGGGGAATGAATGGGTAGAGAATGATATTCGGGAATTTGCCGGGTCCCCGGCGGCGCGGATTGGAGATGAATGGATGTTGATCACCGCCGGGGATGTTTCGGGGGATAAGGGCAACTGGAATACCATGACCGCCTCCTGGGGCGGCCTGGGTGTACTCTGGGGTAAGAACGTAGCTTTTATGTTTATACGGAACACCCGGCATACTCTAGAATTTGCCAACGCAGCATCCCTGTTCAGCCTTTCTTTTTTTGACAAGCCGTTCCACAAGGCGCTGGAAATCGCCGGGGCAAAGTCGGGCCGGGATATTGACAAGGCAAAGGAAGGGGGCTTAACTCCAATCGTGTTCAGCGACGGGTCCCTGGGGTTTAAGGAAGCTAAAGAAGTTATCTCCTGCCGCAAACTCTATGCCCATGATTTTGATCCCGCCCTGTTCGTGGATAAAACTATTGACCCTAAAATCTACCCGCAGAAAGACTATCACCGGATGTATATCGGGGAAATAACAAAACTGCGGGTTAAAGGCTAAGCCCCGGCCCTGAACCGGCGGTTCTCAAACAGTTATCAACCGGCGGTTCAAGACAGTCCTGAACCGCTGGTTTTTGCTTTTTGGCTTCTCCGGGATGGAAAGTGCCAATTGGCCCTTATCTACCAGGGGATTCACATATCTTTCTGTACCATACTGAAATGATACCATACTTTCTCATAATTTCCAAGAGAATTCTACTAATTTTCGTGTAAAATTCGATAATTTTAGTTTCTGCAAAGCTCGCAGGCGAACTTTACCACCCGGTTGTAGTGCTTGGGGGTGAGCCTGTGGGCGCCGTCCGCCGGGCCGTTAAGGCTGCGCCAGGTTTCGGGTATCAGGAACTTTCGGCTGGCAGCCTGGGCTTCCCGGCTGATCAGGGCGTCGATACACTCCGGCTTGTTTCGCAGGTTGGAAGCCAGGGTAGCCGCTTCCACTGAGGGCAACACGGTAATGGTCTGGGCCGCAAGCCCTGCCCGGAGGAAACCCGCATCGTCAGAGAAAGGGGTGGGGACCAGCAGTACCCGGTCCATCATGAGTTTTCGGGCGGTCTTCAGCGCCCCGTCCCGCAAGCCTTTTACCTGCTGCCTGGTACGGGCAGCGCCCTGGCCGGTCTCGTGTTTCATCAGATGATCCGCCATGGTAGAGATGATCAGGGTGTCCCCGGTTCCGCAGGCGTCAAAGATATAATAGCGGCATTCCTTCAGAAAAGTTTCCTGCAAACTCATGGCCAGCCCGTAGGAGCCCTGTTCCCGTATGCCTTCCCCGGGGCCAAGCTCTTCCTTGTCGGTAAAGATGATAAGCCAGTTCCGCAGCCCCTCTTCCCGCATCTGCACCGCCGCTTCCAGGAGCATGAACACCGCCGCGCTGTTGTCGTTGGCCCCGGGGCTGCCCTTTACCCGATCATAGTGGGCCACCAGCACTATTGAAGGCGGTTCCCCGGAAAAACGCTGCCCCCGGTAGGGGAGTACAAAGAAATGGCGAAGATTGCCCAGGACTATGGCGGAAAAACCGAACTCCAGTTCCTCCAGCAAGGAGGCGAGTATCCTGAACCGGTCCGCCTGGGGGTCGAGAAAATCTTTGAATCGGTGATAAGGCGCCTTTTCCTGCATTACGATCCTTGAACCACGGCGGGCCTTACAAATAATCTGAAAGCCGCCGGTATATCTGGTTTACCTGGTGTTTGATTTCGATATCCACTTCTTCTCCCAATTCGTCGATCAGGGTTTCCAGGCTGGCCAGGCTTTCATTCAGGCTGGTATGGAAACCCCGGGAACAGGTAAACCAGTAGTATCCCTTACTATCGGTCAGGAGGCACAGAAAACCCATCTCTTTTTTCTGCGCGGGGAACTTCGTTGCAAGTTGTGTTCCTTTGGTTTGGCGGCCCCAGGGCGCCGGGGCGAGGATCAGGGGAAGCTCCTCCAGCAGGGCCGGGAGGTTTTGCTCCGAGTTAAAGCGCTTCTTCCTGGGCCAGGTTCTGGTAAGGGCCCCCTCTATGTCCAGGGAAGGGGCCAGGGAGAGGATCAGAGCAAGCTTTTCCCCGGCAAGCAGGGTATACCGGTCATCAATGGTAACCACACCCTTCAGCCCCTTGAACATGGTGTCGCTCCCGATCTTATCCTTTACCCTGGAAAGCCGTTCCCAGGGCAGGCGCACGGTTTTTTTGCCCTTTACCGTTTCTATCTCAAAGACCTCATCGCCGATCTTGATGTTGTTGGTAAAGTCCCGGGCCCCTTTCAGTTTTTCTTTGGGGAAGTCGGACCTGGCACCGGATTTCAAGGCCCTGCCACCCAGGGCTTCAAAAAGCTCGGCGCTTATCTTTTCCAGGGTCTGGTGCGAAAGAGGGGAGACCGACATGGCGTACATCCGGGAAGTCTTGACTATTTCCCCGGCCACAATGTACTGGGGGTTTAAGCGGAACATCACCGAACCGGGATGGATCAGGATACGATCCGCCGTAAGGCTCCGGTACAGTTCCCGGCCGTCCCGGACGCAGACAAACTGTATCATCCCCCGGGCCACCGAACAGAGATAGTCTTCGATACTACCACCTGAAAGTATCGGTACTCCCATATCGCTGACAATCATTTCCAGTTGTTCAGTAACATTAACAATTTCTGCCATGGTTTTTTCATCCAGGTAGTTTTTCTCACAGAATTTGCCCCGTTCCTTTGCGTCTTTATAGGCCCGGTAAAGTTTTAGGTAGGAAACAAAGTCGCCGTCGGGATCACGAAAACTGTGATGGGCTTTGCGGGCATCGGTTTCTTCCCCCGGGGGCAGCACATAGGGGTTCTGGGTGGAGAGAAATGCTGCGGCAATAATGGTTTCCTGGGTAACATCAGGGTAGCGGAGCACCGCTTCCACGATGATCCGGGACTGCCGGGGCGCCAGGGGGAACTCGGTCATCATCTTCCCGATCTTGGAAAGACTATGGTCGCTCTCCAGGGCATCCAGCAGGTTCAGGGTATCAATGGCGGCGATAAGCCCCTCCCGGTTCGGGGGGGAGATAAAGTCAAATTCCTCAAAAGCCGTGATCCCCAAATCCGCCATCCGGAGTACCACCTCTGAAAGGTCGGTGCGGTAAATTTCCTCAGTGGTAAAAAGACTGCGGTTCTCAAAATCCTTACGGGCATAGAGCCGGTAGCAGGTCCCTTCCCTGGTGCGCCCTGCCCGGCCCTTGCGCTGGTTTCCCGAAGCCTTGGACACCGGCCCTTCAATGAGGCTGGAAGTAAAGGTGTGGGGGTTGTAGTAATTCAGTTTTGAAAGACCCGAATCGATCACCGCAGTGATCCCGTCGATGGTGACCGAGGTCTCAGCGATATTGGTGGCGATCACCACCTTGGTTTTCCCCCTGGGGGGCGCCTCAAAGACCCGCTCCTGTTCGTCTTTGCCGAGCCGCCCGTAAAGGGGCACCATGTGGAGGTACTTCCCTGAGGGGCTTATGGAAAGCCGGTTCATACACTCTTTGATCATCTTTTCCCCGGAGAGGAAGATCAGCATGTCCCCTTCACGCCGTTCGTTGATGAATCGATCCGTGATGGCGACAATCTTATCAAGCAGTATATCCTCAGAAGAGCTTTGGGCGATACCGGCCCTTCTGCCGCCGGCCTGGCCGCCGGTACCGTCCGGCCGACCCGCAAAGCCGGATGACGGCCTGCCTGCGGATCCGGCAGGCTTAGAAAAGCCTCTGCCGCCCCGGTCCCGGCCTGTCCGGGAATTATTAACCGGAATAGCCGGCATTTCCGCTGCGGCATTCCCGGCGCCGGCTTCAGCCGATGCGTTTCCTGAGGGAGGATCGTAAACCAGGGTCACCGGGTAGGTGATGGCGTCGATCTTCACCACCGGACATTCACCGAAGTATTCGGAAAAAATTTGGGCGTTGATGGTGGCGGAGGAGACGATCACCTTAAATTCCCGGCGGGATTCCAGAACCCGCTTTAAGAGCCCCAGAATAAAGTCGATGTTAAGGCTCCGTTCATGGGCCTCATCCACCACCAGGCAGCCGTATTTGGACAGCCAGGGATCAAGCTTCATCTCCTGGAGGAGTATACCGTCGGTCATGATTTTAATCACCGTATTTTGATCCGTCCGATCCTCAAAACGCATCTTATACCCTACCAGTCCCGGGATACTGGTCCCCAACTGGCGGGCAATAAATTCGCTCACCGAAACTGCAGCGATACGCCGGGGCTGGGTTACCCCGATAATGCCGTTTTTCGAGTACCCCGCATCGTGGAGTATCACCGGCATCTGGGTGGTTTTCCCGGACCCTGTGGGACTTTCCACCACCACTACCTGATTATCCGCAAGGGCGGAAAGAATGAGGTCCTTATGTTTGTATACTGGAAGTTCTAGATAATTCATAGTTTCATTATAACACAATGGAGAGGAGTGAGGAAGGGAGTAAAGGAACTCACTCCTCCCCCCTTTCCTTTTTTTATTTATTGATCTATTATAAAAACTATCCAAATGGAGGAAGTAATGGCGAAACAAAAATATGTTTATTTTTTTGGCGAAGGTAAAGCGGAAGGCGAGGCTGGAATGAAGGACCTCTTGGGCGGGAAGGGCGCCAACCTGGCAGAGATGACCAACCTTGGAATCCCGGTTCCCCCGGGTTTCACGGTTTCCACCGAGGTATGCGCTGCTTTTTATGAAAACAAAAACAAGTACCCCGCAGGGCTCGAAGCCGAGGTACTTTCCAACCTGACCAGGCTGGAAAAGGTGATGGGGAAAAAGCTGGGTGATCCTATTGACCCCCTGCTGGTATCGGTCCGTTCCGGCGCCCCGGTATCCATGCCCGGCATGATGGACACGATCCTCAACCTGGGCATTAATGATAAGGCCGTTCAAGGTTTGGCCGCGAAGACGAAGAATACTCGATTCGCCTGGGATGCATACCGGCGTTTTATCCAGATGTACGGCGATGTGGTCATGGGGGTACCCCACGAGAAATTCGAGGGGGCCATCAAGGCGATCAAAGCAGCCCGGGGCATTCAGCTTGATACGGACCTGAGCGCCACAGACCTGGAGCAGCTGGTAAATGACTACAAGCGAATCGTTAAGCAGGTGACCGGCACTGATTTTCCCCAAAAGCCCCTGGATCAGCTTTGGGGTGCGGTGAACGCAGTATTCGGCTCCTGGATGAACGAGCGGGCCATCAAGTACCGGCAGCTCAACGAAATTAAAAACATCAAGGGCACCGCAGTAAATGTGCAGTCCATGGTATTCGGCAACTTCGGCGATGATTCCGGTACCGGGGTCTGTTTCAGCCGGGACCCCTCCACAGGGGATAACGAATTCTACGGCGAATACCTGATGAACGCCCAGGGCGAGGACGTGGTGGCCGGTATCCGGACCCCGGGGAAGATCGCCGACCTGGAAAAGGAAAACAAGAAAATTTACAACCAACTGGTGGGCATCAAGAACCGGCTGGAGAAACATTTCCGGGATATGCAGGATATGGAATTTACCGTACAACAGGGTAAACTGTTCATACTCCAGACCCGGAATGGAAAACGTACCGGTGCCGCAGCGGTAAAAACCGCCGTTGATATGGTGGGTGAAAAACTCATCGACAAAAACACCGCCATACTCCGGGTCAGCCCGGCCTTGCTGGATCAGCTCCTCCACCCCATGATTGACGCCGCAGCCCAGAAAAGCGCCAAATCAATTACCAAGGGACTCAACGCATCCCCCGGCGCGGCCTGCGGCCGGATCGTGTTCTCCGCCAAGGAAGCCGAGGAATGGCATCTACGGGGCGAGAAGGTACTCCTGGTCCGCCAGGATACCAGCCCCGAGGATATAGGCGGCATGGTGGTGTCCCAGGGCATACTCACCGCCACCGGGGGCATGACCAGCCACGCAGCAGTGGTCGCCCGGGGCATGGGAACCCCCTGCGTAGCCGGCGCCAAGGCTATCTCGGTTCAGGGCAACTCGGTTACAATTAATAGCACAGTGTTTCATGAGGGCGACTGGCTCACCATCGACGGTTCCACCGGAGAAGTCTACGAGGGCAAATTGCCCCTGGTAACCCCGAAAATCGGCAAGGATATGAACACCTTCCTTACCTGGTGTGATGAAGTCCGCAGCTCCGCAAAGCGGGGCAGCCTCAAGGGCTTCGAGGTCAGGACCAACGCCGACCAGCCTGAGGATGCCAAGCGTGCCTTTGAATTCGGCGCCCAGGGCGTAGGCCTCTGCCGCACAGAGCACATGTTCTTTGATAAGGAAAAACTCATCCATTTTCGGGCCATGATCGTGGCGGACACGGTAGAAGAGCGGAAGGAAGCATTGAAAAAGATCCTCCCCTTGCAGCAACAGGATTTCTTCGGCATCTTCAAAGCCATGGAAGGCCGCCCGGTAACCATCCGGCTTTTAGATCCCCCCCTCCATGAATTTGTCCCCAAGACCGCGGAGGAAACCCGGGAATTGGCAGAGCACATCGGCGTTGCCGTGGAAACCCTGACCCCGAAAATTGAACGGCTCCACGAAGCAAACCCCATGCTCGGCCACCGGGGCTGCCGTTTGGCGATAACCTACCCGGAAATCTACGATATGCAGGTTGAAGCCATTGCTTTAGCCGCAGTGGATTGTATTAAAAAGAACATCCCTGTGAACCCGGAGATCATGATCCCCATCGTGGTTACCGCCCGGGAATTGAAACTGCTCCGCCCCAGCGCCGAAGCAATCCTGAAAAATGTGTTTGAAAAAGCGAAAGTAAAACTCCCAGTAAAGATCGGCACCATGATCGAGGTACCCCGGGCAGCCATACGGTCCGGCCATATCGCCAGATATGCAGACTTCTTCAGTTTCGGCACCAACGACCTGACCCAGATGACCTTTGGTTTCAGCCGTGACGACGTGGGGTCCTTCCTGCCCAGTTACCTCCAGAAGGAAGTCCTGGACGTAGATCCCTTCAAATCCATCGACGAAGAAGGGGTAGGCTCCCTCATCAACTATGCTGTCGAACAGGGTAGGGCGGTCAACCCCAACCTCAAGGTCGGCATCTGTGGTGAGCACGGCGGCGATCCCGCCACCATCGACTTCTGTTACCGGGTCGGTTTAAGCTACGTATCCTGTTCACCCTTCCGGGTACCCCTGGCCCGGCTTGCGGGAGCCCAGGCAGTGATCAGCAATTCCCTTAAGGCGAAAGTATCTGCCGCAGTAAAGACCGTAGCCCCCAAGGCAAAAGCCGCCGCATCCAAAGCCAAGACTGCCATCGGTACCAAGGCAAAAGCCGCCGCCGCCAAAGCCAAAGCTGCCCCCAAGGCGAAAGCAGCTGCTTCTAAGGTGAAGGCCACAGCAGCCAAGGCAAAAGCCAAAGCCGCTCCCAAGGCGAAAGCAGCTGCTTCTAAGGTGAAGGCCACAGCAGCCAAGGCTAAAGCCAAAGCCGCCCCCAAGGCAAAAGCGGTGGCTTCCAAGGCTAAAGCAGCAGTCTCTAAAGTGAAATCGACTAAGAAGGCTAAAACGTTAAAGAAGTAATAGACGGGCATTAACCGGGAAGAGCAAGGATTTTGCTCTTCCCGGTCTTGACCAAAATGAAATATTTTGGTTATATATAACTTCGTTACTTAAGGCCATCTTAGCTCAGTCGGTAGAGCGGCGCACTTGTAATGCGCAGGTCTTCGGTTCGACTCCGGAAGATGGCTGGGCTTTGATGGTCAAAAACGTGTAATTAGGGGAGTTTCCCGAGCGGTCAAAGGGGGCAGACTGTAAATCTGTTGGCTACGCCTTCGTAGGTTCGAATCCTTCACTCCCCAAAGTGAGTTAATTCCTTGCGTTGTAAGGAATTAGAAACTGTAAAGAGAGAATGCTACAGGTAAAACCTGCGCGTCAATCAAATCACTATGAGAAAAGGTATGAGAAAGCCTTTTCCCAAAGGATGGGGTTTATGCGCAGGTTTTATTTGCATAAGCGGGGCTCGGTGTTCTACGCCGAGCTTATAACGACCGCCGGGGTCAAGCTCAATGCACGGAGTACGGGCAAAAAGACACGGGACGAAGCCTTGCTGGTGGTGGCCGATTGGCTCAAAGAAGGGTTGCCCGTGGTCAAACAGCCGGGCTACCTGGCCGGGACGGAGAGTTCCAAAAGCAAGCCCATAAGCGTTGTCGCCGACCGGGCCGGTATTCTTTCGGCCATCAAAAAGGCTGTCCTGGAACGGGATGACGCTTTTGCCATCGTGGCGGCGCTCAGGGCTAAAGGCCTGATTGATATTCCGGTCGTTGCCACCGGAAAGGGAAATGTCAAATTTATCGACTACCTCAAGGAATTCTGGGACTATGAGAAAAGCCCCTATGTCCGGGACAAGCTTGCCCATGGGCATAGTATCGGGCGGCACCACTGCACGTTAAACCATGGCCGGGTAGTAAACTACTGGGAACCCTTTTTCAAGGATCGGGCGCTGAATACTATCACTCGGCAGGATATCAAAACTTTCAGCCTGGGGCTTTCAGATACCGGGCGCAGCCCGTCAACCATAAACGGGATAATGGTCTTGGGTACATCCGCCCTTTCGTACGCTGCCCAAGAGGGGTATATTCCGCTGGACCCCTGCAAAGGTATTGCCCGGTTTAGTGGTAAACCTGCAAAGCGGGGGATCCTGACCGAAAAAGAAGCCGAGGCCATATTCAATCTTGATTGGGCGGAAAAACGCGCCTATCTGGCAAACAAGGTGGCGGCAACAACCGGGATGAGGGCCGGGGAGATTCTGGCGCTGCGGCGTGAGGATATCGGGGAGCAAAGCCTGCACATCCGCCATTCCTATAGCCGCCTGGACGGGCTTAAAACCCCAAAGAATGGCGATGAACGCAAAGCTCCTTTGTACCCCGAAATAAAGACCGAACTATTGGCGCTTGTCGATGAAGCGGAAACCCTGCATGGAAAGGGCGCCTATATTTTTTACAGCCTGACCAATGAAAAGCCCTGCCAGGATGACTTGATCCTTGACGGTCTCCATGATGCCATTAAAAAACTGAATGAGAAGTTTGAAAAAGAAGGCCGGGAACTAGAGAAGATTGACTGGAAAGCACGGAATATTGTGTTCCATAGCTGGAGGCACTATTGGGCGGCGAGGATGAGCGACCGTATGACTGCGGAACAGTTGACCCGCATTACCGGGCACAAGAGCCGTGCCGTCTTTGACCAATACGCCGACCATATTACCGAAGACAACATCAAGGAAGTCAGCAATGTTGGGCGTGAAGTATTCGGGGGTATTTTGAAGTTCCCGGAACCAAAAGGGGCATAACGTAAACCAGCCTCGCGATAAGCGGGGCTGGAATTCTTGGGCTTGCTGAGATCGGCTTATTGAAAGTATGGTTACCACTGCCTGAGCTTCGAATGTAAGCTGGGGCCTCGGGGACCTCTGTCTGTCGCCTTAGGCAACCCTTAGAGATGCTGTGGGCCTAAATAATTTTATGAAAGAAGTACAAAACGGGGGTTATTTTTAGTATTTTATAATTATATTCCAGGCATACAGGCAGATGTGGTTGCTGACCTCGCCAGCCGGGCCGATTTTCTCGGAGGTGCAATATTGACGGACAAAAAAGAAATGACGCGATTTCCCGAAGGAGGCGACTGTCTCCCAAACTCTGTGATACTTACTTACCCCTTCATTACTATAAGCGCCGCCTTATCTGACCGGGCCGATACCCCGGCAAGGGCGCAACCAGGACATTGCCGAGCCTGGAATCAGGAAAGAAAACAATGACTGATGAAGAAGAAAAACCACGATTATTTACAAGAAATGACCAAGAGTTTCAAGCAGATATGCAAGATGCTTTGTACTGCCAGAACAAGTATTTCAGTAATCAAATAGATGTTTTCTATTTCAAGTCCAGAGATTCGTTAGATAAACTGTATAAGGAATACCTGAACAAAGAAATTGATTTGGAGGCCGCGCAAAAGAAATTCCAGTTAGTTGAGTATGAATACGAAAAACTTATCAATGAAATAGAATACGCCAGTGAAGAAGGGTTATTGATCACCCATTGTGCTATGATTGAAATCATCCTGAAGGATTTTGTTTTTTACAGGAATAAATTACAGCTTGATATGAAAAGAAAGGATTCTAAAACTACGGCTGCACCGCTTGACAAAGAGGTGGAAGAAATTAAACCTGAAATCCCTTGTGTCATCCAGGATTTAATACAGAATAGCAGCCTGGTTGAAACAAAGCCGGATACAATAGGCCGTTTTAAACCGAATCATGGGGTAAATGATATCGCGATTACCCAATGGATATATGATTATTCCGGTTACAAGAACGAACTTACGGCTGATGTGTATGCCCAATACATTTACACTACGGTAAAACTGAGTACCATTGAAAAATATATGAGCGACGCTCGAAGAAAATCAGAATCGGAATAAAATCGGCATAAAATCAGGAAAACCCAAAACCTGCTTCTGACAGTATAGACCCATTACAACTTTTGGAGGTTTGTATGGTCTTTACAAAACAAGAGGCGGCGAAACTGCTCGGTATCGCAACTGTCACCCTTGATCGGCTCAGGCGGCGGAAAAGTATTTCCTTTCGGAAGGTTGGCGCCCGTGTTCTCTTTACCCAGGCTGATATTGATCAGTTCCTTGAGCAAAGCCTGGTTCCTTCAGTACAGGAGGCGGTGCAATGCGGCAACCCAAAGGACTGACGGGAGTACTCCTCAACGCCGAAACCCTGTTTGATCAAATCAGATTGGATATCATCAGGGAACTTAAAACGGTTCCGCCTCACGGCAAAATCTGTTTTGAGCTGACCTTTCGGGACTGCCATCTGCAACGGCTTCTTACCACACGGGAAGTAAGCCGCCTGTATGAAGGGGGCCAAAGCGGAGGGTTCCATGAGGTTTAAGAACGACAGGGAACGGCATCTGTTCAAGACCCGGAAGGAACGGCGGCTTTTGGATGAATTCCTCACTGATGAAACGCTTATGGCTCATACCGCTTTGACTTTATTCAAGACAAAGCGTATCGACCCACCGGACGATGTGTACCGGGGATTAGTTTATTTCATCAATGAGGAGTGGAAGAAAAAGCCCGGCAGCTTGTGTCTCCTGTACGAAACAAAAAAACGGGTCCAGGCGGATATGCCGCCTGCGGTAAAGGAAATCGTCTTTGACCAGGTGTGTTATTTTTTCAAAGTGTACAGCGCTGTATTAGCGAAGGAAGGGTTTTAATGGGTTACGATTCAAATTATGGGCGGCAAACAGCCGCAGGTTTCCGTGAACAAAAAAATATCCAGGAGAAGGACAACGATCTGATTCGGGTCCACATGCTGAAACAGGGGCTGTTTCAGTTTACCGACACATCCAATGCGGAACGGCTTATGAAAAAGTATGGAACAGATATCCGCTATGTACCGGAATGGAAAAAATGGCTGGTCTGGAATGGTTCCTACTGGAAGATAGACAAGGGCTCATTGATTCATCAAAAAGGTTTGGAAATGATCCGCTCCATCTATGATGAAATACTTACCACGGCGGATTATCACGAAAAAGACGCTATTGAAAAAGCGGCTATACAGAGTGAATCAATGCGGCGGCGGGATGCCTTTATCAAAGCGGCAAGCCTTATTCCAGCTCTGAACATTGAAGTTGATGATTTGGATAGGGATCCTTTTCTGCTCAATGTCAAAAATGGGACGATAAATCTGACCACCGGAGAATTCCGGGAACACCGGCAGGAAGACTTTATCACCAAGATGTCAAACGTCTCGTATGAGCCTGAAGCAGAATGCCCCCTCTGGGAGCTGTTTATCCGGGAAATAATGGAGTTTAAAGGCGGGCTGGTTAGGTTTTGGCAAACTGCCCTTGGCTGGGGTATAACGGGCGACACCAGCGAGCAGGTCATGTTTATCCTTATCGGGAACGGGGCAAACGGCAAAAGTACCTGTATCAATGTGGTCATGCATGTCCTGGGGGATTATGCGACTTCTACCCCGACTGAAACCTTTATGCGGCGGCAGGGGGATGGAATCAGCAATGATATTGCCCGGCTGCGGGGTATGCATTTTGTCGCTACCACGGAAGCAGAACAGGGACGGAGGCTGTCGGAATCCTTGATTAAACAGATCACCGGCAATGACCGGATGACTGCCCGGTTCCTGTACGGGGAATATTTTGATTTCTTTCCGACTTTCAAGATATTCATGGCCACAAACCATAAGCCCACGATTACCGGGACCGATCATGGGATTTGGCGGCGGATCAGAACTATCCCCTTTAATACCACGATTGACGAAGCCAAAAGGGATCTTCATTTAGGGGATAAACTTATTGCTGAATCATCGGGTATATTAAACTGGCTTATTAAAGGGGCCATGCGGTGGAAAACAGAAGGATTGGCCATACCTGCGGAAGTAAAAAGCGCTACCGATGAATACCGGGAGGAAATGGACATTATCGGCAGCTTTATAAAGGATCGCTGTGAGCAGAAGCCGGGTGTGAGCATACGATCACGGGAGCTTTTCATATGCTACCATGGCTGGTGCGAAGAAAACAATGAACATGCTTGTTCTGAAAAGTTCTTTGGGATGCGTTTAAAGGAGCTGGGAATTGTTCAGAAACGAACCAGCGAAGCGCGTCATTGGGTTAATATTACGGTCAAGGAATAGTATTTACGATTTAAAGGTTTTGGTTAGACTTGATAAGTTATCGAAATAAAGACATTTATTGAGCCTATACCTCCTAATATCATATTTACTGTCTCCGGTTTCCCCGCGCCCCTTTCTGTTTTGGCCATCAAGAAAACATGAGTTCTTTTTTTCTTGTAGTCTGTGTTTATTTTTACCGGTCTGTGATGGTCTTAAATGATACGATTTTCGATACTTTAAGTCAGGGCTGCATTAAAAAATAACAAAACTAACAAAAATGAGCAATTTTAGGGGACGCGCACGCCCCCTTCGTAAAAAAAAATACCAAACAAAAATTTATTTGAACTAAGGACATAATATCCTTTATATTCTTTACAATGTAGTATTCTTCTTTTTGTGTAGCATAAAGACATAAAAAAGAGAAAGTATATAAGAAAGAAAAGCCCTATAGGGACTTTTCCAAATTTCGCTTTATCCTGCACTGACCATACATCATTGGGGGCGCACATGCGCTCCTCGCTTGGTTCAAAAAAATGCCGGGGCGGGGTGTCATGAATGACTGAAAAATTGGCTTGGTTTGAGGGGTTTCTGTCATTGGTTATGTATTGCGGCGTCCCCCGCAAGGGGGGCGGTGTTCGGAGTATCGGCCCGCCCTCCCCGTAGGGGTGGGCGGGTTCTACGGAGGAAGTAGGCGGAGCCTCTTGGGGGGATGGGGTTACCGCTGTGGGTTCATGCCGCCTGCCCGAAGGGGTGGCGGTTTTTGGCACTGATAGTAACGGTATGCGAAGATGAGGACCAGGCCAGCCTCCCGCAGGGTGGCTGGTTTACGGGGGAAGTGGGCAGAGCCTCTTGGGGGGCGATGGTTTGCACCGTGGTCGTATGCCGCCTGCCCGAAGGGATGGCGGTCTTTGCCAGTGATGGTAGCGGTAAGCGAATATGGAGAAGCGGCCAGCCTCCCGTAGGGTGGCTGGTTTACGGAGGAAGTAGGCGGAGCCTCTTGGGGGATGATGGTTTCTGCTGTGGGTTTATGCCGCCTGCCCGAAGGGGTGGCGGTTCTTGGCAGTGATGGTAACGGTAAGCGAAGGCTTTATAACAGTGATGGGGGTTTTACACTTGCGTCAGCCGTGGGCAAAGTTCGCTGAGCTTCATGGGAAGACGAAAATCCGGGTGGGCTTACCACTCCCCGTTGTGGTGGTGTATGGACGAGGCGGCAGGACGCCGCCTGGGAGGAAAAACCACACTGGCATGGACGCCAGTGTGGTTTTTTTCCTATCAGCTCCCGGCCACGCCGGGTGCTGATCCTCCCCCTATGAGCCGTGGATGCAAGGGTTTTTTCCACTGTCCCAGCGCCCCCCAGGGATACAATGCTAAAAGTGATAGTAGAAGTGGCGATAGCCAGGGAAAGTTAGTTTGAAGATAAAATGGGCGCTGGGACAGTGGAAAAAACCCCTCCTTTTTCTCTTTTAGTGGGGGAAGCCCGGCGGCGAGGGGGAGGGACAATGGAGGTCGTCCATACACCACCACCGGAGTACGATAATTTTGAAGGTTGCGCGGCCCCAGGGTGGGCACTGTACGCATTTCTCCCCACGGTGCTATGAAAAGCCGATGGGAATAGGGTTTACACGGGCGAAGCATCGGCACCCGGTAGGGCGTTAGAATAACTGCTTGTGTGGATAACGGTACGCATGGCGGCGTGAGGATTAGCCGCCATGCGGCGCGGAGGGGGCAGGACGCCCCCGGAGTGCTGGGGATAATGGCTTGTGGGGATAGAGGCCGATGTGCGGCGATTTGGGGATGACGGCCCCGGTATGCGAAGGACCAGGCGGCGGCATAGGGTGAAGGTGGCGGTATGCG
Organism: Treponema primitia ZAS-2; assembly: GCF_000214375.1. Lineage (NCBI taxonomy): Bacteria > Pseudomonadati > Spirochaetota > Spirochaetia > Treponematales > Treponemataceae > Treponema > Treponema primitia. Next base: position 1,973,609 of record NC_015578.1, on the reverse strand, counting down.
GGAGACCAGGCGGAAAAGATGGGGGCCGGTGGTGTCCGGAGAAGCGCAGCGCCGGAGGATCCCACCGGCTGAGGCAGGCTTTAGGCGGCGCGGAATTGCCCCATGCGGTTTAGTCCCCATGAGGGCTGGACGGTATAGGGCAATGGAGGGCCGCTGGGAATTATGCCCCGGCTTTGGAGGCTACGGGCAAAGGCTTCAAAATGGGGGGTGTGGTTTTCATGGGCAATCTTCGGACCCGGTTAATTTTACAGCTAAGGCGCCGCTTGCCATAGGCAGGCGGCGGGTGTTGGCGCATATTGGGTGGGCCGGGTGGTTATGGGGGTCAAGGGGGAAGGCGGGGCCGCCTGGGTTGGCAGCTTTACTGTTGGGAAAACGGCTTCCGGTTTGAATGATGGTGTCCCCGCCTTTATCCCCCTTGGTTAATGGGTAAAGCGCCATGGGCCGTGGAGGGAGCGGAGTTTACGGAGCGACCGGAACGGCTTATGGCGCTTTGTCCTACGAATTCGGTATACGCCGGGTTGCAGGCGGCGAATAGCGGGTCCAGGTTGCGGTATGCGAAGGACCAGGCGGAAAAAGGGAGGGCAACGCCGGGACTGTAGGCGCTGTACGCCGGAAGTTCCGGTGTATGAAGAAAAGCTTTAGGGGTGGACCGGACTGGTACGGTTCTGAAGGGAGCGGAGCGACCGGAAGGGCCGTGCCGGGGAGGGTCCACCCTGGGAATGATGTGCCCGGTTTTGGAGTATCAGAGAATAAAGGTGGCTGCTTGAGGGGCTGATGGCGACAGTTGTCGCTTCTTTATTCGGTAACGGTATGCGGTGAAGGCCGGTGCTATTCCCGCCGGTAGATGGGGCAAGGGCCGAGGGTAGCGAGAAATGGTGGCAGGGGAGGCCTCTGTTGGTGCTGGCGGTGCGGAGCGCCGACAGGGCCGGAGGATGCAGGGGATGGCGGCGATATACGGTGGCTTGGATGGGCCTGAATTCTTTACGCCGTAAGCTTTTATCTCTTCGGTCTTTCGGCAGCAATCGGGCGGAGCGATTTTTGGGCAGTTTTCGGTTACGGGCGATTTAATCCCTCGATAGGGGGTAGTACAACCCTTATGGCTGAGGATTCTTGTGGATCATATGTAAGGACTAACTTATATGCTCCTTTAAAAACAACAAGTTTGGATTGGGCAGTACATTATTTATAGCACATTCTGGATATAAATATTAGCCGTTGACTAAGGAATTGAGCCTGTAACAAAATTAGTGTAAACGGCTATACTACCTAGAAGGAGCAAGTATGGCCTTTTCAAAAGAAGTCCTGGACGAGATTTTGAAGGACTACCATGGGCCCGATGACTTTTACGGGCCCGAAGGGATCATGAAGCAGCTGACCAAAGCGCTGGTGGAGCGGACGATGGAGGCTGAGCTGACCGAGCATCTTGGGTATGAGAAAAGCGACCCGGGTGAAAAACAAATCTCGAACCGCCGGAATGGCAAAAACAGCAAAGAGCTGAGGACCGACCACGGGCCGATGCCGGTCGAAGTCCCACGTGATCGGGAGGGGACATTCGAGCCTCAAATTGTTCCCAAACACCAGCGGGAGTTTCGGGGGTTCGATGACAAAATCCTTTCGATGTACGCCCTTGGGCTTACTACCCGCCAGATTCAAGATCACCTCAAGGATATCTACGCGGTTGACGTCTCGCCTGAGCTTATCAGCCGGGTAACCGATGAGGTTAAGGAACTGGCAGCCGAATGGCGGGGGCGGGCTCTTGAGCCCTTTTACCCGGTAGTTTTCCTGGATGCGCTGCGGGTCAATATCCGCGATGGGGCTGCGGTAGTCAAGAAATCCGTTTATTTGGCCTTGGCGATACGTTTGGACGGCCAGAAAGAGCTGTTAGGGCTCTGGATTGAGCAGAACGAAGGGGCCAAGTTTTGGATGGGCATTATGAATGAACTCAAAAACCGGGGGGTACAGGACATCCTCTTCGCCGCCGTCGATGGGCTGACCGGTTTTCCCGACGCCATTGCCGCGGTGTTCCCCAAAACCGAGGTCCAGCTTTGCATCGTCCATATGGTCCGAAACTCAGTTCGGTTTGTCCCCTACAAAGACCGGAAGGCGGTGACAGCCAGCCTCAAAACTATTTACCTGGCTCCTTCAGCGGAACTTGCCGCCGAAGCGCTGGACGAGTTCTCAAAAGTGTGGGATAAAAAATACCCGATGATTTCAAAGTCCTGGCGGAGCCGGTGGAACGAGGTCATACCGTTTTTCAAATTCCCACCTGAAATCAGGAAGGCGGTGTATACTACCAATGCCATTGAATCGGTTAATTACACGATTCAAAAAATTATCAAACACCGCCAGTCTTTCCCAAACGATGAGGCTGCGGTGAAATTAATTTTTATGGGCTTGAAAAACATTTCCAGAAAATGGACAATGCCTATACGGGATTGGGGCGCTGCCCTCAATCAATTCGCAATCATTTACGGGGAAGACAGAGTCCCCCTATGATTACCGTTTACACTAAAAAAATTACAAGTTCAAGGAATTTAACTCAAAGATAAAAATATAATCTTTAGCCTGTGCCACAAATTTTGTATTATTTTCGAATGTTTCCCCCGGTTCAAATTTAAATATGTTTTTAATCATAAAAATTATATCCTCTTTTACAAGAGCCATTTCAAATTTATCAGGCTCATTGATTCCATATTCCTTTTCTGCAGCAGAAATAATAAATTGATTATCAGTTAGAGCTTTCACTTCGAGACATTTCCATTCACCAGTTTCATTCTTATACTCTATATCATAATGCAATCTATCATTTTTATCCGGTGTTATTGAATTACCAGAAACCCATCTTACATTATTAATTCCATATTTCTTAACTAATGTATTGTAAACCAATACTTCTGCACTTTTTCCTTTTTTTCTTTTTCCTGTATCACTAAGCCCTGAATAAATCCAATTTCCACTTCCACTATTTGAAGAAACCTGTATGGATTTCCTATTTTTGCTTACTGTAGCATCAACCAACGAACCAATTGAATTTAAGTCTTTATTGTTTTGATTACCTTCGCCATCATCATGGACAAAATTTTTAGAAAAATAATCATCAATAACTTTACCATTCCCTTCAAAATACAGCAGGCTCGAAATAGATTTATCTATAATATCACCTTCCTCAATACTATATTTTTTTAATAAATTTTCATACATATTTTTAATATTGATGTGAACTTGTAAGGGAGCGTCTATATCAATTGCAAAACAATCGTTTATCTTCTCTTTTATTATTGTTCGATAATCAATCGCTAAATCAAACTTACACTCATTTATTTCTTTTTCGATACTATTGATAAAATCGATATTATATTTGTTTAGTTTAGCTATGAATGAACATTGATCTTTTTTGGCTATATTAAGGTTTTGCCATAAAATTTGACTGAATTTATATTCATTATCTTTTATGGAATCCATAAATTTCTTCCTATGCCAATTGCAAAGACCTTTATCAGGTAACACTTTTTCAACAGAAAGTTGTAATTCATTGCACAATAAAGAGATAAATTCATAAGATTCATTATTATTGAAATTTTCAAAATCTACATTCCCATATCCATCAGGAATAGTTATTCCAATAATGGATTTTATATTTTGTTTAAGGATTTCTATATTTTCAATTGGCTCAATTAGTTTTTTGTTTTTTAATTCAAAAATAACTTTCCAAAAATAAATTTCAACCCGTGAAATTCCTAATAATTGGAAAGCTTCTTCAATCTTTTCTTTTTCTAAATCCTGATAAGTCAAATGGCGTGTATCTTCAATATCATTTCTGAAAATTTGCCTAAAATCATTTTTTAAATCATTTATTTTAAAAATTATACATATCATTTCAGCAAAAGAATCACAAAACTCAGAATCCTTTTTTAATCCATCTATGTTAAGAATAGAACTTTCTTTAAAGTAAAAGATATCTTTTATATTTATGAATTCTTTTTCTTCAAGGGTTTCTCTATTATTATTAAACCGAAAATCACATTGGGTCACAACATGGATTTTACATGATTTTAATATCCTTGCATCTTCTCTTTTTTTATCATTATCCGCAACGCCTTTTTTTTGATTTGGAGGATCCAATCTATATGCAAGTATATAAGGTTTTATAGTATCAAACCATTTGTTTAAATCACTATCACAAGGATTAAATTTTACGCTTTGTTCATCCTCTATAAATATTTTAAATTCCTTGACATTATTTACGCCAAAATATTTTTTTACATTATCTTCTCCAATTCTTTTAGGCAAATTTAACATAGGCAGGGTATTTAATATTTTCTTGGGTAAAATAGAATTATCTGTATAATAAACATCTGATCTCGATTTATATTCCTCCACTTTTGCCCTTCGCGTAAAATATTGTATATCCTCCGGTATAGGAAAAGTTGACTCCCGGGCAACCAAAACTTCCAACGCCATTCTATAAATTGTTTGGGTAGCCTTACCTTTTTTAGCCTCATCTTTTTGAGGTATTTCTTTTAAAATTTTATATATATTCTCAGGGGATAGCTCATTAAAAAATTCTTTTGCTCCTAGCTTTATGAGAATTGATTTTATTTCGGTTTTGTTAATTCCGAACTTGCTCAAAAATTCATAGTCTATCATAAAATCTTGATTTATTAATTTATTTAAATCATCGCTCCCTGCTTCTAAAATGTATTTTGTAAAAATATTAGCATTTATAAATTGATAACGAATATAAGAAAAATTTGTTATTATTGGTTCCCGTCCTTTATTATAATACCAATCTATTTTCTCATCATTAGTCTCAAGCAGTGTTCTGATTGAAGAATCCTTTAACGACAGCAATATTATTTTGTTAATATCCAGCTTTTGTATTTTATCAAATCCGTCTATTTTTGATACTATCGAATTTTTTATTCTGTTAATGTCAAAGTTTTCAGGACGATATGTTCCATTTTTAAAAATAAAATCAATATAATCGCTTTCGAGCCAATTATTCTGAAGATCAAAGGTAACGATTTTTGAATATCTGTTAACACCTAGCCATAAAAAGAAGCTTTCAATAAAATTATGATCATCATCATTTATTTTCCAGAGATTAATTGGCAGCAAATATTCCTTAGCCTGGAATATGTCTTTAAAAATGATTTCTGTCAGCCGGCCGCTTGGATATGATTCACTTAAATATAAATTTTCCGAATTGCATATGGTATTCTCCTTTGAAATAAGAGGAACTGCGATTTTTACTTTTTCTTGTCGGTTTTCTATGTTTTTAAAATTACTATACAGTGCCGCCACCATCTCCTTAATATAAGTAATTTTATTTTCAGCATTAGAAGTATTTTTTAATGCGGCATTTGTACCTGTAATTATTTTTTCAATTACATTGTTACTATCATATGGCTGCAAATTAACAACCGATTTTATGCTTCTTTGCAATTCTCTGTTTTTTGGTTCATTTTTATCAAATTTATTTTCCAATTTTAAAATTAATAACTGATACAAATCAAAATCCATAAAATCGATTTTTACCAATGCTGGAATTTCAAGATTTTCTTCCGAACTTAACACGGGTGTGAACGCCAAGTCATCCTTTGTTATTACTTTATTAAATTTATTTATCAAAAGTGAAAAACGTTCTTGATTTTCTTTGAATTCAATAATACCGGAAAGCTGAATGATAAGGTCTGAGCGAAGTTGAATACTCATTCCTGTTTTTGACAGCTTGTCAATTTTTTCTATTAAGAATTCATGGGAGAAAACCCTGTTTTTAATATCATGTATACCATTATCAGTAATAGGCAATGTTAATCCCGGGAATACCTGGGGAAAATTCTTCTCAAAAAAACCATTAAAATCATCATTATAATAAAATGCATTTTCACGTATATTATATTTTGTGTCTTTATCAACACTAGGATAAATACTTTCTTTTTGCCTTAAATCGTCTAATTTTTTATAAAATCTCTCTATTAATTTTGAATCAGAGGAGGAGGATGAAGGACTGAGTAATTTATATGGACGCCAATCAATGTGTTGATCAGCTAGAAACAGAGCACAATGTTTTAACAGTTGCACTAATTCATCCAGGATGAATTAGTTTATTTTTAATTCATTCAAGTGGTTCCTATTACTGTTCAAATCAAAGGTTCCATGGATTATACAAGGCAAAGAAACAGATAATTGTGTTGGGAAAAAATTGAATAGTTTCCCATAGTCATCGGATAAATCATCCTGAAAAGCAACTTTGAGATTGTAGGCTTGAACCTCATTTTTATTTTTATCCTGATATTCATCCGGCAACATATCTTCCTTGGAGAATACTTTCCATTTTTTCCCCTTTATGGTTATTGATTCAAAATTACCAGACTTATTTTTTTCACTTTGAAACTCTATTGTTTTTGACTCACTCTGTATTGTTATCTTTTTAATATTATTAAGAAATAATAATATTTCTTCCCGCAATTCTGCCAATTGGTTTTCAATATCTTTTTCAAATTCTTTTCTATATGTAATATCAATATCAGTAGTCCAATCATTTTCTAATGATACTTCTTTAACGTCTGGAATTGCCAATATAGGAAAGGGGATTGTTTGTTCCGATAAATTTCTCTCTGCCCTTATTTTTTGTTTTGCTTCTTTTGACAAAGCAAGTCGATTGTTAAACACATCTTTAGCGATCATTTCAGAAAACGATATGATACAGCCATTACTACGAATATTTATCTTTTCAGCCCAGTTCAATATAGATCGAAATCCCAAACCCTTATTCCCAATATAATTTAATTTTGTTTTGCTACTAAAATTTGCGAGCATTAGAGATTTTAAGCCACCTACTTGAAATGGCTCATTACCCTTATTTGAAATAGTGAGTTTTCTGTTTTCTTTATTCCAAGCGATTTTGACTTCAGCAGAGGATGCATCATCTGCATTTTGAAGGAGTTCTAATAGCTGTCTACCATTGTACTCCTTTGTCAATTCATATTCATGGTTATAATCGGCAATAAATCTATCGGAATTATCTTTATAAGTTTTTAGGTTACCTTCGATTATTTTATCTATATCTTGTTTAAATCCCATTAGATTCTATCCTTGTTCCTCATAAATCACGGGAACTTGCCGGAAATACCCCAACCAACTGTTCCGTTACTTTAACACTAGCAAAAAAGCAGGATTTTGACAATACTATCAGGGCAAAAGCTCAACCCCTGCGATGCGGCTGAGGTAACCAAAATGGTCCGGGCGTGTAAGGATCACTCTCCGGCAAACTTCAATATCTTGCAAAAAAGTGCACTTTCTCAGCTGAGCATGGCTGACGCCGGGAACTTGTAATTTTTTGGACCTGTTGACAAAAGGCTATTTCAGCGGCAAGGGGGATGGACTATGGATGCCGTCCCTAAACCACTACCGGAGTACGATGATCTTGAGGGTTGCGCGGCTTGGGGTGAACTTAGTACGAGAGGTGTCTTGTCTTTTTGATGCTGGTCCTGCCGCCATTTTTTGCGCTGGCCCTTCGGACCAACGTAAAAAACCCCGGCACCCACACTCCCTTTAACAGTAACGGTCGTTTTGGTCTGCCATATCCTCTAAGCTCTGGTGATTATGCCTAGAGGATCAGGGCGGAAAATGGAGAGCGGTGCCGGAGCCTGGAGGGAACGAAGTGACCGGAAGGTCCGGCACAGGGTGTCGGTTTTTGCAGATTTGACAATTTCTTCATAGCTAGGTACTCCGAAAATGAAAACGGCAAAATTTCGATAGGAATATACCTTTCGGTAAGTAATGTAGCCAACTCCCCTGAAAGTAAATAAGCGTTTGAGCCGTTAATATACAAATCGCCATTTTTCTTGATAAAAAGTCCTTCCACATAGGGGATACTTCTATAATCTGTAGGCTCAAACTGTGGGAGAGAGTTCTCTCCTTTTTATTGATCTTATCTTGGAATTCGAATATGCTTTAGCAAGAAGAGAGTCACCTGATAATGGGGGAAATTATCTAACATGAATACAGAAATTTATTATATGGTTTTGAAAGCTAATCCTAATGATGTAAACTTTAAAGCTGACACTGTTTTTTATGCATGTTGGGTTAATGATTACAATCCAGAAGATGCTTTATTAAAGGCGCAATTTAAAGCAGGTGTATATGGTTTCTCAATACAAGATATTGTAATTACTTCCATGTTGGTACATGAATCCGATTTTATAAATTCTGAGCATGAGCTGAAATGTTTTAAGACAGCTAAAGAAACCGGGTTTTGTGGACTAGTTTATGGTGAACCCAATGACACGACTGATAAAGGCATACATACTCTCAATGCGACAGGTTTACTGGAAATACAAGAAATATTAAATATTATGAAAAAAAGCAAGCTAAAAGGAAGATGTCTCCATTATGATAGCGGCAATAGATGTACGGAAATTATTAATGCCCATTCTATTCAGAATAAGAAAATGTTGCAAGTAATTGCTGAAAATGGCCATGTTATCGTACCGGTACATGACTATAGTACCCTTAGCAAAAATGCAGGTAAAAGCACCTATGATAAAAGAGGTATAAATAAAGTGTCTACTTTTTTAGGATTTTGCGGAAAACATGATACAGAACTATTTAAAGTAATTGATACTGCCGAACTAAAACCAACTGATGAACAAGTGTTTTTATATTCCTACCGTTCTCTATGCAGAGAATACTTTGTTAAAGAAAATGCATTAAACGATTTTTCTCAAATGTTGTCTAAAGTGAATAATAAGGCCATAAAGGAAAATCTATCTTTAATTCGAATAGGAGAAGAAAGCGGATTTTTACTTTTAAAAAACCTTAAAAAGGAATATGACGAATTGCTAAAAAAGAAGAACTTTTCCAATATTGAATACTTGCTATTCACTTCGGGCCAAAAGCCCAATATGGCATTTTCAGGTATCATCAATCCTGACTATGATTTTGAAGGAAATTTACTACAAGATATTGCCAATTTAAGCATTGAATTAAGTTCCATGACGATTTGTTCAGCGCCAATGAAAAACGGCTGGGGCTTTCTTATTGTATGGTTAAAATCAAGCAGCGAAATTTGTAATCAATTAATAGATTCATTGATCAGATCCATTAAAAATGGAAAATCACTACCAGATATGTTATTTAGATTAACTCTTACATTTGAAAATCATGCCTTCAATCCAACGTTTTGGGAAAATTTATCCTTGGATTCAAAAAATCAAATTACAAAAACCTTTTTCATACCTGCTGATATATTTTCACAGACGAATGAAAATGTCTCAACAGGTGTTGAAAATATAATTAATTGGGAATTTCAATCTGTAATTGAGAAATGATAGAGGAGAAGCACTTAAACAAATGGATATTTATTTTCGTTTTAGAGAGGTAAATTCCGCTTACCCTAACGGATTTATCAATTTGCATCTGGCGTTGCTCTGGATTGCATGGAAGGGCTTTTTTCCGGGAATCAGAAGAAAAAACCCATACCTCCTGAGCTGCCGCCAATTTGCAATATTATATAAAGTTTGCGGTTTGGATAGCATAAAATCATTTCCTCAATACGCCTTTTCTTATACTTCGTATTCAATTTAAAGTAACCCACTGTCCTGTCTTGTCAGAACCTTCTCGCTTAATAATATTTTTTTCGGTCAATATTTTTATATTGCGTAAAATCGTTCGCCGGCTCACTGCCATTTCGGCTACCATCTTATCGATTGTGATTCCCTTATTTGCGTTTATCAGCAAGAGGATTGATTTTTGGGTTTCGCTTAAATCGGTCTTTACAGTGCCATTTACAGTGCCATCGTCCTCATTTCTCTCAAAATCACTTGCATAGGGGAATGTCACCACGATAAAGCTTGGGGTAATTTCAAATACGGAACGGTCGTATGCTTCCAAAATGCGCCGCATACCGGAACCCAAGCCTTCGACGAGTTCCACGTCTTTGAACACACGCATAAGTTCACGGTTGCGGAGCATTGAACGACTGGCAAAAAAGTCCTCCTGCGATAAGCCTTCCACCAGCCCGCCAGTAGAAGTGATGGTCACCCTGTCGGAGAAGAACTCAACGACGGGCCAACCTAAATTGTAGTCGTTATGAACTACGGCGTTTATAAATGCCTCTCTCAGAGCAACCTGATTGATAAGTTTCCGTTCTAATCGGTTGCGTGGAGTGATTTTTGCAAAGGTCTTATTCTCGACTGCCAACTTATCAAGTACACGATATATCGATGTTATCAAACAGCGATAGCCGTATTCCTCATTTTCAATCAGGTCAATTTTGTCAGTTCCCGCATATTTCGCGACTTTAATTGACGCGCCGTTGCCGTCTGCTAACAGGTAAGCGAGGAGATTATACGAGCTGTCGCCAGTACGCAAGTCCAAATTTTCTTCAAACTGGTCATTCAACGTTAAATCGAGTTCGTTGTAATAGATATGAAGTTGCTCAAAGGTCAGCTTTTGCCGCGATACTGGAGTGGTGGAGAGGGAGTTTGCCTGTCTATGCTGAAGAAGCCGCTCAATCATTGCTTCAGTCATCGGCTGGGCAGAGGCACCTACCCGGATGAAGCAGCCGTCCTCAGTCATTCCTTTTTTTCGGATATAGTAGGGTTTCTGCATTCCGCTTGATACAACTATGCGAATAATATTTTTGCCGTCCATTTATTCGGCAACTACATCAAAGAGCCCCAAAATTTTCGGGCGGATATTATTACCGAGCCTGTCGGTAATCTTGCGTTGTTCGGCATCGGAATTGGTAACTCCGACAATCGAGCCATTATCGTCAACGCCAATGAGTATTTCGCCGCCGCCATTGTAATTAAGGAAAGCCACCACGGCTTTTTCGAGCTTATCACCTTTGTCGGCTTCGCGCTTGTATTCAAGGCGGTTGGATTCCATGTTATTAGCCATAAGTCTTTGTCTTTTCGGTCGATATAATCCTTTCAATTGTGGTTATACCAGTAGTGTTGTCGATAAATTTAATCATTTTATGTACCAGTAAATTCATAGCCCGATTTTCCTTTCTTTTCATCTAGTTATCTTAAAAGAGCACGAATCTTTTCGATAATTAATAATTTCCGTGTTTCATAGAATTTTTCAAAATCTACAATTTCAAACGAAGCATCATCCGGAATAATAGCTTCTTCATAAAACCGCATCTTTTGATCATAATTCATATCATTGTAATAATCCACAAGCCTTAAATCGTTTTTACTACCATTGCTTCTGCCTTCAAGTAAGTGAAGATTAGGAAGTCTATTACGATTTGCTCGCCATTTTTTCCAGTCTTCCAATGAAACGGAAACTGGTTTAGCACTGTCAAATCTATTTTCAGGGTGAAGATGGTCTTGTTCGTATTTAAAAGTCTTATTCCTCCAATTAAGGCTTAGATAATATAGCACTTCTCCAGCGACTCTGCTTCCCTTTTCTGAATTGAGAATATCCTCTATCTTTCCTTCAGTAATTCGCAAGTCATTCATTTGATCAAGCATTTCAATAGTAATTTCGTTATCAAAGCTATTGATATTGCTTTTCATTTGCTGCAATTTACCTGTTGTGCCTGATTGAAAATAAGTAAAGAATATTGCTCTAAGTAAATACGCTCGAACGGCTTTAATATTGTTGCTGTAATCTGGGTTTAAATATACATAATAAATAATAGGCAATAGCACATTCCAACTACTTGAGAAGCGGCTAACTTCAATTTTTAATTCACTAAGCAATTTTTCTAAATTCATTAATGCTCTTTTAAAGCCACTCCAATCATTTTTCAAATCTTCTGCAATTTTTTTACTGATATTTGATTTAACAACATCACCATACAACATTAGAGCTGATCGAATAATAAAGTCTGAATCAAACCCTATATATGACCCAGTAAGCACTTTTCCGAATTCAGTTTTTGCACTTGGCCAGTATGCTTCTAGAATTGACATCGTAATTTCGGACTTTTTAAGTGCCTTCCCTCCACTATTGAATCTTACGAACATTTCAAGCGCATCGTCTTGCTTCATGTCTGTGATTTCAGTATACCTAACCAATTTTTCAATAAATATTTTATTATACAATAACTGTAAAATGTTCCGAGCATAATCCTTGCTGTCTACAGGAATATTTTCTATAGTATCCTCGACAGCCTTTTCCCGTGTGTTTTCATTTTGAAATTTATCGTTAAGAATATCCTTTATGTCAAACTGTGTTGGGCTTATTATGCCAATTTTTTCACTAAACTTAATGTCATATTTTTTACTGTTATATTCTTCTTCGTCTGTGGAAATCTTATTCTTATTCAATTCAATGAGGAGCTTGGTTAGGATCTTCTCTCCTGTTTTTCTTCTTGCATAATTCGGACGTATGAAAGCTTCTCCGAATAATGATAAATAGAGTGATGTCAATCTTTGCTGCCCGTCCAATATCGCAGTATCAGTAGTTTTGACATTAATGCTTGTCAATTCATAATTTGCGCTGTCGGCTGCTTTTCTACTGTCAAACGTTACATCAGATAAAAAGTTACAAAAATATGTATCCCATGTCACATTTGCATCGTCTACATGCCAAAATAAAAATGTAGCGATTGGATAATTCAAAAGAATAGAATCCCAAAGTTTTTCAATCTGCTCCATATTCCAAACAAATTGCCTTTGGAATGCTGGCATTACATATTTGCCTTCTTTTATATGTTGCAAGGCTTCATATATAGTTATTCTTTCATCAATCAGTTCACTCATATAATAAATACTCCTTATGATTTACTAGATTATCAATTATTAAAATAACGCTTTTTCCTGCGTTCAAAGGCAAAAACTCCACCTTCTAATATTGAACATACTTTTTCTATAATTATTTTATTTTCTAATCCTCCAGCAACATATGAAAATACTGGCAATTTATCATCATCGATTTTTTTTGAATCTGCTACAATAACCTGGTCTGAGTCTGTACTAACCACCAAATTGGGATTATGAGTAACCATAATTATTTGTCGTCGTTTCCTGGCCTCATTAAAATATGGTACTAATTTTTCATAAACAGAGGCAGGATCTAAATTGTCTTCCGGTTGATCTATCAATAAAGGTCTAGTGTCATTCCGATCAACTTTCAAGAATAGTATCATTAGAACAATGCCCCGTGTACCTGGAGACAATTTTTCAATAGATACACCTTCATATTTTATATCATAATCAATTGATATATGGGTTGTTGAAAACAGCCATTTCGCTAAATCATTTGTTGTATAGCCCACTCCTAATAATTTTCGTACTTCATGGGTAATATATTTATCTATAAACCCTTTCATTTTAGTTAGTATCTCATTGGGATTCCCCGATTTCCATGAACTATACAAACACTTTTTTGCAACTTCGTACAATCCTCCATCATCCTTTAATTGAGTTTTATTTCTTGAATCTATAATTTTATTTCCCTGATCACCCCATTCTTTCAAATTAACATTGATCCTAATATAGAAGGATAACGGTATATCTTCATTGTAAGTTGTTCTGAGGCTTCTTTCTAACGGACTATATAATTCTGATAAAGCAAGACATTGTTTATTTATGGCCTCAAATACTTGTTTATATTTTTCCAATCGTTTATTTTGTTGGTAATTAATATCTAGTTGATCGATTTTAATTATTTCGTCCTTAATATTTTGCATTTTAACAGACTTTTCTTGTCTCTGCTTATTTAAAACGATGTATTTTCTCTCCTCTATTGTGATATTTTCCAAGCTTTTAGCAATAGTTTCTAATTCCTTCTTATACCAATAATAAGTTTTTTCTTCCGGCTTATCACCTTTTCCTAATTTTTTGTTATACTCTATAAATAATATTTCTCGTCTTTTAGATAACACGGTTAAGGCGCTATCAGAATATGAAATTAAAAATAATGGCCTTTCTTCTTCGGTTAAACTAAATGGCGACAACTTATTGATTAGTTCATTTCCTTTTTCATAAAGATTTTGATTGTATTGATTTATTAAACGAGTTAATTCATCCAGCAAATCTATTTTTGTTTTCACGTCTTTCAATTCAACAATTATTTTTTGAATTTCTACATCTAATTCATTCTGTCTGATAGTGGTTGTATATTTTCCATCATTATCAATTATGGGTAATATTACTGCTTTTATTTCCTTTTCCAATGTATTGATTTCGTTATTTTTTAATGGTACTGATTGCTTTAAATCAGAAATTCGGGTAATCTCATTGCTGCATAACTCTATTTCACCCATTAACTCAATAACTTCTTTTTCATATTCTAAACAAATATTGTTTCGCAAATCCGTAAAGTTAGCAGTACCTTTTCTTTGAAATTCTTCCAATTCATAAAATATGAATTTTTCAATTTCTGTGATTAATCTTTTTTCTGCACCATTTAAAGAACACAGTTTTTCAACAAATTGCTGCGATAAATATCTTGCCGAGGGAGAATCGCTAACCCAATTATCTCGAAAATCAGTACGTAATACATCATTGCTATCATTGAATTTTGAATAGATACTTAATTCGTCAATCAAATTATCAGCTTTGGCGATAAAACTAGCGTCACTGTTTTCGTAAGAATTTAATCCAATCGAAATTAAATCTAATAAGGCCGTTTTACCTGAACCGCGCGGTCCGATTATACTAACAAGACCTTTATTAAGTGGTATTTCAAATTCAGGGAACCAATACGTTTCTGGAACATGTATACTTGATAAATAATTATCTTTATAAGATGTCGGAGGTTTTTCACCTATAAAGACCCTTTCTTTTGGTTCATACAATATTTGTCGAAATCCTTCAAAAGTTGGCTCCGCTTTTATCCAGCAATACTTATTATTATCAGGAGTTAATACTTTATCTAAGGCATGAGCATCCGATCCAATAATACAAGGTTTTAATCCCTGGTATTTTTTTATTATTATGTCCTCTGAATCAATTCCTTCACCTAACCAATATTTGATATCAGCAGGAGAAGCGGTAAATAATATATGCGATTTTATTACAATATTTGTTCTTAATGCGGCAAATCCACCATCAAGGCTTAATGCACTTAATCCATCTCCGGTTTTTGCAGAAATTGCAATCAAAGAATTTTCGTTTAACCATTTGTCACTATCATACCAATTAACAAATTCACTAAACTCTATACGGAAATTATTTAATCCCATCTCATATTTCTTTTTTTCATCTATTATTGTACTGTCAATTATACTCCCTAGCCGGATGATGCCATCTCTATTACAATTATAATTTATACCTTTATAATTAAAAATTAAATTGTTTAGGTTCCTTCTTATTTCATCAATGTGATTAGCATCTTCGGGCGAAAATAATAAATGAATGTTAATGGCAGACGACTTATCGGTGGGAATGGCTAGACGAAATTCAACATTTGGAAATACAAATTTAACATTTTCAAATTTTCCTTCTTCAAATTTTCCTTTAATTTGTATATAATTTTCTATAGAGTAGTAATCTGTGATTCCAAGTGCTATAACATCTTTAGACTTTTTATTAACGTCATCAATGAAGTCATCAATAGAACATTTAAACTGATCGTTCAGAGCTGTTCCGGGAGTATGAATATGAACATCCCATCTATTCCATTCTGAACCTTTATTAAACATCTTTTTCCCTCTCTCCCGAATCAGCTGCCATTCTGGCCCCATAGTCTCCAGACGTTGATTTATAGCTTACTTCATCGTCTATTTCACCGCTATATTTCTTGAAATTCTCAGCCTGTTCAAGTACCTGCTCAAATACTTCTTCATCCCATTCCGGGGGATAACCGTTCTTATACAAGAGTACGGTTAAATCTTTATTTAGCTTGTTTTTAATGTCATCCCGGACAGCCCAATCGGTATATTGGGATTTTTCATCGACCAGTTCTTTTATTTTTTTAGCAAGCACTATACATTTTTCTTCCTCATAGTGGAATTGGTGCTTATCCCTTACAGCAACAAGGATGTCGTAAAAAACCTTTTCCTCGTAACTTATGCCCAACTTTTCAAAAGAAGTCCTATCGTCGTGCAAATCACCCAAAATCTTAATTAATTCATCGGAAAGGCTGTCAACAAAGTCCGCAACGACTTCGCTGGTAAAGACAAGCTTATCACGGTTATTATAGGATTCTATGACTTTTTTCAAACGTTCATCAAATTGAATGGCTTTTACTTTGTTTGTTCTACCGTATCCCTTGATTGCCCTTTTTAAAAGTTTTATCAGGGCATTAAACTTGGTGATTGGCATCTTTATTTCTGCCAACTGTTTTTCAAAATCTTCACTAAAAAGATCTTCGGTATTATCAGTATTGACGATGTTTTCTATGCCGGTGCAGCTTATGGCTTTTTGTACCATTTCTTCGACATGGCGGTTCATGGTTTCGGCATCCGGGGTATTGCCCTTTGTCTGTTTGTAGATTATTGACCTTATGGCAAGGTAGAATTGGGCTTGGGAAGTCTCTTGGTCTGAAAGTTGGCCAGAGGGGAAACATATTTCATAGGCTGCCTTTAGTTTTAGCGATAGTCCCATAAAGCGGGTTTCTATGTCTTTTTTTATCTGGACATATTCGGCGGCGTTATTCAGGCAGACAAGCCTTTCCAGGGGAGTCCCGGTATAAAATTTTTCCGCATTGAACTCATGCATTATTTTTGAGATTAAATCAAGGTGGTTTCTGAATATTCCAAGTGAGATTTCAAGCTCGTCAATAGGGCTTCCCTGGGTACCGGAATATTTTTTGACCGCCTCCATCATATCATCTTTAATTCCGATATAATCAACAACAAGCCCTTTATCTTTGCCCTCAAAAACCCGGTTAACCCGTGATATGGTTTGGATTAAAGTATGCTTCTGTATTGGCTTGTCGATATACATGGCCGCCAGGGAGGGTACATCAAACCCGGTAATCCACATATCAACCACTATTGCGATTTTAAAATTAGAGTTATTATTCTTAAACTGTTTGTCAAGTTTCTTGCGGTAATCCCGGTCGCCAAATAAATCATACATGGCCTTTTCGTCATCTTTGTCCCTGGTGGCAACCAGTATTATTTTTTCAAGGGGGATCAATTTTTCTGTTTCTTCTTTTGATAAAGCGCTTTCATTGTCGGATTTTTTCTTTATATTCCACTCAGGCTTGATGGTGATAATCTCTTTATAGAGTTCATACGCAAGTGTCCTGTCGGCACAGACTATCATGGCTTTTTGCACAATAAGCGGTTTTTCAGAACAAAGTTTATCATAATGACTCACAATATCAAAGGAAAGTTTTTTTAAACGTTCAGGATGTCCCAGCACTTTCTTCATCTCGCTCATGGCGCGTTTGCTTTCTTCTACCTGATTTTCATTTGTTCCGTCGGCAATGCATTTATCGTAGTACTGCTGTATTTCCTTTGCCTGTTTTTCGGAAAGGATAACCCGGGCAAGCCGGGGTTCATAGGCAATACGTACGGTAATACCGTCATCGCAGGATTCCTTCATGGTATACTGGGCGACGATATCGCCATACACATACAGGGTTTCGTCTATGGGTGTACCAGTGAAGCCGACATAGGTGGCATTGGGAAATGAATCATGGAGATATTTTGCAAAACCGTAGGAGGTATGGACGCCCTTTTCGGTTATTTTAAGTTTTGAACCTTCATTAATTTGGGTCCTGTGGGCTTCATCGGAAATACAGATGATGTTAGTACGGGGAGAAAGAAGGCCGATGGATTCACAGAATTTTTGTATGGTGGTAATATAGACACCGCCTGATTCACGATTTCCAAGCTCTTTCAGTAAATCTTTTCTGTTTTCTATGCTTTTAACATTATCTTCATGCAAAAAGGTTTTTGAGGATACAAATAATTCAGAAGTTTGATCATCAAGATCTTCCCGGTCTTCAATAATAACAATTGTTGGATTGCGGAAGGTCTCCCGCTCCCGCAATCCAAGCTGCCGGGCAAGAAAAAGCATGGCATAGGTTTTACCACAACCGGTGGCTCCAAAATAGGTTCCGCCTTTTCCATCTCCCTGTGGTTTTAGGTGTTCTTTTATGCTTTCAAGCATCATATTCGCGGCAAAAAACTGTGGGTAACGGCAGATGATGGCTTGCGCTTTATCATTTGTATCAGGATAGCAAACAAAATCACGGAGTATGGCAATAATACGGTCTTTGGCAAAGGCGCCTTTTATCATGGTAAATAATGAGCTTATGCCATTTTCTACGATATCCCCGTAATTTACTTTATTCCAGGCATAATAGTATTCATAGGAGGTAAAAATGCTTGCGAATTTTGTGTTTGCACCATCGGTAATCATGGACAAGAAGCTGTATTTGAGCAGTTTGGGAATATCACGGGTGTATCGATTATGAATCTGTTGCCATGCATCGTAAATCGTTTTATCTTCTTCTATCGCAATTTTGAATTCACAGATCGCTACAGGGATACCGTTTATAAAGACTAATAAATCGGGACGCCTTAGCCGCTCACCCTGTACGCTGTATTGATTAACAACTTTGAAGGAATTGTTTTGATAATTATCAAGGTCGATCAGGTTAATATGGACATTTTGTTTTTTTGAATCATCCCGGATAATATCAAACCCTTCATTTATCAAGACAAATGCGGCTTTGTTACCATCATACAATGGATATGCAGGAATTAGCTTTATGGTATTGATAATTCTGATTACTTCGTTTTCGGTTAAGTCTTCGGCTGAATAATTTTGAGTCAAATATGCTCGAATATCATCTTCCAGCAATATGTCATCTAATTTTCGGTGGATAGAATCGCCGTAAACAGGGGTATATCCTTCTTCGGCAAAGAGTTCAATGATGGCTTTTTCCAGTTCCTGCTCGGTAAATTTTTTCATGGTTTATTAAGCCTTTTTAGCAAGTCGGCGGCATCCAGCATCATTTTTGAAAAAGCAAACCATTTTTTGCCTAAATCTTTTAGCGAGGCGCCAATATGATATACTGTATCATCAATGATTAAAAACCTGTCATGGGATTTTTTGAAAGTTTTGACTGTGACCGATGGATATTGCGCATTATGTCTTTTTATATCAAGCTGTAACTGCGCTGATATTTCCGGGGTATATAAAATAACCTGTACAGACTTGGCTCGTTTGGATAAAACAGTTAAAACACTTTCGTCAATATAGTTATCTATCAATACGATTGATTTTTTTGCGGATTTTATCAAGTCGGCAACAAACGTGTATGCGTCAAATATTTGACCGTCATAAAAAATACCTTCTACTGGCGGCAAAGCAGTTTTTACGAAGAACTCGATTTTTTCCTCTGTTTTTACAAGACGCCGCTTTGTGTTCGAGACTTGCCGTTCAATACGCTCAAAACGCTTATTTATTGCGTAGCCCTTGAGCAGATAATCTTTAAGCACACGGTTTGCCCATTGGCGAAAATGTGTTGCATTAATCGAATTTACCCGGTATCCTACGGAAAGAATTGCATCCAGGTTATAGTATTTGGTCTGATAGCGTTGGCTTGCATCGTTACCCATATGTTCCAAAATGGAACATGTGCCATCTTCATCCAATTCTCCGGAATTATAAATATTCCGTAAATGCTTTGTAACGGCTGGTCTCTGTGTGCCAAACAAATCGGCTATTTGCACCTGTGTAAGCCATACGGTCTCATGTTCCAAGCGGACTTCAAACTTAACTGTATTATCTTTCTGATAGATGATTATTTGATTAATGGGAGTGTTGTCATCTTCCTTCATTTTTTCTCCCCGTCTTCAAGAGCACCTTTTATCAGAATGGGACACATCGCCTTGATTTGGGTCTTTAATTTTTCGCTGATGTTCTTTCTGATTGTATAGGTTCTAAATATATTGGCAATATCCTGCTGAATTTCAATTTTAGGAATAGGTATTTCCACTTCGCATATATCTTCAAAAGAAAAGACTTCTCTAGCAGAACCCCATGAATGAAATCGTGCAAAGCGATCAAATTCGGATCGGTTAAGAGTAATATTTAAGTATTCAGGTAGCAATGTTTTTTTATCTTTGATTTTGAAAACGATGTAAGTTGAAGATACTAAATAGGTACTATCTGAATTATTATGCGCAAATGATAATTTTCCACCATTTCTGGATGTTACTGAAACATAGCCAAAATATTCCGGGTATATTATTTTATAACTTGCCAAGCTTATTCCTTCCATGTCAGCTTTTGTTTCTATAAAACATTTATTGATAGAAATACCTTTTAATGAATCTAATCCAAATTTTAAATCGCCATTTCGTTCATCAGATTGTTCAATGATAGGACCAATAGCTGTATGTGGAAATTCACGGCGCAATTTTTCAATATAGGCATCACAAGTTAATTTAAGGTCATCAAAGCTAATTTCGTAGGCTTTCTGATTTTGAACCATGGCATTATAAATATCTACATATTTTTGCTGGATAAGCAAGGAAGGGAGAACTATGGGAACATCGCACATATCATCCCAGTTAAAGAATTCCGTTGCACTTCCCCACGAACTGTATCTGACATAACGGTCAAATTCATCTCTTAAGAAAAAGACATAGAGATATACGGCAAGAAGCGTATCTTTCGCATTTTCTTTGATTTTAAAGACAACATAATCTTCAGTAACAATGATGTTTCGGTCTGTGTTATTGAAACCGAGGCCTAATCTTTCTCCATTTCGGGTTGTTCTGCGGTTAAAAGCAAACTCATTAGGCAATACAATTTGAAATCTGTCCAACGCACGCCCCTCAATGTTGGCATGGGTTGTCATAAATCCTTTGGTGTTCAAAACGCCCCGAACATCCTCGACCCCATACTCTAAATCTGTATTTCTGCGGTCAGCACGTTCAATAAGTTCACCCAGCTTGTATTTATTTAATGCCATATCCGATTCCCTTAAAAGCGGATTCCAGCATTTCCTGAGATTTCTTCTCCTCCTTCAAAATATCCTTCATCTCTTTTTGAATTCTTTTCATTTCTTTCTGGTAATCTATATCCAAATCGTGGTCAATAAACTTAATATACTTGCTTGGCACAAGGGAATAATCATTCTTTCGTATGTCCGTTATTTTTACGGATTTACAGAGTTCTGGAACATTTTTGTAGCCCTTTTCGGCGCTTTGCCAATTGGTATAGATTTTTTTGACGGCAGCTATTTGTGAATCATCAAAGGTGACATAACTTTTTTCGTATACATTTTTATTCCATGTGCGGAGGTCAATAAAAAGTACTTCGTTTTGTCTGTCCCGCAATTTTCGTTTATTTAAGGTTCGCGGTTTCTTATTGTTATTTAATATCCATAGGGTTACGGATATATCGGTACTGTAAAACATTTCACGGGGCAGAACAATTATTGCCTCTATTTTATCATTCTCAATAAGTTGTTTCCTAATATTGTATTCTTCCGCCCCAGCTCCCAATGCGCCATTTGCAAGCAGAAAGCCCGCTATACCGTTACTCACATCAAGTTTGGAAAGTATATGGAGTATCCAGGCATAATTGGCATTGCTTACCGGGGGAGTACCGTAGCCTGACCAGCGGGGATCATTGGTTAATTCGTCTTCACCACGCCAAGCCTTAAGGTTGAAGGGAGGATTCGCCATGATAAAATCTACTTTTAAATCCTTTTGCCGGTCATCGGTAAAGGAGGAGGCATTTTTATCCCCCAGGTTATTTGATATGCCCCGTATGGCCAGATTCATTTTAGCCAGCCTGCGGGTATCGGGATCGGATTCCTGCCCAAAGATGGATATGTTATTTTTATTGCCATTATGGCTTTCTACAAATTTGAGGGATTGTACAAACATGCCGCCGGAACCGCAACAGGGGTCATAGATTCTGCCCTTATAGGGTTCTATCAATTCGGCAATCAGATTGACAATTGCCTTGGGTGTATAAAATTCTCCCTTTTCTTTTGCTTCATCCATGGCGAACTGTTGTAAAAAATATTCGTAGACCCGTCCGATTAAATCTTTTTCGTGGAACCGTTCTTCTGATATTTTATTTATTTCGTCGATGAGGGATTTTATATCCTTGCTGTTTACCCCCAGGCTGGAGAAAAACCGCTGGGGTAGGGCGCCTTTCAGGGATTCATTTTTATCTTCAATGTCTGCCATTGCCTGATCCAGCATGACGGCTATTTTATCATCGCTTGCATTTTTTACGATGTAGGACCAGCGGGAGGTTTCGTTAAGGTAGAAAACATTGGAAGCCAGATAGAACGAAGGTTTTTCAAGGAAAACCGGGATATCCCCTTCCTCGGCGATTATCTCCTGCCGCCGTTTTTCAAACTTGTCACCGGCAAATTTCAGGAAGATGAGGGCCAATACGGCGTCCCGGTTGGTCGGCTTGTTGCATTTGTTCCGCAAAACTACCCGGCAATTCCAGAGGACGCTTTCGAGGGAGAGTTCTTTGACTGGTTTGGGGGCGCGTTTGGCCACTTTATTCATCTCCTGTTTTTAAGGCGCCATATTTTTAATTCCCTCGAATTCCAGGGAAACAAAATCAAGGTTATAGTACTCCCTCTTTTATAAGGTAGCTTTAGCCATTTGGCCCTTCTTTTGGTAATCGTATCATAAATCAGGTTTTTGGGCTAGAAACTTCAGATGAAAGGTTGGCAAACTATGCCAAAATTGATCTATGAATATGACATATTTCAAAAATATGTCATAATAAATTATAGTAAATCTCAAATCTACCAGAATTTGTCCTCTAACCCCCATCTTTTTCAGGGACTGGAACCATCTGGCCGGGTTTGTCGTGAATTTCTATGCTGGGGAGACTTGCCGGATATCGCTATCCTGAAAAAAGTGAAAGGGAAGGGATTGCCTTGCACCCTGGACTAAAACATGATAAATTTGAATTATACCAAAGGGACATTAAGGGAAAAATAATGATTAAGAAATGGACAGTATCTAATTTTAAATCAATACAGGAAAAAACCACACTGGACATTGGGCCATTAACCATATTTGCGGGGACCAATAGTAGCGGTAAAAGTACTTTGTTGCAGTCCATATTGCTTATTGCCCAAACTTTGTCAAATAGATTCCCACTTCGTCCTGTTATATTAAATGGCCCGCTCGTTAGCCTTGGTCAATTTAACGATATAAAATCATTTAATATTAAAGAGAAAAATATTGAATTGGCATTCTCGTGTGAACCACCAAAAAATTCAATTAAAGGTAACATTCAAAAAATTGCTTGCTCAATTTCATTTTATGCAGATTCTTCACCAAAACAGCCAGGTTATCATTTAACACAGGTTGAGCCAATATTGTTATCTACTGAATTTAAAATAAAACGCAATGATTCCAATACTTCAATTATAATTAGAAATTTTAAAAAAAATGAAATTGACGAGAACCCAAATATAATAGATATAAGGCAAAAGAGACGGTTAAAATATATTGAAATTAACGACGAAAAAGGCAAAAAATTAAATGTCGGACAGGAATTAATCGGTTGTGAATTAGCGCATTTCCTTCCCCGTACATTGTTTTGTGAAATCGAACAAACTGAATCTATAACCCAAGATTTTATTTATGAGCTTAAAGGTATTATCAAGAAAGATGATAATACAATAGATAATCATTATCCCTCCAGTTATTCATGGATTGAAAATGATTATTTATTTCCAGAAGTTTTGTATTATTTACTTGAATGGGAAGAAGGAGCATTAGAAGAAGTATTTGGTTTCAGCATTTTAGATGACGGAGACAAAGCCAGGCTCTCTTTTACTTTTGAAAATTTAAAAGAAATAGTTGAAGACCTGGAGCCGTTGAAACAAGAAAAAGTGGCTGATATCTTATTAAGAAATGATTTGAGTGGTTATATAGGCAGTGCGATTGAACATTGGAATTGGAAACGGGAAGCGGATGATGAGGTTGATTATGATATCCTTATCAAAGATTATACTCTGGAAGAAGTCCCAATGCCTGAAATAATAAGTCATTCTGTTCAGTATTTATTTGAATCATTTGCAACTAATTTTAGATATCTTGGCCCTTTACGCGAAGGACCAAACTTTTCATATCTAAACAAATATATTGAAGATCCCTATGATGTAGGTATCAAGGGTGAAAACACCGCTGCAGTATTGTCTATTGGTCGGTACATTCCAGTTAAATATATACCATCAGCTTGTTTTACGGGCCCAGAAATAAAAATAGAAACAACCGAGGTAAGATTAATCGAAGCGGTTGATGACTGGATTAAATATATCGGCGTAGCGCATTCTGTGGAATCCCAGGATCAAGGAAAGCAGGGGTATGAGTTAAAAATCAAAATGAAAGAAAATGGCCCGGTTTGTGATCTAACTAATGTTGGCGTTGGTGTTAGTCAAGTTCTTCCAATCGTAGTTATGTTTTTGCTTGCCCCTGGGGATGCTACAATTATAGTGGAACAGCCTGAATTGCATTTACATCCAAGCGTTCAAACCAGGCTTGCGGATTTCTTTTTATCAATTGCTCTTGCAAACAAGCAGTGCATAATTGAAACACATAGCGAATACATAATAGACCGAATTAGATTCCGTATAGCATCGTCTCCAATAGTTCATGACGACAGCCGAAATAAATCCATCCAGGATATAACAAAACTATATTTTGTTGAAAAACCCAATACTATTACTAAATTCCGCCCAATAGAAATTAATGAATTTGCTGTGATGTCTGATTACCCGGAAGGTTTTTTTGATGAATCGCAGAAAGTTGCCCGGGATATACTTTCAGCAGTTTCCAGAAAGCGAAATTCAAGCAGAGATAGAAACGATGAATAAACTTGTTACTATTACAATAGATACCGAAGTATTAGCAATATCGAATGAATGTACCAGAGAACAGGCAAATTTGTATTTTGATATGATTATAAATCTTTCGCAATTACTGCCGGAAGATTGGATTTCATTGTGTTTGAGCCAAGATGCAAAAAAAATTCTGGAAAATATAGGAATATATCCAACTGATGAAGTCCTCTGGAATCTCATTGACACTTATGGAAATAAGCAAATTCCCCATAAGGAAATTATTAAAGCTGTTAATGATTTATTCAACCCTAATTTATGGCTTGAAGAATATTTCCAGCTAACCGTTGACAAACTCGATAGAACAAATATTTTACCAAATAGCATATATAGTGATTATGATGAAGCATTAAAAAATAATTTTATCTATTCTGTTAGTATGATAGCTTTTATTAAAAAATATTGCAAAATGAAATTTGGCGATCAATATCTCTTATTAAATAAAAAATATTGCGAGGAAATTGAAATATCCGCTCATATCACTCGTTTTCTTAGTTTGCTTGAAAACATGGAAAATATTAAACCTCCTCAGGATATTTCAGAAAAAATTAAAATATTTACAAATTTGTCAGAAGTATTAAATGCAATTACTTTTGATGATTTTTTTAATATGAATATTAGTGATTCTGATTTTGATATGGCTATTAAAATTAGAAATTATCAATTCAAAAATGAAAAAAACAATAAAGACATTTTTACAATTGTAGACTTATTAAATCAACCATTAAAGGTAAAAATTGGAAGTGAGTTTCTTCAAGGGTGTATTGAAATAGTGAAAAAAGGGTGTTCTGCGAATCAAATATTTGATGTTATTATAAAAAAGAATAATGGCTTTGCAGTAGATAACGATGAACCTATGGATGATGAAAAAGGACGTCCGCGTATTCGTGGAAAAGACAGGTATTGGCGGTGCCGTTTTAATGCAAATTTTCGAATGCATTATTGGAGATGCCATGATGAAATTGTTGAATTATCCTTAGCTCTCGATCACTTGAAGGAAGGGCAATCGGATAAGAGGGTGAGTTATACGTAAGCGTGGAAGTGGTCATGTATGCCGTTAAGGTAAATCCAAATACATGACTAATATTATCATATACTGGTATTTTATATATCCGGAGTAGTCAAAGATCCCTCAAATTTGCCCTTCAGACCCCCATCTATTTCAGGACTAGAACATCCGGCGGGGATTGCCGTAGATTTCTACGATGGAGGCTTGCTAGGTCTCTCTGTCCTGAAAACTGTAAATTTTCCCTGATAATTTTGCTAATACTATTTCTCTATATAGAATTATCAACCTGCCTTGCAACCTGAGCCAAAACATGATAAATTTATGGTATGCCCAGTAGGGGAGGTTCAGTATGCCGCAGGCAGCCATATTGTTTTCCGATGATTTATGGCTTTCGTTGAATATGTCCATGGATGAGGTTGTCTCGTCAATGCGGAAAGAATACGCTACAAAGATGTATCAGCAGGGCAAGCTGACCCTTGGACAGGGGGCGGAGTTCTGCGGAATATGCCTCTATGATTTTACTGCTCTCCTTGCCGTTCAGAATATTCCGGTTATTAATTATGACCCTGAAGATTTAGACCGGGAGCTTGCTGAATGGGCATAGGGTAAGGTTGTTGAAATTACTGATATAGAACATTGAATTATTGCAGCAATCTACGCCGGTGAGAAATGAGGCTATCGGTAGAGTACAATTTCTGCTTTCTCATAGTTTTTCTACACCTGTGAGAAACGGTATGAGAAAATTTAGGTCAATTATGACCAATTTAGACCAATGGTGATTGACTTAATTTCATTTGTGATTTACAATTATCACTAAAGATTGAGGCGCAGGCGGCCCTGTAAATCTGTTGGCTACGCCTTCGTAGGTTCGAATCCTTCACTCCCCAAAGTGAGTTAATTCCTTACGTTGTAAGGAAATGTGATTTGGTGTAAAAAGCACTACCACCACAAAAGGCGTGTTTTTCTTCGGATGTACAAAACTTTGTACAAAAGGAGTAAAAAATGCGCCTTTATTATTTGCGGCAGCGGAAACCCGGGGGTAATTGGTATGCCATTTTTATGGACCCAATTACAAAAAAACAAGAAAAAACCCGGTGCACAGGAACATCGGACAAAATGAAAGCATCTGCCATAGCCCAGGAATGGCTGATTATCCAAAGAATCCAATTTTAGCCCGATTTTTTGTAAACATCGGCTTGGCCGACCAATTAGGTTCCGGGGTAAGGAACCTCTATAAATATACCAAAATCTATTCCGGCAGCGAACCGGAATTGTTGGAAGGAGACATCTTTAAGACCACCGTTTTGTTGACCGTAGCGGATATTAAAACCGGCGATAAATTATCCCCGGCGGAAGAGAATTTCTTAGAATTAATACTTCCGTATCTCAAAGAAAACGGCAAAATTGATGCAAAAACAGCTAGTAGTTTAACCGGCAAAGCTTTGTCCTAGACAAAGGAAATATTAGGAAAATTAAGTGTATCCGGTATTCTGGAAAAAATCGGCGCCAATAAAAACAGAACATATCAGCTAGTAAAAAAATAATTTTCTTTTAATGCGCTGGAGACGAAGATATATCGACATTTTTCGCCTACAGTCCCGGCGTTGCCCTCTCTTTTTCCGCCTGGTCCTTCGCATACCGTAAGCTAAAAATTCTCTGAATTTGGCCTTCTTTTACTTTCTAATAAACTTTGTCATTGAATCTGCAAAGGCCCGGAGAATTTCCTCTTCATCGGGCATTTCAGGCATCCGGTCTCCGGCCCCCGGAACGCTCACACTCCGGTATACCTGCCATGATTCCCCCATGGGGTAAAGAGCGCGTATGCCGCTCTGATCCCCGCCGCCGGTATCTTCCGCGCCGCCTGCACCATTCCACTCCTGCGCCCCAATTTCCACTGCGTTCAGGAAGCCGCCATGAGGTATGGTAATCTCCACTGGAAGCCACAAGCGCCCCTCTTGTTCAATTGCTCCCTTCACCGGTTGCCCCTTATTTACTGCGTCGTCTTCCGGCAACACACCGACGTCAAAGGCAATATAGATATGCCCCGGCACCGTAACAAAGGCGCTTTCAATCCCTAAGGCTTCAAGGAGGGAACAGAATAAAATCGAAAGATCATCGCAGTCACCGCCCCGGTAGAACAAGGTCTGGTAGGGGTAATTCAAACTGTCCAGAGCGGAGGCGTTTTCCGACAGTTCGATAAATGACGATGAGGGATCCACCACATAATTTATACCGTATAAATTCAAGGTTTCAAATAAGGCAGCGGCAAGCAGTATGTTTTTTGGGGTCGCACTAAAGCGGCTGGGGTTTTCCCGCAGGAAGCGTTCCACACCCTGGGCAGTAAAGTTGGCAAAGTAGGCGGCTGCCGGATCTTTGGCGGACACAAAGGAAGCGGCGCGGCGGTCATCGTCCCAGGTAAAGGCGTTGCGGTGGTATATGGTCATGAATGCCGGGAAGCTCATTGTTTTTTTTGCGCCCAGGCTTCTATACTCTAGGGTAATCCGGGTATTGGCGTTTATGTTTTCCGTCAGGTCGAGCATGGTCTCATTGAATAGGGCGGTTACCGGAAATTCTGCGCTTTCCCCGGGGCCGAGGCGTGTACGGGTTGCAAATTGATAGTCCTGGTTCATGTAGCGTTCCAGCATAAAGGAAAGGCGAAGATCGGTAATGGCGTTCTTTTCGTTATTGGTGATCCGAACCGAAGCAATGCTGTTTTTCTCGTACCATGCAAAAGACACCGGGAAAATCAGTTCCTGCCTTAACCGTTCCCCACTTACCCGTGTTTGGGACCAGAGTATTTCCCCCAGGTTGAGGGACAGCCCAAGGCCGATGTTTATACCGTGGATCGTTTGGGTATCCGAAAAGCCGTGCCAGGTATAGCCCCCTTCGGTGTAAAGTGAAAGGGAAGGCAGGAGATGAAAATATGCCGAAAGCCCCAGGCCCGCAAGGGGCTTCACCGCGCTTGTCCCATTAAAAGAATAGTTATACACCCCTGCGCCTGCATCAAGCCCAAAGGTCAAGCGGTCAGAAATCCGCCAGAGCAGGGAAGGGCCAAGTTTGCCCTCAATCATGGTGAGGTTTCCATTGGCCGCTGCCGCTATGCTTGCATAAGCGGCTCCGGCAAACACACCAAAACTTACATCCCTGCCTAAGCGGGGCGGCAAAGACCATTGTAAAAAATCCCAGTCAAAAGCTGCGGCGGCCCCGAATCCCGGATCAAAATAAGAAGATCCTGCAGGAACCATAAGCCGCGGCGCAAGGCGCAGCTTAAATTCGCTTTCAGCGAAAAGAGGAGAAGTAACCACCAAGGACCCGAACAGCGCGAACAAAAGAAAAAAAGTAATGCTGTTGGCGTGGTTCACGGGTTTATAGTTTTTTTTCATTTCAAATTTTCCAGATTCCGTTTCGCCGCTTCGTTTCCCATATCCGCAGCCCTTTGAAATGCGGCTCGCGCCGCAGATGTATTATCGGCTCGTATCTGTAAAAGACCCAGGCGGTTATATAAGGCAGCAATCTGCCCAGCAGCCTCAGGCGATTGCCTGATTTGGGCATTGACGGCGGTAATAAGGGGCTGTATATCCCTGGCAATGTACGCGGTAAGCGCCGCCCCCGCCCCGGTACGCAGCAGCGCCGTATCGGCCTCTGCAATCTTTACCCCAAAGGCTGGGAAAGGCGCCGGAGGGTAAGTCGCCCAGGCATCGGAGAGCATTATAAAGTCAACCGTTTCTGCTGCCGCAAATACCGCGCCCAGCTTCACTGCCGCTTCATCCCATGCTGCGACAAACCCTGCGTTAAGGTTGCCCATGGAAACGGGCAGCCATACCGTGTCATTAATGACCAAAAGTTTGTCTAAACCGTTAAACAGGGTAGCTGCCTGGGCCTCGCTAATCCCCAAATTCACTGCAGCAATGAATCCGCCCTCGCTTGTTTCGTCCAGGGGAATAAAGGCTGCACTAATTCCCGAAGCTTCAAGAGAGGCGGCATAGAGCAGCCCCCAGTCCCGCGCCGTCCCTGCCTGGTACGCCAAGGTCTGTGAGGGAAACTGCACCGCTGCCTGCTGCGCCGGATTTGCCGGATCTGTGGCGGCCTTCACGTTAGGGCCAAAGGATTTCAACCCCTCAAAGAGCCATACCGCAAATTGCATTTTATCGTTAAGCCCCGTGCGCCGCTCATTCCGTGCAAGGCCCGCCACGTTCTTGGAGAACTCCAAAATTTCCGGCGATGTGGGGGACACAAATGCTGCAAGGGAAGCGGCGTCCCCATCGGGGTAGCTGCCTCGTTCCAACACTTGCACCGAAGCTGCCGCCAGGGTTTCTTTTTCCTTCCCTAAAAAAGAATAGCGGATCACAATCTCGCCTAAAATCCTGCCGGAATCGGTAAACTGTAACATATCGCCGGAAAAATCCGCATACAACGGAAGCACCGCGCTCCGCCCCTTTGCCAGAAGTTTGATGGTTCCGCACTGGTATTCGCTTGCAGTATACCGGCCTGCGCGAAAACTTACCCGCACATCGCGGATTTCGGCGTTCTCGTTGTTCCGTATCGTAATGCTACCTGTTTCATTATTTTGATACAAGGAAAGCAAAACCGGGTATACCCCGCCGTCCTGGGTAAGAGAGGCCGCCACCCCATTGCTCCCGGACTTCTCCCCGAGTTCAAGGGTGATACGCGCCGTAAGACCCGCATAGAGGCCGGACATAAATGCACCGCCCCGGTCGCCGGGGTTTTGATACTGCTGCCACCCTACGTCCGCCGCCAGGGTAAAAGCAGGGGTAAAGCGGAAACCCGCTTCCCCGCCGAAACGATACCATAAGCCCGCAGCTGTCCTTGAGGTTTCCCCCTGGCCCCAAAAAGCACCCAGGCCGGCATCAAGGGCCGTAAAAAGCCGGGACAGGGGAAAGTAATAGAGCCCCAGGCCTCCGCCCAATCGATATAATTGCAGGTTACCTGTTGCCGGACTTTTGTATTCGTTGAAGCCCATACCGCCCTCTTATTGCCGTCCCCCAGAGGGATAAGGACAAAGCCCCCGGGCTTCAAGGAAAGATCCAGGGCCGAAAGCCGGACAAAGGCCGAACAAGAGAGCATGGTGATAAAAACGATACGGCAAGCTCTTTTAGACATCTTGATGTCAGACATTGACATACACCTCATGTATTTATAGGAACATATAACCGTTTCCTGGTTTCGCCCACCGAAAGAAAAGAAAAAAAGCGCATAATTTTTCTACCGATACAAAAATATTCATATCTTCCTCATTCGTCCAGCCAAACCCCATCTTCTTCATAAATATCTCCCCGCACCGATGCGGTTGCCGAAGGGCTGCGGACCGTAAAATCAGTACGCCCTCCGCTGGGGGCGTAATTGCCACTCAAGACGGTGTCGGTAGAATCCGGATAGCCGTACACCCGCGAAGCGGCTTTGTAGGTACTTGTGCCTTTGGCGATAATAGTTTCGCCCAGGGCAACGCAGTGCTGTATGTCCCCATTATTCCGGTATCCCGCAATGCCTCCAGCGTACACGGCTGAACTGGACTTCGTCTGGGCCGTTACCAAGCCCTCAGCGAAGCTGTTATACACCCCATAGGCCGTGTTCATGTAACCCACGATGCCCCCCGCGTAGGGTTTGCTGCCCGTACCAGAGCTAAAGGAGTCGTCTGTCAGTACATCCTCCAGAGCGTAAGAGTTTTTAATATTTGAGCCCCTATCCAAATTGCCTACCAAACCTCCCGCGTATATAGCTCCGCTATTGCCATCCGGCCCTCTGGCTTCGACATTGCCGGAAGCCCAAGATTCGCTGATGGCCGTATTGGACGCATAGCCTATAAGACCGCCGGTATTAGTGGAACCGGTGACGAATGAACTGACGGAACCGGTGGCGTAGCATCTGCTGACGGTTACATCCGCACCCAGTGAACCATAGGAAAATCCAATCAGGCCGCCGACACGCGGGCTCTTTCCGGTAATCTTTAACTCCACGTTGGCGGCGTAGCAGGAAATAATTTTGCTCTGCGTCCTGGTAGCCGTTTCCATATACCCGATAAACCCTCCGGCATAAAGCTTATCCGCTTCCGCTTTAGGCATGTTCAGATGGCTTTCGCTATAACAACCCTCGATCTGGGTGTTGTACATAGCGCCGATAAATCCCCCCAAAGCGGTAAAGCCATTGACTAACTCGGAGAAGCATATTTCCCCCGCCCGTGAAAAGGATTTGGTAATCACCGGGCCGATGACCGTAATATCGGCGTCCTTGCCGAATTGTCCGGCAATACCGCCCACATTATCATTCCCTGAACCTTTACATTCCACATTGATAAGGTCCCCCTCGTAGGATGAATCATCAATAAGCGGGCGTATAACGCTGTCGGAGGCCTGCGCTTGTCCGATTAAACCGCCGACAGAGGTAATCACATTGTCAGGCTTAACGCTGATGTTACCCCGCGCCCTGACGTTTTTTATCCTTGGCGTATCGTTTACCGTATCAGTTACCGTTACTGTTGCTGTTGAAGTAAAATACCCTGCGATACCCCCGGCATACAAAGTCCCGCCGCTTTTTGAGGGAACGTCAAGATTTGCCGTCCAGACGCAGTCGGCAATACCCGCGGTATCAAGGTTTCCCACAATACCCCCCACACGATGATCGCCTGTGACGGTGACTGAAAGGTTCAAAGGAAGGCCGCCATAGCAGTTTTCAATAAGCGATCCCTTGCCGGCCAGTTCTCCCGCAATTCCTCCCATATAGGAAGCAGCGCTGCCTGAGTATTTAAGCGCCCCCGCACCGCTTACCGTTACGTTGCGTATCTTTACGCCCTCGCCGGCATAACCCGCAAGGCCGCCTATGTGCGTTGCGCTTGCCCAGGCAGTGGTATCGGCGCTGTAGTGTACCTCAAGATCGCGGATCTCCGCCGTTGTCCCGCTTACATAACCAAAGATTCCGGTATACGGTACATTGGCCGAAATGCCGTTCACGGTAATCGTATGCCCGTTGCCGTAGAACTTTCCCTGAAAGGCCTTTGTATCAGCCCCCGTACCGACAGGCGTCCAGCCCGCCGCAAAGGCAATATCATTGACCAGCACATATTGCTTGCTTTCGTTATTCACCTTCATATTCGCAAGGCTTACTGTACCGTCAGTATCATTACTGTCGCCCGCGGCAGTGCTTACTTCTATCGCTGGGGCAGTATTGCTCACGCTCATCCTCGGTATGTTCCATATCTTTACCACCACCGGATCTTTCCCCGAAGAAAGACTGTGGGCCTCAAGTTGTACCGTGTACCCGTAGATGTTCGTAACAGGAAGGCTCGCCGTACTGATATGGGGAACCCCGCTAAAGGTATAGCTGTTTCCCGGCTTGTCAATGCTTATCGGCGTCTGGCTTACACCGTTCACCGAGTAGATAAATTCCGTATGGTCAAAATCGGACTGCGTGGGAATGGTCCAGTTTACCGTGATGGTATTGTTGATTTCGTCGTACTTCGCGCTCCATTCGTTAATGGCGGATAAGTCCGCCTCGTAGTAACTGACCCGCACCCCCGAATCATTCCAGCCGCTTTCATTGCCCAGACTGTCCTTGTATTTAAGCCTGATAGTCCGCACTATGTTTTTTGCATTGGGTATTGCCCCCGATAAATCCAGCGCAGGCGCGCTTGCGTTAAATCCGAACCACCCGCTTTCGTAGGACCCTTCCCCGGACAACACTTCAATCTGATACTTCCATTGCAGATTTATCTTGTCGTCCATAGTCCAGGGCTTGTACATGGACGCCGCCACCGGCAATAATCCCCACACTGCCGTTATCGGCAACGCCATTAAAATTCGCCGAGAGGGTCATAGTTTCTTTATTGGTTCCATAGTTGTAAAGGGGATACCCGCCATCACTATCCACAGGCGGCGCATAGCCGCTTAAGCTCAGGATTGCGCTTCCCGAAGGCGCAGCATTATCCAGAACCACCGTAACAAAACGCCCCTCCGCATCGGCGTTTCCCCAGGTATCGGGGGCTATATCCCCGTCATCGGTGTAGACATCGGCTGTGCCTGTATCGCGGTAAGGCAGCACGACTAAGCGGATAATCCCCGAATCGAGCGGCGTATCCCAGGTATAGGTAAACTTATAGGCTTCGGTCAGCGAATTGGCCTGGAGGTAGGCCGCCCCTGCGGAATTGAGCGTGTTTTCGGCAGCCGTCAGGGTAAAAGTTTGTTCTCTCCGGTAACTCATAGTCTCCCCGCCGGCAAGGTTCGCATAGGCAATATCCGCTATCGTAACCTTGTTCGGGGTGTCGGTCATGGCCGTATTGCTTGCCGGGGCGGTAAAATACAGGGTCACTTCGTACTTGCCGCTTTCCTTTTTTGGCAGACGCCGGTCCCGGCTTGAGGCCGCAGTTGTGTAGATAAACATCTCTTCGGTGAAGGGCGTAAATGCAGCGTCATGGGCCGCCCAAATTTTTTCCGCCTGATACACATTTCGCACCAGAAGAGTATTGGTACGGTAATAAAAACTCACCGGCGCTATCATGCTGTTTTCACCCAAATTTTTTATACCCGTCCCCACTGTTACCGTTATGACCAGATCCCCCGGCGGCAAATCAGTAAGGGTTCCGGTACTTTCCGGCTTGATAAGTACCGTCCGGGTATACACAATAGCAGGCCTGTCGGCACAGTAAGGAACCAGGGTAAGGGCAAAGCGCATTTAACCGGAGATACCGATTTCTTTCGGCTAGGCCTTGGGGGTAAAATCCAGACTTTCGTCTACAGATAGCTGTTTTTTTTACAATTTTCCTAATCCCACTCAAAGCCTACTCTAAAATCGCCGTCTAAGGTACTGGCGTTGTTCCCGATAATGGGGGCACGGTCCCCATTTGAGGCGCCGGAATCGCTTGCGATGGGCAGGCTGGGCGTCAGGGACTGGGCGGCGGCTTCAAAGGGCGATACCACCCGGTTGTTTGCTTCATCAAAATAACTATTTCCCCTTCTGGTGACAAAGACCTTCCGTCCATTGGCAAGGGAGTATTGGACCCGCCCATTGTCAACATGGAGGTTCATGGTATCCATTTCAAAGGAGGTTCCCCGCACCGATGCGGTTACCGAGGGGCTCCGCACGGTAAAATCGGTCTTTCCTCCCGAGGGGGGCGCCACATCGGCCCGGACTCTTCCGGTTTGCAGGTTCAGGGATACTGTTTCGTTGTCCTGGTTGAGTATGATTTCTTCCAGGCTTAAACGGGTAAGGGGCCGTATGGTTAGTGTGGAGTTTCCCAGGGCAATCAGTGCGCTGCTTTTAAAGCCCGTGGATATCAGGGTGTTCTTCGTCAGGGTATCTCCCGCTGCGGCGGGTGTCCATGCACTTTCGTTGGGGAGCTTGAGGGTTACATCTCCGGTTATTTCCCGGATAAAAGCGTTTTCTTGGGCAAAGATTGAAAGGTTGTGTCCCGGAAACCCTATACCGATCAGCGCCAACAGTAACAATATTTCTTTTTTGCATACCATCATTTGTATTTACTCCTAAAATGAAAGAATCATTCCTAATGAAACGCGGTACTTAAGATCCGCATCGCTGCGGAAGGCCTTGCCCAGCTGGGGGAAGAAGGCGCCGCCGCCAAGGGTGAACGAAAGGTCTGTAAAGGGTACCCAGGTAAGGCCGCCGTAGACTTCGCCCCCCAGGAGGGGGGAAAGGGAGTCGGGGTCAAGGTCGCTGTCTGTATAGGTAAACGAATCGGTTCTGAAAAGATAGGCCGCCGAGATTTCCGCAGAAAGGGTGTTGTGCAGCCGCGCGGCGTATTCTAGTTCGGCCAGGGCCAGGCCGGAAAGCCGGGGCCGCAGTACCTTTCCCTGGGCCACAGTGTTGATGGGCACAAAGGCGGTAACCGTGTCATTCCACGCTCCGGAGGAAAAGGCCCCGCCAAAGCGTATGCGGTCTTCCATCGTGCTGGGGAGGAGCCAGACCAGGTGGGCGGCGGCGGCGAAACTTATGGCGGGGTCGGCGTCTTCTGTCTCCTGCATCCCCAGAATGCTGCCCAGATCGGCGTTCCAATCATCCAGAAAAGGGACGCCCAGTTTGGCTTCAGCGTACTGGGTATGGATTGCCGCACTATCACTATCGTTCATATCATATTGCCCAAAGACCGAGAAGGCAAGGTCGCTGCCGGTATCGAACAGGGCGGGTATCTCCCAACTTACGCCATAAACCAGCCGCCGGGAGGCGAAGTAGACATCCCGGTCGTGGTAGTCGGCGAGGTCTTCCCTGTTCATCACGATGTAGGCGTTCCGTTTGTTGAGGAGCCCGGTATAAAAGGCGCCGACGGAAAGGCGGGTCTTTCCCAGGTCGGCGCTGAGGGCCAGGCCGTCAAAGAGGCCGGTGGCGGCGAGCTGGAGGGGTTCCTGCCAGGACAAGCGGCCCAGATCAAGGTGCAGGCCCGGTGCAGGTTCGTAGCTGAACTCGAAGCGGTAGACTTCCGGGACGGGCTTCCATTCTTCGTTCACCAATTCTGCGCTGATGCCACCGGACAGGTAGAGGTCCCCCTTTTCCCCAAGGGGAGCGGCGAGCCAGGGCATCACGGTTCCGGTGTATTCAAAGCTGCCGTAGGATTCATCACCATTACTGAGCACCGGGAGCTGGTTGAGCACCACGCCAAAATCCTGGGCAGATGCCATGACCGCGCACAGGAATACTAATAGGCCTGAGAGGGCTCTTTTTGCGTTCATACTGATGGACCCCTTCGAACCCCGGTTTCCGTGTATTCAAGGGCCCGGCCGAGGATTTGCAGGAGCCGCTCCCCGGAAACTTTCTGGGTGGCATAGGCGCGGCCCTGTATCAGGCCCCGGTAGACCAAATCCCGGTAGGCATACCGGCTGCCGTGGGTCAGGGTAAACATGATCCCCCCCTTGATGCCCGCGGCCTCCATGATGAGGAGCGATACGCCCCCCAGGGTGACGGCGCTGTTCGCGGTGGCCTTTTTGGGCAGCCAGTTCCGGTCCAGCGCAAACTGGTAGGCGTCGGCGGGGGCGGTTCCCCCGGGGACCGCCTCCACCGACGAAAGGACCAGCCACGCCGCGTCCTGGTAGCTCACGATGGGCGCCCCCAGGAGCCGCTCCAGTTCCCCCGCCGTTTGGGCATGCGCCCGTGGGGGGGAGAGGAGGGCGGCGGTCAGGGCGCAGAGCAGTAACAAATATCGTTTCATGATGTTCCTTCTATAACCGCCATCCAAGCTACCCTGCTTACCACTCGATCGTAATCCCATAGCTGCCCGTGGGCAAGATGCCGTCGAGGGTGTGGGCTGCGGTCTCCCAGGACAGTACGGGGTAGAGATAGGCCGTGCCCAGGTACTGCCAATCGCCAGTGGTGGTGGTAAAGTCCCAGGGAGCCACAGTCAAGGCGCCGTCGGGAGATACGGGCGTGGGGGCGGCTACGGTGAAGTAGTTATTCTTATTAGTCTCCGTCTCAAAACCGGTACGAACATAGGTCGGATAGCCGTCTTTGTAGATGTCAGCGGTTCCCGCCAACCGGAAAAAGCTAATATCGGAAGCGGCGTAGTTGTAGGCCCCGGTAGTCACAAAACCTGTAGCGCCTGAATCAAGGCCAACAATGGCACGGATATTGGCTGTAACATTCGAGCCGGTGGGATGATCATCACCGATGGTGGTTTGCAGGGCGACGGAGTAGTCGACCGTGCCGCCGGAGATGTATCCGGCGATACCACCGGCATAGTTCCGGTAGGGGACACCCCCCGCATCGCCATTTGCGATAACGGTCCCCCGGGCATAGGTGTTGCTGATAGCTTGGCTGCTATTTCCCGCAATTCCCCCGGCGCGGGTCTCCGCATATCCGAAGGCCCTAATATCGGCGGATACATAGCAGTTTTCAATAGGATCGTTGGCTGTGCCTTGGGCTAACCCGACGATGCCCCCCGCATTGGCTATCCCCCATCCCGTGCCAACGCCGTCGGCACGCACGGCGCCACTAGCAAAGGAGGCGCTCACCGTGGATAATACGCCGCCGGAACTTATGAGGCCGCCGGCGATACCCCCGACGTTAAGCACAAACGTAGAAGTTCCCACGAGCTTCCCGGAGATATCCCCGCTAAAGGCGCTTTTGCTGAGGGTTTTGGGGGCCGCGGAGACTTGCTGTTCCCCCACCACCCCGCCGACATTCAACGCACTTATATTGTTCGAAGTATTTGCATTGCTTACATTGATAACACCGGAAACGATAACTCCTTCAATGGTGGTGTTTTCCGCAAGCCCCACAAGGCCCCCCACGTATTGGGTCGTAATCGCACTGGGGTTAAAGCCAAGGGCTTTAGCGGTAGTTTTCGTGCCCAGGGCGCCTTCGGGGTAGACCAGGGTAAGATCGTGAATTTCCGCAGTGGAGGTACGGCCAAAGAAGCCCAGGTACTGGCCATCATAGCTGGTAAAGCCGCCTGCGGTGGCGTTGGAGAAGGTGATGCTGTGCTTAACTGAGCTGGTTCCATCGGTTGTTCCATAAAATTTGGCTCCAAAGGGGGTCGTGCCGTCGCCGAGAGGAGTCCATGGAGCGGTAAGGGTAATGTCGTTCACCAGGCGGTAGGTTTTCGTCTGGGCCATGAGAAGGCCGTTTGTGGCCGCCCCGATGCGCCGCAGTTCCGCCTCGTTGTGGATGAAGTAGGTCCCAAGACCCGCCTCGTAGTCGTAGTCCACGGTCATGGGGATGCTGGCGGCTGGGTTTTCGCCCTGCACAATGGTGACGAGTTTGGGCGTGGTGGAATTGCCGACCAGGTCCGAGAGTGCGTAGGTATCGTTCAAATAGGCAGCGGCGGTAATGGACCAAGGTCCCTCTTCCAGGGTAACGGTTTCTGAGCTAACCGCACCCAGGGTCCGGGTGTAACTTCCGATGGCGGGATGATCAGCATCGCCGATATGGGTAAAAGTGAGCTTGTAATACAGAGGGATGGTGGGATCGCCTGCCCACGCAACCGCCCGGGAAGCGGCCCGACCGGCTGTCTCCGGCGCTATAGCCGTGCCGGAGAGGATTATGGTGATTCTCCCCTTGCCTTTTTCTATGGGCGGCTCTTTCCGGGCGCTTTCCGGCGCGGCGGGGAGGTCACAGGAAATGGCCACCAGGGCGACCATCAAAGTCATCACGATGAATCTACATAGATTTTTCATAACATACTCCTATTATTATAGTTCTCCACTTAGGAGAAATTGCTTTCATACATAAGCATAGCGCGTTTAACCGGAAATACCGGTTTCTTTTGGCTAGACTTTGGGGGTAAAATCTAGACTTTAGTCTATACATTTCAGGTAAAATATAGACTTTCGTCTATGTTTTACCCGTGGGGGCTAATGAGCCCGTTGGCCACGGCGTATACCACGTACTGCATGATGCTATCGTAGCCGGTTTTATTGAGGATGCCGGTGATAACTGCCTTGAGGGTGCCTTCGGAAATGCTGAGTTCCTGCTCTATAAAACTACGATCCCGGGCTTGGGCAAGGAGGCGCAGGATCCGCATCTCCCGGTCGGTAAATTTCGGGCTCAGGGTCGCCAGGGTGGGGATATGGGTGGGAAAGGTGCCGTATCCTGCCATGGTTCCCCGGATTATCTGCAAGAGCAAATCGTTCTTTACGTTTTTATAGACAAAGCTATGGGCTCCGGCTTTTTTTGCGGCCTCGATAAAGGTAATCTCCGGGAAGGCGGTTATGATGACGATCTTGGTGTCCGGGAATTCAGCCAGGATTTCCTGGGTGGCGCTTATGCCGTTGATTTGGGTGCGGCTGTTTTCTTCCTGCGCCAATTCCCGGTGGGAACCGCCGTTTACCAGGTTGTCGTCGGTAAGCACATCCATAAGGATAAGGTCAGGCCGGTTCTCACGGCAGAACTCCAGGGCATCTCCGGCATGTTCCAGGGCGCCGACGACCTGCATATCCTTCTCATCGGAAAGTATTGTGGTCAATGCTTCCCGGAGCATGGTCATGTCCTCAACAATCAGTATGCGTATCATGTGCGTCTCCATTGCCCAACAGGGTATCGGCTATCAATCTAAAAAACCCTAACTTTTAGCCAGACTTTTGGCCCTTTTTCAAGACTTTTCTCCAGAACCTAGTGCAGCGCCGAGCTGTTCCACAAAGCGCTTAAAGGAATCGTAGAAACCCGGGCCCTGTTCCCGGATCCCCGCACTATCCTCCTCCCTGCCCAGGGCTTCCAGGGCCCCGGCCTCCGCCGAAAGGGCGTCGGCGCCTATGGAAAAGAGGGCGTTTTTGAGGGCGTGCATAAGGGTAGCAAAAAAGAGAAAGCTTTGGTCCGTGGGCGCCGTCTGGACCCTGTCTGCGGGAGCCGGAGCGGCCGCAAGCTGCTGGAAATGAAACAGTATGTGCCGCAGGGTGTCTATGCGTTCTTTGCTGTCTTCACAAAAGCTGTTGAGCACATAGCGATAACCTTCTTCTTCGCCGCCGGTGCGCTCGAGCCCCGCAGTGGTATCCAGGCCGTCCAGGCCAGGGAGTGCGCCGTTCCCCGCAGGCGTCCCCGTAGCCGCAGCCGTCCCGTCAGCAGCATCCGTCCCGACAGCAGCATCCGTCCCGACAGCAGCAGCTGCTTCTTCCGCCAGCGCCGGCCCCTGTTTTTCCCGGGGGATAAAGCGCAGGAGGGTTTTATCCAGGTCCGCCGCTTTAAGGGGTTTGCTCAAGAAGCTGTCAAAGCCCTTGGAAGCGAACATCTCGTCATTGCCGATAAGGGCATTGGCGGTTAGTACAACTATTGGCGTGTTGTCCCCCCCTTCCCGCAAGCGGCGGACCGTTTCGACGCCGTCCATGCCGGGCATCATGTGGTCCATAAAGACCAGGTCGTAGCGCTTCGATGCCATTTTGGCCATGGCTTCTTCGCCGCTGCCGGCGCTGTCGGGCGCAAGCCGGTACAGGCGCAAATAGCCCTGGGCCACCTGGATATTGGAAGGGACATCGTCCACCACCAGGACCTTGGCCGCCGAAAGATCCACCCGCGGAAAATTGATTGCCGCATGGCGGCGCTTTTCGTGGTAGCTGAAACTCTCCAGGGCTGCGGCGGTGGCCCTTCCCATGGGCTGCCCGTCCAGCCGTTTCTGGCGCACCCGGGCGGTAAACACGCTGCCCTTGCCATATTCACTTTCCACGGTGATGGTCCCCTCCATAAGCTCCACCAGCTGCCGGGTAATAGCCAGCCCCAGCCCGGTGCCTTCGATGTCCCGGTTCAGCTCCTGGTCCGCCCGGCCGTACTCGTCAAAGATGCTGCCCAGGGCTTCCGCCTTAATGCCCAGGCCGGTGTCGGAAACCACAAACACTAAAACTATGCCCTCAGCAGAATCGTTTTCTTTTTCAAAACCCACCGCAAAGCGCACTTCCCCTTCTTTGGTGTATTTAATGGCGTTGCTTAAAAGGTTGTTCAGTATCTGCCGCAGCCGTAATTCGTCCCCAAACAGATTGACCGGGAGGTCGTGGTCCAGTTCCAGGATAAAGTTGATGGGCTTGTCCCGAATACGCACCGTATTAAAAGAAACCGTGTCGTTTATCAAGCTGGGCAGATCGTATTCCACGGGCAGCAGTTCCAGTTTGCCCGATTCAATTTTTGAAATATCAAGCACATCATTGATGATTGAAAGCAGGATGGCCCCCGACTGGTGGATCTGTTCCAGGCGGCCCTTCTTGTGCTCATCTCCGCCGGCGGCATACAGTTCCAGTTCGCTGTAGCCCATGATCGCGTTAAGGGGCGTGCGGATTTCGTGGCTCATGTTGGCAAGGAAATTGCTCTTTGCCTGGGAGGCGGATTCCGCCAGGGCAGTTTGCTCCCGCAGCGCAAGGGTACGCTGCTCCACCGTGGTCTCCAATGAGGCATTAAGGCCGGTCAATTCCTGGTACATCTCGGAAAAGCGCCGGGAAAGGATCAGGGCGGCCCCCAGGGTAAAGACCGTAAACCCATACCGGGACGTCAGGATGCCCCAGTTCAGAAAAGCAGAATCAATAAAGTCGAAGGCGCCGGTGATAAACACAAACACTATGCCAAAGGCAAGGTTCCCCATGGGCTCGTGCACAAGGTTCCACCGGAGGTCTTCCGCCAACGTAAAGGCCCTGCCGTCATCGTGGCGGCGGGGCGCTTCCTTCCACGAGCGGTAGGCGCGGTAGAAAAACTCGTACCCAAAGTTGACGCTAAAGATATAGAGGATCTCCACTACCCCCAGGGCATAAAAGATATTGATACAGTCCTCGCCGTACTGGGGGGCAAAGAAAAGCTCCGTCGCCGCCATAGCCAGGCTTATCCAGAGCATCACCTTAGCAGGCAAGCGAATCCTCCCCTGGGTAAGGCTCTGAAAAAAGCAGCTAATCAGCGGAAGAAAAAAGAACAGCGTGGCAAATTCCAGACGGGACCATATATTGGTATCCGGGCTAAAGGTATAGATGCACGAAAGCCGGGTGAGGAAGTACAGCCCCAGGCAGAGCGAAAAGGCGCCGTAGTAGAGATTGTACCGCACGTCCCGGCGCTGGGAAAACAGGATAAAATGGTAGAGCCCCAAAAAGATATAAATGCCCACCAGGGCAATGGTCACCGTCTCGCTGCTTGCCGCTTCTATCGCTTCGTAGTCGTCGATGTAGACCGGGGTCCCGTAATAGAGCCCCAGGTTATCATGGTTGGGATCCCCCGCCAGGTGGATAGTCAAAGTGTTGGCCCCCTCCACCAGGAGATCCTCGTCAAAGGGGAAGCGTACCTTCCGCTGGGCCCGGTGGGAAACGATTTCCCCCCCCTCATCCAGGTGCAGCTCGTTCTTAATCAAATGGCCGTTAAGGTAGATTTCCCAGTTATCCCCCAGGGCGGCAATAAACAGCCCCGGTACTTTTTCGATGTTCTGCCGCATAAAAAGGAGGGTGTCGTAACCCAGCTCAAAAGGGATTACATAGGTAAAATGCTCCACCCTGTTCCCAAAGGGCGAAAGGAATACCCGTCGCGGAAGGCCCTGGAACTTCTCTTTGACGATCACCAGGGAGCTGTCTCCCGCCGCCGCGATTTCGTGCCATTCCAGCCCCGTCGGGGATCCCAGGGCATCCGCCGGAACAAAGCCCTTTTTGCCATACATGGGGTATTCCCGCAGGTTGATATAGAGGGGACTATCCCCCGCCCGGTGGGAGGAGAAAAAGAAAACGAGAACCATAAGGATGATTGCAGCCGCCCCCAAAAGCGCCGCTGCCGCCCAAAACCGGGCGGCCTTTAGGATATTTTTCATTTGTTTGGCACTTTTAAGCGTAACGTCTAGCATAGAGAAAAAAAAGTAGGATCATAGACCGGATTTCTATTTT
This sequence comes from Treponema primitia ZAS-2, assembly GCF_000214375.1. NCBI lineage: Bacteria > Pseudomonadati > Spirochaetota > Spirochaetia > Treponematales > Treponemataceae > Treponema > Treponema primitia. Next base: position 1,930,550 of record NC_015578.1, on the reverse strand, counting down.
CCAAAAAAACACGAGGATTACCATGACACGTTTATGTCATTTTTCAAAAAAGAAGGGATTTTGAGGGAAATGAGGCCGGTATCAGCCGAATTTCAGGAATAATTCCTTGCGGCTTTTGATACCGAGCTTCCGATAAATACTCCTGCAGTGGTTATTTACCGTATCAAAAGCAATAGAAAGCTGGCCGCCTATTTGCCGGATAGAAAAGCCTTTTAATAGAAGAAGACAAACTTCCTTTTCCCGTTTGGAAAAGCCGAAGCTGTCAAAATTGGGGGGCACCTTGGCAAATTGGGCTTCCAGCGCTATTAAGCGCTCTGCATAGGCGCTTTGATAGTAACGGTTGAGAAATACGTAGGAGCCAAGTATTCCGCCGCCCAGCAGGAGAAGGATGGCCGCTAGAATCCCGTTACGGGTAACAAGCAGCCTCCGGTAATCCTGCTGGGGTAAACCGAGGACCAGGGCCATCTTTTCTTCCGCATAGGGGGAATTATCGGAATAGAGTTTGATAAGCTCGTAGGAGTCTGTAAAAACAAAATCTGAAAGCGAATCAGGGTTTTTCCTGTTCGGGTGAATTCCCCCGGCGTGATAGGACTTTCTCAAGTTAAGACTATCGCCGCTCAAGGAGGCGAGCATACTGTGGAGCTGCGGATACGTATCAGTGCCGGGGCTGTGAAAAAGCTTGAAATTCACTTCGCTTAATTCAAAACCGCATACCCCGAGGAAGGTTCCCTGAGAACTGACCATGGGAACACTGCAGAGCAGGGCAGGCTCTGCTCTGCCCACCGCATCGGCAAAAGACCAGAAATAGGAACGGGAAAGGGGCAATGCGGGATTCTTTAAAAAAGTATTCGTCGGCGCCGTATAGTACTCTTTATCCTTAATATTCAGTTCCAGATCCCAGGTTGATTGCAGAGAAAGATCATTCTTAAATGCAAGATCCGCAAAGCCCCGAAGGTACAGTTTATAGGAATTCCGCTGTACGACCGGTTCCGTGCTCCGTATATAGAAACCGGAACGGGCGTATTCTTCCCCGCGAAAAGGGTTAACCGTAGCCTCCAGTATCACAAACACCCCCGATGCCTTTGCCTTGTCCAGAGAAAGAAGGATCAGAGCAAGCTCATGCTCCTCTATGGCTTCAAGAATATCAGGATGATAGGATAGATCATCCATGGTCAGGCCCGAGTAGGCCAGTTGGTTTTCTATATTCCTGGATAAGGTTTGGGAAAACAGCAGGGCTTCCACAGCAATGTCCTCCATTTGCTTTTCCAAACCCTGAGCAATACGTTTCCGTTCCGCTTGTATGTTTTCCTTTATTTCCTGTCTGCCAAAACTGATACTACCGGTCAAGACAAGGACTATGAATATGCCGAGGGCCAGTGTAAAAGCCAGAACGGGAATCAGCAAGCTGAAAGACACTTTTGTCCTGGGAATCATTGCCGGCGGCGCCTACTCATTAAAAGCAGTGATGAAATTAAATCGTGCATCATCAGGAACTGTGCCGCCACCGTTGTTACGGGCGGCAAGAGCTCTGTCCTGCAATTCTTTTATGTAGTTTTTCTGCATTGCTTCAAAACCATCAAAAACAGGCTGCACATAAAAGCGATACTCCTTTTGCATGGTACTGGTGGCCAGACGCGCTTTTTTTATCATTGCATTATCGCTATTCCCGACATTGGACGTCGCATCAAAAGCCTGTTTCACCACCGGAATAAATCCGGTGGATGCGGTAAAGGGCAGATTCTGTTCCGGGGAAGTAAGCCATTTTAAGAAAACAGAAGCGGCATATTCCTTTACCGGGGTGGACTTTATAACACACATATCAACACCCCGTTGTATTGCAACCTTTTCCCCGCCTGAAAAAACAGGAAAGGGCAATACGATAAATTCCGCCGCTTCTTTGGTGCCATCTTTGTGGATAACGGAATCCGGATAGAATATTGCTCCCGCGGAGGAACCGGTAATGGCAACCGCATCGCCGGTTAGCGCCAGATAGTCACCAAAGGTGTTAAAAATGGCAACCCTTCCCTTTGCGGCAGGCCCGTAATAGGTATCCCAAATCCTCTTGAATGCGGGGGAAGTAAGGTTAAGTTTTCTATCCCGCACCAAATGCTCCCCCATCTGTTCCATGCCTATCATGGAGTACGTAAAAAGCGAATCGGGATAATAAAAGGTTTTACCCCCTGACCAGGCATAATATTTTTCCGCCGCATCAATAATTCCTTCGAAGGTTTCAAGCTGTGTAAGGGTAACGCCATTTTGTGTTGCGGACAGATCCCCTGCGAATTGGTCAAATATGGTTTTATTGACATACAATACTTCGGTAGATTTTGAGATAGGGAGAAGATAGTGATGGCCGTCTATCATTCCCGCCTCGATAAACGCATCCACATAGCGGGAGATTCCATCCTTCGTGAACTGGGACGCAAAATCCATCAAAAGCCCTTTGGCGGAAAGGGTTGCCGCAACTGGCGGATATATCACCGATATATCGGGAATCTCGGGGGCGCCGGGATCGCCATTGGCAGCCATAAGGAGCTTTTCACTTAACACCGAGGGATTGGCAACGGCTGCAACCTGTATGACAATTCCTTGTTTTGCGCCCACCGTTACATTGAACTCATCCACCAGCCCTTCAAACGTGGTTTTCATCTGTTCTACATAGATATGCCACAGGGTAATGCTTACCGGGTTTTTGGGGCTGGGCCGGTTTGGGTTTTGGCAGGCTGAGAGAAAAACAAGCAGGATAAGAATGGAAAACAAGCCCAAAGGGTTTGCGTAGTGTGCGCACATCGATCTTTTCACACTATTTGCTCCTATAAAAATACTTAGGACGGATCACCATTTTACCCTCATAAATAGTGTACTGCTAGTGCTTAATCCGCTAATCGGGCGGGGTGGGGGGTGATTAGGCAAAATTTGCTAGAATTTACGCTATATGTAGAGTATATATATGAAATAATAAAAATTTCCCGGCTGCATATAAAATATTTTCCCCCCTCGCTTGTCTACATAAGTAAGGAGTAGTGGGAACCTTCGGTTCCCTTCCAATTTTACAAGAACCCGCCTTTCGGCGGGATAGGCTAAAGCGACTTATAATGGAGTAAAAAATGAAAAAACTTTTTTTTAGCAGATTACCCTATGCGGGTATTTTCCTGGTAATCATTGCCCTTTTCGGTGGCGCCGTACTGCTCTTATGGAACTGGCTATTTCCGGCGATTTTCGGCCTGCCGGAAATAAGCTACATTCAGGCAGTGGGGCTTTTGGCGTTGGCCCGTATCCTCTTCGGGGGCATTGGCGGAAGCCGTCGTCTTGCGGGAATAGGGCTTGCTGGGGGGGGGCGGGGGCACAACAACCCGTTTCGGGAAAAATGGATGCAGATGTCGGATGAGGAACGCAGGGAATTTATCGCAAAGCGCCATGGGTTACATGACTTTTGGGGCGGCCATAACGACCATGACCACGACAAAAATGGCAAAAAGGAAGATGATACGAAATGAAAACGGCAATCGAAGTTCAAAATTTGACCAAGTTTTACAAAGGCGCTGAAAAACCGGCGGTGGACAATGTTAGTTTTTCTGTAGGGGAGGGTGATTTTTTCGCCTTCCTCGGGCCTAACGGCGCGGGAAAAACTACCACTATTTCGATACTTACCACCACCCTGGGGAAAAGTTCCGGCGACGTTAGCGTCGCGGGCTTCGACCTTGAAAAGGATGCCCGGGAAGCGCGGGCCCATATGGGCATCATCTTCCAAAAGCCCAGCCTGGATATGGACCTTTCGGCGGAGGAAAACATCAGGCTCCACGCCTGCCTCTACGGAATGTACGGCTACCGCCCGTTTTTCAGTTGGATGCCGAAAAGTTACCGGGAACGGGTCATCAAGCTGGCGGAGATTATGGGTATTGCGGACAAACTCTGGAAGCCCCTCAAAACTTTCTCCGGGGGGATGCAGCGGAAAATAGAAATTGTGCGCAGCCTTATCCACCAGCCCGAGGTGCTGTTCCTGGACGAGCCTTCCCAGGGGCTTGACCCGGTAAGCCGCCGGTCCCTCTGGGACTACATCAACCAGACCCGCAAAGAATGCGGCACCACTGTATTCCTCACCACCCACTATATTGACGAAGCGGAACAGGTGGACCGCCTCTGTTTGATAAACAAGGGCAGCATTGTTTTTGAAGGAGCGCCTGAGGAGTTAAAGGAACTGCGGCACCAGGGATCACTGGAAGACGCTTATATCAACCTGCTTACCGAAGGGGGTGCAGCATGAATACACACATGAACAAAGCTGCCCGGGAAGCAAACGCCGTGCTTACCATTGCAAGCCGGGAATTTATGCTGAGTCTTAAATCGCCCCCCCGCATTGCCATGGCCATCATATGGCCGGTAATGATGCTGGGGATGTTCGGCAGCCAACTGTCCCAAAACATGGGCTTCAATATGGGCTTTGACTTTAACCAGTTTATGCTGGTAGGGATGCTGGTCAACGGCCTCTTTATGATGACCATGATGGGGATCACCTCCCTGGTTGAGGACCGGGAAAATGACTTTACCCAGGAGATCCTGGTCTCGCCGATTTCCCGGTATGCCATCATCTTTGGAAAAATAATCGGCGCCTCCCTGATGAGCTACATACAATTTTTTGCATCCATCATCGTGGGGCTTTGCATAGGCGCACGCCTGAGCGGCTCACAATTTCTGCTGCTCCTGACAGTATCGCCCCTTATGTGCCTTGCCGCCGGTTCCCTGGCCCTCCTGTGTATAGGCTTTATCCGCAAAAGCGGCACCGCCAGCATGATTGTTATGATGCTGTCCATGGCTCAGATGTTTCTTTCCGGCGCATTGATCCCCGTGAACCACTCCACGGGCCTCATGGCCGTCCTGAGCCGCCTTTTGCCCATGACCTATTGCATTGACTTTGCCCGGGGGGTATTTTATCAAACCACGGGCGCTGCAAACATTACCCTTTTTGCCCCCGCCGTTGATCTAGTGATCATCGGGGCATTTACCGCGGTATTTTTTGTGGCAGGCACTATTGCCTTTGTGCGTTCAGAGACAAACCGATAATTATAGAAAGGAAACAACAAAATACAGACTGTTACCGAAGTTTTTAACACCTACCGCGAACGGCTCTCAAGGTTCATCCGCAAACGGGTACGCATTCCTGAGGATTCCGAGGATATTCTTCAGGAAGTTTTCTATCAGTTTAGCCGGGTGAACAGTTTGGCCCAGCCGGTGGAACAAACTGCGGCCTGGCTTTACCGGGTGGCGCGTAACAAGATAATCAACCACCAGAACAAAAAGAGCGCCATTCAGCTTCCTGAGTATTATGACGATGAGGATGACGAATTTGTTCTGCAGGATATAGCCGCTCTTGTCTTTGACACCGAAACAACCCCGGAGACAGAATATCTTAGATCCTTTATTTTAGATGAGATAAACAATGCTCTGGAAGAATTACCGAATGAACAGCGGGATGTTTTTGAAATGACGGAATACCTCGGACTTTCGGTAAAAGAGGTGGCGGAACAAACCCATACGCCGGTCAATACGGTTTTATCACGCAAGCATTACGCGGTGTTACATTTACGGAAACGCCTGGCAGGGTTATACGCAGATCTTATGGGAAAATAACATAGTTGGTTCATGCTTTATTGACTTATAACTATACATATGTGTAGCATATTTCCATGCATTGAAAGTTTTTGCTAAATGAGGTTAAACTTGCAGGATACAAATGAAAAACCAAACAATGCAGGGACGAAAAACCAATCGCTCGGTGGGCAGATGGCTGACAGCCTTAATTGTCCTTATGATTGTGGTGCTAAGCGGCGCTATGATGATAATTGGGTATTTGAGATTCAAAAAATCAACGGAAGAATATTATTTTAGAATGGGAGAAACCACCGCCGGCATTGTGGCAGCAATTATTGATCCCGATTCCTTGGATACATATCTCGATACTCTTACCACAGATAAAAAGTACGATGACACCATGGAATTACTTAAGAAAGCTCATCTTGAATGTGAGGCTCAAGCATTGTATGTGTTTCGGGCGGCAAAGGATGGGATTACGTATATATATGATACCGACCCTTCGGATATGTGGTGTGAATTGGGGTATTACGATCCCTATACATATATTGAAGATGACGGAACGGTTGGGTATCTTTACCCTGACGATACAACACAGCAGCTGCGAAAGGGTGGAAAAGTTGATACCGTCATGGGAATTACCCAATACGGCTGGATAATAACCGTGAGCGAGCCGCTCTATGGCAGCGACGGAATATGTAAAGGATATGTGGGTATTGATTTTGATGTAAACCAGGTGGTAGCCAAGCAATCTGCATATCTCTGGCAGCTTGCAATTATCATACTTATAATTACTGCGTTGTTTGCGGTAATATACCTGTATATTATTCAGAAAGCCATCATCCTCCCGATCAATATTATGGCAAAGGCGGCGGATAGCTTTCTTGTCAACAGTCTGGAACCCTCCGGAAAACCCGACGAGCAGGGTTCTCCTCCTAAGAGTGAGAAATCAATCGGTGCATCCGATATTCTATCTATGGATATCAATACCGGGGATGAGATGCAAAGCCTTGCCGAATCCTTGAAATCCATGGTGCGGAAGATTGACGAGTACATCACCAGCTTGAACATTGTTACCATCAAATCAGAAACGGATGTGTTGACTTCGCTTTGTAACAGAGGCGCTTTCGAGCAGCAGGTAAGCGCTATCCTGCGCCTCCGGCAGGATACGGATCAGATTAATGCCTTTTTGATGATTGATGTGGATTATTTTAAAGCGGTCAATGATAATTACGGCCATGCCGCAGGAGACATGGTTTTGTCGGAATGCGCACGCGCTCTGCGCAGAGTGGTGCGTGAGTCGGATATTGTCGGCAGATTGGGGGGCGATGAATTTGCGGTCTTCTGCAAAAGCATCGGTTCTGTCGCCATGGCAGAACAAAAGGCGCGGCAGATTCGCGATGAATGGCTGAAAATTATTCCGCCAGGAGGCGAGAAGGGTATCACCGCAAGTATCGGAATATCCTTTACTCCGCAGGATGGACAAGTCTACCAGGAATTATTTAGCAAATCCGATGAGGCTCTCTACCGGGCAAAAGAAGCCGGGCGGGATGGCTTTGCTCTAAGCAATTTGAGTTAATTTTTCAACCCGCAGTATTATTGCCGGAAGGTACGGAGTTCAGTCTTCTTAACATCCTATTCCCTTGCCGCGCTCTCGCCGCTGTTCCGTTTTGCCGATCCGCTTCTGCCCGATGCCGCAAGCAGAAGTTTTTTTAACAGCCCTATTCTTCCAAAGAGGATCCAGAAAAGCAGGGTGAGGATCAGGATAGAGGGGATACCGTAGATCACAATCCCCATGAGAACCACCAGGACGGTGGAGGCAAATTCACTAAAGCCGCTAAAGAGTGCAAGAAAACGTTCCCCCAGGCCGGGGGCGGAATAGGAATTACTCACCGGACCGGTTATGCTAAGTTCCAGGGTAGCAAAATCCACCAGGTTCGCCAGGTAGCGGAGTTCCTTTCCGGTTCCATCAATTTCATCCTGTAGTTCCGCAATCCGGGACTCCACGGAGAGTATCTCCTCAATGTCTTTCGCCTTTCCCAGATAACTCTGAAACGTTTTAAGCAGTTCCCGTTTCGTCGCCAGCCTTCCCTCAAGGTCATAATAACGGAGGGTAACATCTTCTGCGTTTTCAGAACGGTGGAGCAGCCTTCCCAGGCCGCTCATCTCCGCAAGCAGCGAATCGTAGGATGCCGAGGGAAGGCGGATTGTGTAGTCCCGGAAATTTTCGTTGATATTGGTTGAAGAGGCATAGGCGCCGTATTTTTCCATTACCGCGGTGATTACCGCATCTGTCGCCGCAGGATCCTCAACTCTGAGGCGGATATCCGCCCGCTTTACCAGCTTTTGCCGTTCCGGAACGTTTCCTGTCCCGGCGCCGCTTTCACCGGAATCAGCCAGCGAAGCTTCCCTTTGATCCGCCGCCTGCACACTACTTTTAGCATAAGCAAATTCCCCACCCGGCGCACCGCCCCTGGCTGAACAGCCGCCTGAAAAAATTACCGCTACTAAAAAAATCAGCCCGAATTTACCCATGGCTTTTAACTCCTTGGTCAACATCTTCCAACTGTAAAAGTTTTTCTTTGATATCCACACCCCCCGCATACCCAGTGAGCCCCCCGTCTTTGCCAAGTATCCGATGGCATGGTATTAAAATAGAAATAGGGTTGCGGCCTACGGCGCTCCCGACTGCCCGTGCAGCAGTCCTTTTGCCATTGTTGAGGGATTCAAACTTCTTGGCAAGTTCTCCATAGGTACTGGTGTTCCCATAAGAAATAGTACACAAAATATTCCATATTGATTTTTGAAACATGGTACCTTTTGGCAGCAGGGGCGGCATAAAATCAGGCTCTTTGCCTGAAAAATAAATATCCAGCCATTTTTTTGCCTCCCCAAAAACCGGCAAGTGTTTTTCGCAGGTCTCTTTTTCAAGGGAACGGGCAAAATATTTTTGTCCCTCTATCCAGAGGCCGGAAATACTTTGCCCGTCACTTGCCAGGGTAAGTATTCCCACAGGGGAATTAAGCTTCTGAATGTATTCCATTATTCTGCTCCTTTCTATATTTTGCGGGCGATAAATTTGCAGCTTTTTTGAATGCAGTATAAAATGTTGACAAACTTGCAAATCCAATATTGTAGGAAATATCTATAATTGTATTATTGGTTGTTACTAATAGTTTTTTTGCTTCCTCTATTCTTAAATTGTCATAATATTTTTTTGGGGTAATGCCATAATATTCCTTAAATATATCTATCATGCGATGATAGCTTACGCCAATTTTTCCAATTTCTTTGGAAAGCTCTTTTTCCCGGTTAAAATAACTGTCCAGTAATACCTTTATTTTTTCAGCTATTTCTTTTATTGGATGATACTCAAGAAGATCCGGGCGGCAGCGTTTGCAGGGGCGGTATCCTGCCTGTTCAGCCTGTTTTACCGTAGCAAAATACGCCACGTTTTTTCCAAGAGGGACTTTTGATATGCATGAGGGCTTGCAAAATATTTTTGTCGTTTTTACGCCGTAAAAGAAAATGCCGTCATAGTGTGTATCATTTTCCAATACCGCTTTCCATCTTTCGTTATCGGTCATTTTACCACCTTTGTTTTTTTAGGGGCATAATCTTTCATCCCTTCAATTTTGCCTGCCGAAATTACCCAGAGATACAGGCTTGCAACCGTACCATAGGGACTGTACCTGCGCCTATATTTTTCAAACAGTTTTTTGTTTATGCTCCTGTGATGATATAATATCCGTAATCCTCTTTGAATTGCAAGATCGCTATAACTAAAAATATCCTGCCGTTGCAGGCAAAAAATCATTATCATTTCTGCCGTCCATTGGCCAATGCCCTTTAAATCGGACAATTCATCAATTATTTCACTGTCCGGTTTATCCTTAATAGTGTTTATGTCAAATTCCCCGTTTTTAACTTTACAGGAAAAACTCTTAATGCATTCCGCTTTTTTAAAGGTCATTCCAAACCGTTGTATTTCTTCAATATTCAGGCTGCAAATAGTATCATAGGTAATTATCCCCAGTTTATCAGCCATTCTTTCCCATATCGTCCTTTGTGCTGATGTCGATATTTGCTGACCAATGATATGGTGTATAATTGATGAAAACAGATCAGTATCAACAGCTCTTTCTATATGCCCAATTTTTTCAATGGCATTACCGAGTATTTTATCTCTGTTTTTCAGATACTCAATTTCAGCTTTGCCATATTGAAAGAACATGCCGTTTCACCTTCCAATACTAAAGATAGCATAGTCTTACAAAGAATTCTTCCTGTTTTTGAACATTCAATTTTTTTTAATGAAGAACCCCGCCGCAAACAGCGGGGTATCTTCGTTCCGAGCGGAATTTTATTGTATGAGGGGTACATACACACATCGTAAGCGCTGCCTCATTTAACCGCCCCAAGGCTCGCAACCGAAAGGTTGCAGAGGGTATGTACCCCTCGGACGGAATCAACAGTTCGCTAAATCTCGTTCAGGCTCATCACCTGATCCACTGGCAGGGAGAAGATGACCCCCCCGGCCTTGGAAGAGATGCCGAAGGCATTACTCACGGCTTGCATAATAGGCAGCTTTTTATCTTTATCCGCCAGGATAATAATAATTTCCTTTTCTTCCTGCACAGAAATCCCCAGGAATTTTTTCACTATCTGTTGGGAAAGCCCCCGAGCACTGAGAACAGTACCCCCCCGGGCTCCGGCTTTGCGGGCCGCGACCATAAACTCATCGCTGAAACCGTTGTTCAGGATCGAAAGGATAAGCTCATTCTTTATCGCAATGGGTCCTGAGACCGTAGTATCGTTATCTGCCATTTTTGGATTCTCCTTTGCTATTTGCGTTTTCTCGTTTTCTGCATCTGTTTCCGCTTCCAGAAACACTTTCATTAAGGGAGCATTAATGCCCGATAGAGGCACTGTAAAAGCGATGCCCGCGCCTGCACTTTTGCTGCCCATGGCATGACGAACAGTTTTTATGAGGGTCGGCGTTTCCAAAGCTTCTGCCACACAAAGAAGTACGGCCTTATCGGTTGCTCCTAAACCCAGGAGGTCAAGAATATCGGACTGAGCGGTCCCTTGCCCCTTAGTGAGAAATACCAGCGGACATGATCCCTCTTCAATCACATCTGAAACGGCCCGGGCCTTGTCCCAGTCAACAATCAAAAAGATCAATTTCAGCCTGAGGATGTTTCCGCCGGTCTGTAAATTCGAATTCTTCGGGTTTGTTTCTGTATTAGCCATAAGTGTATTCCTCCTCGAAGAGGATGACTTCCCCTGCGCCTGCGGTAACTCCGCCCAGGCCTTTTGCTTTTGCCGCCATTTTTATGCCGTAGACAAGCCCCAAAATCTGGATCACCACCAAGGGTGTCATGGCCACCATGGCCACAATGCCGAAGGCGTCCCGCATGGTATCCCCGCCGGAACCCGCGCAGGCCCCGATAGCGAAGGGCAGGAGGAAGGTCGAAGTCATGGGGCCCGAACACACGCCCCCGGAGTCAAAAGCAATACCGGTAAAAATTTTCGGCACAAAAAAGGTGAGGATCAGGGCGAATCCATAACCCGGTACCAGTATATACATAATGGGAATACCGAGCAGTATCCTTATCATAGTAATACCCAGGGCCAGGGCCATACCCACCGACAACCCGGTATTCATTGTTTTTTGGGTGACCGCCCCCTGGGATACCTCTTCAACCTGCTTGTTGAGCACGTGCACCGCCGGTTCCGCAGCTACGATGAAGTATCCGATGAGCATACTCAGGGGCACTAGTATCCACTTGAGTTCCGACTGACCGAGCTTGCTTCCGAAGAGGCTCCCTACCGGAATAAAGCCTACGTTCACCCCCGTAAGGAACACCACCAGGCCGATGAAGGTATACAAAAAGCCTATCACGATCCTGGCAAGCTGGTGTTTTTTGTAGCGTCGGGTGATGAGCTGGAAAACAACGAAGAACACCAAAATCGCGCCTAAAGCCATGGCGACTTCTTGTATGGTCTCCGGGAAATGCTCGACAAACTGCACCACCACATCCCGGTCCGTGTATTTGTCGATCAGGGCGATTGATTCATCGCTGGGTATCTGGGGGGTAACCTTGGTGATATGGTTGACCACCCCCAGGACCATCACCGAAATGATCGGGCCCACGCTGCACAGGGCCACAAAGCCGAAGCTGTCGTCCTTGGAGCTTTTATCGCCCCGCAGGGACGCCACGCCCAGACACATGGCCAGCATGAAGGGCACTGTGATAGGCCCGGTGGTAACCCCCCCGGCGTCAAAGGAAACCGGGATAAAAGCCCCATCCCCGGCGCTTTGCATATAAAACGCCAGGCCAAAGGTAACAATATAGAGGAACAGGAGCAAAAATCGCAGGGGAATACCAAAAAGGATACGCAGTACCGCAATTGAAAGGAAGAGCCCTACCCCTAAACCTACGGTAATGATCAGCACCCAGGGGTTGAGGGATTCCGCAAGCTGGAGGGCCAATACCATCAGATCAGGCTCCGCAATGGTTATAATAAGGCCCATGAGGAAACTGACCCCTACCGCCATAAACACGCTCTGCCCCTTGGTGAGCTGGGCGCCTATGCCTTCCCCCATGGGCATCATGGCCATGTCCGCCCCCAGGGTAAAGAAGCCCATGCCTATGATGAGCAGGGCCGCCCCCACCAGGAACATCACGATGATCCCCGCGGACATGGGAACGAGGATTATGCTCGCAATAAGCACAATCGCAGTAATGGGAAGCACTGAAGAAAACGCTTCTTTGATTTTTTCCTGTAAAATCTTATTCACGCATATACCTCTTCATCAAATTATTATATGGATTGGAGAAAAAAAAACAATGCAATAGCTTACATTATTACCTTTAAAATGTAAGGGTAGGGGAATTGCCCCCTGCCTCGGTCACTGCCCCAGTACAGGGACGTGACCTTGTCAATACATCGCTTTTTTGATATTCTAAGCCATGCCTGCTGTTTCTAAGCCGTTTTACGCTAATGGGCTTCTTTTTTCTTGCACCCGTTGTTCTGAATGTTGCAGGATTGACCCGGGTTTTGTGTTTTTACGGAAAAAAGATACGGAAATTCTGGTTTCCGCCTTAAAAATGAAATATACTGAGTTTGTAGAAACCTATTGTCGATGGGTGCCTGGTTTTGACGGGACAGAGCAGCTTTCCTTGAAGGAGAAGGCCAACTATGATTGCATTTTTTGGGACAGAGGGTGCTCTGTATATGAATCCCGTCCCCTGCAATGCAGAACCTTCCCTTTTTGGCCTTCTATGCTGGAATCCGCCAAATACTGGAAGTCCATGAGCTGCCCGGGTATGGGAAAAGGCGCTTTGCATACCCGGGGGGAGATTGAATTGTTCCTGGCTCAGCAGCGAGCAGAGCCGGTTATAGAAAGGATTGCTGTGAAAAAACCGGGGGAAATATAATGCGCATTCAATTTTGGGGTGTCCGCGGCTCTCTTCCTGCCCCCCAGCTGCCTTCTCAGATAAAAAGCAAAATTTCCGCCATAATGGAACGGATCAGCCCGGAGGATATCGCCAGCCCCGAAAGTCGGGAGCGTTTTTTGGCAGAGCTTCCACCCTGGCTTTTTGGAACCGTGGGTGGGAATACCCCCTGTGTGTCCCTAACAGCGGGTGATACCCGGAACCGCTTGGTTTTTGACTGTGGTTCCGGGCTTCGGGAACTGGGTAATGCCGTGGCAGGGGAACAGCCCAAACCGCTCCATTACGATATTTTGTTGTCTCACCTGCACTGGGATCACCTCCAGGGTTTGCCCTTTTTTGGGCCTGCCTATGATCCGGCTGTATCTTTGGATTTCTATTCGCCCATGAATAATCTGGAAAATGCCCTTAATGTGCAGATGAGTTCCCCTTATTTCCCGGTACACATGCAGGCTATGGGTTCCCGAAAGGATTTTCATCTTTTGGAAGGCCCTATAGAACTAGGGGATATGGCCATTTCGTATTTCAAGAACAACCATCCCGGAAATTCCTATTCCTTTCTGGTGAACGATGGAAAACACCGGTTTATCTATGCTACGGATACAGAACTTTCCCCGGCGGATTTCATAAAAAATGAACAAAATGCTGCCTTTTTTGAAAATGCTGATATGATTGTCCTGGATTCCCAATATACCCTGGGGGAGGCAATACAGAAGTATAACTGGGGTCACAGTGCCTTCAGTATGGGGGTTGATTTCGCCGCAAACTGGGGCATTAAGCATCTGGTCCTCTTTCATCATGACCCCACCTATGATGATCGAAAACTTTTCAATATACTCCAGTCTGCCCGCTGGTATACAGAACGGATGAATATTAAGGGGATCAAAATTTCCCTTGCCATGGAAGGTATGGAGATAATACTGTAGGCATGGTTGCGAAAAAAAAAGAAGGCAAGGGGAGGGGATCCCGTTCTTTCATTACGGTTATCTGTACCTTGCTGGGTACCGCTATTGTCCTGGTTGCCATCATAGCGGGTGTCTTTATTTACCTAAACGCTCCTCCCGGAGTTCCCCCAAAAATTACCGGTGATGATCCCGCCCTAAGGCTCGATGAAAATGGCGCCCTGCGTCTGGAGCTTCGTCCCGGCGAAAGTGTTCGTTCCGTGGGGCAGCGGCTGGAACAAACGGGGATTATAAAAAACCGGTACTTCTGGGAGATCCTTTCCCGTCTTGATAAGGAATACCTCAAGGCGGGGATATATATCCTTTCCCTGCCGGCCAGCCAGATTGAAATCCGCTCCCTCCTGGTTTCGGGCAAACAACTGCTTATCAGGGTTACCATCCCCGAAGGGGTTACCCTGATAAAAACTGCCCAAATTTTGGCCGAAGCTGGTATATGCAGGGAGGAGGAGTTCCTGGCCGCCGCTTCTGATACGGCAACCCTGGAAAGCTACCGGATACCCGGGGCCACCATGGAGGGTTACCTCTACCCGGACACCTACCTGTTCCCCGAGGGCTATCCTGCCGACCAGGTGGTTAAAACCATGGCGGATACCTTCTTCAAACGCCTGGCGGAAATCCAGAACGATGCCCCGGCATTATCCCCGACGGAACTGAACAAGCTGGTGATCCTGGCCTCCATTGTGGAGCGGGAATACCGGGTGGATGAAGAGGCCCCTTTAATGGCCGGGGTGTTCGACAACCGCCTGCGCATCGGTATGGCCCTCCAGTCCTGCGCCACCGTAGAATACGTGATTACCGAAATCCAGGGCCGTCCCCACCCGGAACGGCTCTTTGACCGGGATATAGAGATCCGGGATCCCTACAATACCTACATACACCCCGGCCTTCCCCCGGGACCTATCTCCGCTCCCGGTGCGGTAGCCCTGGACGCCGCCTTCCATCCCCAGGCCAGCAGCTACCTCTACTTCAGGCTGGTAAATCCCGATGAGGGACGGCATTACTTTTCCGAAACATTAGATGATCATATCCGGGCGGGGGTGCTCTACGTAAAGGCCAGGAAACGCTGATGCCCTACATTGCCGAGTCAACCATCCGGGAAGTTAACGATAAGCTGGATGCAGTGGCTGTTGTGGGAGATTATGTGCGGCTGGAGAAGCGGGGAGGGCGCTACTGGGGGCTCTGCCCCTTTCACAATGAGAAAACCCCTTCCTTCACCGTGGACCAGGACCGGAAAACCTATTACTGCTTTGGATGCGCAGCCGGGGGCGGAGTAATCAACTTCATGATGGAAATGGATAAACTTTCCTTCCCTGAGGCTATTGAAACCCTAGCCCGGCGTATGGGCATTGAGATTGTCTATGAGAATTCAGGGTCTGTGCAAAAGGATGATGGAAAAGCCGCCCGGCTTGAGGAGTTGGCCGAGCTGTACCGCCGGGTGGCGGTGAGTTTTAACCATTTTTTGTTAAAAAAACCTGAAGGCCAAGGGGCAAAGCAGTATATTATATCCAGGGGAATCAATACCGATATGATAGACTGCTTTCGCTTGGGATATGCCCCGGCGGACCGTTCCTGGCTGTATAAATTTTTATCCTCTAAAGGATATTCCGCAGAGTTCCTTGCTTCTTCCGGCTTGTTTTCAAAAAAAAACATCCGCAGTGCCTTCTTTTCGGACCGGCTCATGTTTCCTATCGCTGACCGCCGGGGAAAAACCGTGGCTTTTGGGGGACGTATCCTCTCGGATGGGGAGCCTAAATACCTCAATTCCGGGGAATCCGAGTCCTATAAGAAACGGGAAACCTTCTATGCCATTGATTTAGCCCTGCCGGCAATACGAAAAACCAAAGAAGCCTATATCGCCGAAGGCTATATGGATGTGATCGCCCTGCATCAGGCGGGGATTACCAATGCCGTGGCCCCCTTGGGGACCGCATTCACCGAAGATCAGGCCAAACTCCTCCGCCGCTGGGCTGAACGGGTCTACCTTATCTTCGATACCGACAATGCGGGGCAGGAAGCGGCCCTTAAGGCCATCATGACCTGCCGGAAAAACGGCCTGGAAAGCTTTGTGGTTACCATGGATAGTGGGAGCTTGCCCGCCGGAACCCCGGAAGCTTCCTCAGACTCAGAAGCGGCGCCTCCAAAAGGCCTTAAAGATCCGGCAGATATTTTGAAAAAATATGGTGCAGAGGCGTTGCAAAAAAGTGTAAAATGTTTTATAACTGATTTTGAATACCTTATAAAAAGAGGTAAGTCTCGTTTTGATCTTTCCGATTCCCTGGGGAAGTCCAAGGCAGCGGCTTTCCTTTTTCCCTATTTGAAAACCATGGATTCGGAAGTTTCCAGGGATTCTTTTATTGGGGAAATAGCAGATGCCATTGGAGTTGAACGCCAAGCAATTGCAGCGGATTTTCGTCGTTTTGATCTGGGGCAGCTTGTTTCCGGCCAGAATAGGCCAAGGATGGAAACCCGGGAAGCCGGTGAAACGGCGATTCGGCTGCTGAGTTTGAATGATGAGCTTTTTTTGCTCACCGCAGTTTCGGTAAACCGTGACTTGTATAGTACTTTACGTTCAGCCCTTACTATTGAAGATTTTGAAGATCCCGCCGCCCGGGAGTTTTTTATTGCCCTGGAGGAATGGTTCAGGAACGATATGCCCGGAACGGAGGATCTCCTGGCCCGTATACAAAATGGGGCATTACGAAATTTTGTTATTCAGCAGGGGGCTTCCCGGGCATTTTCTGTGGAAGATCCGGGTAAACTGGTAAATGATGGAATTAGGAAGGTAAAGGTTAAAAGGCTGGAGCGCAGGCTGGCCAAAATTGTAACAGAGCTGCGGATCGCGGAAAATGAGAAGACCCGGGAAGGTGTCTCAAGCGTCCAAGGGCGCGGGGATACCCTTGTTGAGGATCTGCTCGTGGAAAAAGTGCATCTTGATGCCGAATTACGCCGACTTAAGGAAGCTAAGGAATGACAGAATTACGCACGCCCGATAAGGCTACGCCGGAAATGGCGCTTGATCCTGCTGTTGTAAAGTTAATTGAGTACGCGAAGGAAAAGAAAACCCTTTCCTATGATGAACTTTCCGATTTTTTACCGGAAGATATCGTAAATTCCGAAAAAATTGAACAGGTTCTCATTCTCCTGGATGCAAATAATGTCCAGCTCGTGGACGAAGAGATCCTTAGTGAGGATGAAGCGGAGTCTGAGACCCGGAAAACCCAGGAAGTGGAAAAGAAACGCCTGGTATACAACGAAAAAGAATCCTCTGTGGATGATCCTATCCGGCTGTACCTCCGGGAAATCGGCAAGGAAAACCTCCTTATCGCTGAACAGGAAGTGGAACTGTCCAAGCAGATGGAAAACGGGGAAAACATCATCAAAGGGGTCATCAGAAAATCCGGGATGATCATCCCAGAATTTTACCATATAGCCCAGCGGGCTTTTTCCAAGAAGGATCCCCGGGAACTGAGCTTAACCAAAAAAGAAGCCACCGAATACCTCACCGAGCGCCGCCGGCTCAACCAGTTTTACAAGGAAACCCTCAGAATTATCGGGGGGGACCTGAAAAATTACATCGAAATTAAGCGGCGGATCATCACCCGTGGGGGCGATATCTATGATGATAAGGATCTTAGTGGGATTCGGGCAAAAATCCTGGAGGTAATCGAATCTGCGGAGATACACCCTGAAGAAATAGCCGGTTTCTCGGATAAGTTTGTTCAGGCTTCCAAAAAGATAAAACGCTATAAAAAAGAGCAGGAACGTATAGAAAAGCGGCTCCGGGTTGGTTCCCTCAAGGAACTGCGTGCCCTGGGCCGGGGGCTCACCATAAAAGAAGAGCGGGAACGGCTGGAATCCGGCCTGGGCCTGAGCTCCGATGAGATCAAGGAACTGATTCGCCACATCCAGGTAACGGAGAAAAAACTCCGCCAGATGGAGTCGGAATTCGAAGAGTCCATCGAGAACATCAACCTGATGGCCAAGGAGATAAACCGCGGCAGGGTGATGATGAAAAACGCCAAGGACCGGCTCATCAAGGCAAACCTGCGGCTGGTGGTTTCCATTGCCAAAAAGTACACTAATCGGGGCCTCCATTTCTTTGATCTGGTCCAAGAAGGGAACATAGGGCTTATTAAAGCGGTGGAGAAATTTGAGTATCGCAAGGGTTATAAATTCTCTACCTACGCCACCTGGTGGATACGCCAGGCCATTACCCGGTCCATCTCCGACCAGGCCCGGACCATCCGGGTACCGGTACATATGATCGAACAGATCAACAAGGTGGTCCGGGAATCCCGGCAGCTCATGCAGGTTCTGGGCCGGGAGCCTTCGGACGAAGAAATCGCCGAACGCCTGGGCTGGACCGCCCTGCGGGTAAAATCAGTTAAGAACGTTGCCCGGGAACCCATCAGCCTGGAAACCCCCATCGGAGAAGAAGAGGATTCGCTTCTTGGGGATTTCATTGAAGACAAGGATGTGGAAAACCCTGCGAACCAGACCGCTTTTACCCTGCTCCAGGAACAGCTTTCCGGGGTACTTTCTACTCTGCCGACCCGGGAACAGGAAGTCCTAAAAATGCGTTTCGGTTTGGACGATGGCTATTCACTCACCCTGGAAGAGGTAGGACTCTACTTTAATGTCACCCGGGAACGAATACGCCAGATAGAAGCTAAGGCCCTGCGGCGGCTCCGGCATCCCAGGCGGAGCCGGAAACTGAAGGATTATTTGGATCATTGAGAGTTTTACCCGTAGGGTAAAACTCTCTTGGAGAAATGAGCTTTGCTCATTTCTCCACAAAGGAAAGGGAAGAAACTACTTTAACAAGTATTAAATTGTATACTAATGAAGGGGATTATACATGGTAATGGAAGATGTTTTTGAGAAGCTGCGGTCTTTGCAGGATATCCTGTCGGAGAAATTCACCCTGGAAAAGGATATTCAGGAGATACCTAAGCTGCTGACCACCCAGGAAGAGCTGCTGTCCCGGCTTAAGAAATCTTTTATCGAAAAGAACCAGGAATTTGAAAAGGCAAAACTTTCTGAAGGGGATTTCAGGAATTCTCTGGCTATAGCGGAAAGCGACCGGGAAAAAGCTGAGAAGAATATGGATTCCATCAGTACCCAGCGGGAATATGAAGCCCTGGACAAGGAAATTCGGGATTCTACTGAAAAAGAACAGCAGTTCCGCAAGGAGCTTCAGCGAGAGGAACGGGTTCTGGCAGATCTGGACGAGCAGATGAAGCAGAACGCCTCCCTGATCGAGCAGCAGGAAAAAGAACTGGCGGATCGCCGGGCGGGGATTGAGACTGAGGTCGCGGAAAAAAGGTCCCAGGTTGATCGTTTGGCGGTGGAAGAAGGCGAAATAAACCACGGGCTTGACTCGGAGATACTCTTTAAATTTGAGCGTATCATCCGGAACAAGGGCGGTAGGGGTATCGTAGCCATTAAGGGCGGAGTCTGTATGGGCTGCCACATGATACTGCCCGCCCAGTTCGCCAACCTGGTACGTAAGCGGGAGGAAATCGTCTTCTGCCCCTATTGTTCCCGGATACTCTTCTATGAAGAATCCGAACAGGGTGAGGAGGAATTCTTCGACAATGAAGACGCCGGCAGCCTCTCGGACCTGGATGATATGGATGACGACGAATTCGATGAAGATGATGAAGAGGAAGAAAAGGTCAATATTGATTATGAAGAATAAAAATCCTTCGGATTTTTATTTAAGGAGAATCCGCTACACGGATTCTCCAGACTTTTTTTCAGGGTTTTCTTTTTTATGAGAACCCGAAGGTTTTTTGAGGTATTTATAACGATGAACCAGGTTCCCGCGCCGCGGCTTATGCTGCGGTGAGGAAAGTCCGGGCTCCGCAGGGCATGATGCCGGGTAACGCCCGGGCGGCAGAGCGGTAACGTTCTGCCGACAGACAGCGCAACAGAAAGCAAACCGCTGAAAGGGAAATGCCATAAAAGGCGTCTCCCCGAGAATTCGGGTAAGCCCGAATTCTCGAAGATGATTTTTGGTAAACCAAAAATCATCCAGTAAGGGTGAAATGGCGGGGTAAGAGCCCACCTCGGCAGCGGTAACGCAGCCGAAAAGATTCCGGCTTTGCCGGAAAATGGCAAACCTCATCAGGAGCAAAGCCAAGCAGCGGCGTGAAAAGGCGAAAGCCTTTTCACGTTGGAGATTGGGCCGTAGGCCCAATCTCCGGCAACCAATGGTCCGTTGGTCATGCCGCGGGTAGACTGCTCGGGACTAGTCCCGGGAAACCGTTCGTAAGGGCGGTTCGAGATAGATGGGAACCGGTGGAATTCTTCCTATGGGAGACCCACCTGGAGTATTTCCCGCAAGGGGAATACTCCAACAGGAAATAGCCCTTTAAGGTTATTTCCTGCCAGAACCCGGCTTATGGTTCATCGTTTTTTTAAAAATTTATCCCCTACAGGGCGCTCTGTTTGTAATTGACTTTTTACTATAAAGAGTATTAAATCAAGTTAGATGTTAAAAGAAAAACCCCGGTCCGAATATGGCCATCAGGCCCGCCGGAAACAGACCATTCATACGGTTCTGCTGATTGTTTTGGCGCTTGTTCTCTGTGGTTCAGCGGGGGTTGTTATTGTCGGGTGGAGAAGCCGGCTGGGAACGGAAAAAAAGGAACTATTGCGGCTTTGGGACGAGGGGACTTACGATACGGCCTTTGAACTAAGCCGGACAGGGCTGGAAAATAAGCCTACGGATTATTTTCTTTTGACCCTCCATGGGTTTGCGTCCTATCAGCTCGCCATTGCCCAGATCAATAGTTTTGATACCCTGACCTACATTGATGAATGTATCTGGTCCTTAAGGAAAGCCCTTATGACCAAAAACGGCGTCAATGACGGACGGGTGCAATATGTGTTGGGGAAGGCTTATTATTATAAGGGTTCGGGATATGCGGAACTGGCTATCCAGTTTCTGGAAGAGGCCCGGGAATTGTCCTACACTGCCCGGGATATCCCGGAATATCTGGGACTGTCCTATGCGGCTATACAGGATTACCGGAGCAGCGTAGAGGCTTTTTCCCAAGCCTTGGACCCTGGTGAAGGAGAAAGCGATTATCCATCGGATCTCCTGCTTTTGGCCATAGCCCGTTCCTATATAGCCCTGGAAGAGCTGGAAACGGCAAAAGCCTATCTGGTCCGCTGTATAGAGATCTCCAGGGACTCCAATACGGTTATTACCGCCCGGCTGCTCCTGGGGGATATTATGCTTAAGGCCGGTAATCCCGACGAAGCGGAAGCCCAGTATATGGCTATTTTAGAAGATGACGGTGAGAATGCGGAAGCCCACTTTCAACTGGGCGAATTATATATTGCCGGGGGAGACGGCACCCGGGCCCGAGCCGAATGGCGGCGGGCTTTAAGAATAGATTCAACCCATGCACGGGCACGCTCGCGGCTTAATTTATAAGGAGTTAGGATGTTCGGAAGAAATTCTTCAGATATCGGCATTGATTTAGGGACTTGTAACACCCTGATTTATATACGCGGCAAGGGTATCGTTATCAACGAACCTTCGGTGGTGGCGGTAGAAAAGGGGACCAAAAAGGTTATTGCCGTAGGGCAGGATGCCAAGGCCATGCTTTCACGGACACCGGGGAATATTATAGCCCTCCGGCCCCTGAGGGACGGGGTTATTGCGGACCTTGAATCCACAGAAAAGATGATCCGTTACTTTATTTCCAAAGTACTTCCCCGGTACCGGTTTATAAAACCCCGGATGGTCATCGGCGTACCCTCCTGTATCACCGAAGTGGAACGCCGGGCAGTGGAGGAATGCGCCTACAAGGGCGGCGCCCGGGAGGTCATGGTTATCGAAGAAAGCCTGGCCGCGGCAATTGGTGCGGACATTCCCATCAACGAACCTGCGGGGCACATGATCTGTGACATAGGCGGGGGAACCACGGAAGTATCGGTTATCTCCCTGGGGGGAATGGTGGTGACCAACGCCATACGCCTGGGTGGGGATGAATTTGACGAAGCAATCATCAAGCATGTGCGAAGTGTCCATAACCTCATCATCGGGGAACAGACTGCGGAACGGCTTAAACTCCAAATCGGGAACGCTTCCCCGGATAAACAGATAGAAAAGGTTGAAATTAAAGGGACCGATGCCATCACCGGCCTGCCCAGGCGTTTGGAAATTGATTCCGTGGAAGTCCGGGATGCCTTGAAGGATCCCATTACCCAGATTGTTGATCAAATCAAGAGGACCCTGGGGGATACTCCGCCGGAACTGGCTGCGGATATCGTGGAACGGGGCATCGTTATGACCGGGGGCGGTTCCCTTTTAAAGGGGCTGCCCAAGCTCATATCCAAGGAAACCGGGGTCCCGGTGATTCTGGCGGAACATCCCCTGGATTGCGTCGCCCTGGGGGCGGGGAAATATTATGAAAATGCCAAGGGCTTCAACAATACCCGCAGCATCTATGACGATTTAAACTGAT
Source organism: Treponema primitia ZAS-2 (assembly GCF_000214375.1). Lineage (NCBI taxonomy): Bacteria > Pseudomonadati > Spirochaetota > Spirochaetia > Treponematales > Treponemataceae > Treponema > Treponema primitia. The sequence goes on along the minus strand of NC_015578.1, from coordinate 1,908,056 downwards.
AAGGCCGAAGGCCGCCTATGCCGATTAACGGAGACCGTAAACACAAAAAGCGTTTTAACGTTGAAGCCTATGTTTTCATAGCCCTCAGCCTTGTCTCCTTTTCTATGCTCCTCTTTTCTACACGCAGTTTTGTTATTGATTTCAGGGATATGGGGCTTTCCCTCTTTTCCGGTATCCGGGGAAGTATTTACGGAATTTCCTCCTTGGTATCCCGGACGGTTCTCTCGGTTCAAGAATTGGCTACCCTCAGGCGAGAATACGCTGAGTTAACAGACCGCATGACCCGGTATGAGCAGATGGAAAGGACCGCCGCAGAGATACGGCAGGAAAATAACCGTCTCAGGGAGCAGCTGGGGTTCGCAGAAACCCTGCGTTTCAGGCATATCCCCGCCCAGATAATAGGCCGTGACCCGGACAATCTGTTTTCCGCCCTGGTGATCAACAAGGGCAAACGGGACGGCCTGGCAAACAACATGCCCCTTATAGCTTATCAGAACGGTATACAAGTTCTGGTGGGCAAAGTGGTCCAGGCAGGGCAGTTTGAAAGCCTGGTATTGCCGGTCTATGATTTGAGTTTTTATGCCTCCGCCCGGCTTTCGGATTCCCGTTATGAAGGGCTGGTAGAAGGCCAGGGGAACCCTGAGACGCCCCTCCTGATGCGGTCCATCCCCAAACGGGCCCGGGAAGAGATAAACCACGGGGATCTGATCGTCACCAGTGGCATAGGCGGGGTATACCCTCCGGGCATTACCATCGGCAGGGTCAGTACTATCCTGTATCAGGAATACGAAACATCCATGTCTGTAGAAATGGAACCCTCTATTGATTTTTCCCGGCTTGAATATGTATTCGTCATTGATGTTGAAACAAACCCTGAAGAAAAAGAAAGGGAGGGCCTGGATGGGTAAGAATGTTATCTGGGCAACAATTTTTGCCCTTATCGCCGCAATTTTACAGTCAACCCTGCTTTCCCGGCTGGCGGTATATCATGCGGTTCCGGATCTTGCCCTGGGGATTTTGGTGTTCAGTGCTTATAATAACGGTACCATGACCGGCCAGCTTACGGGTTTTTTTTCCGGCCTCCTCCTGGATTTTCTTTCCGCAGCCCCTTTGGGGCTTAATACCTTTGTGCGCACCATTATTGGCGCATCAGCCGGGCTCATGAAAGGTTCCTTCTTTTTGGATACCCTCCTGCTGCCCATGGCCCTCTGCGGGGCATCCACCCTAGTTAAAGCCCTGTCTTTTTGGATACTGCATATCCTGTTTGCCTCTGCAGTACCCACCTATATCGCATTAAGCCCGACCTTATGGGTGGAATTTACTTTAAATACCCTGCTGGCGCCCTTTTTATTCGCCCTGCTAAAATTATTCAAATCCCTACTTGTGGAAGGGAGGAACCTCTGATGCCTTTACAGTATACCCCGGGACCGGAAGATGAAAAGCCGGAACGGCGGATTAAAATTCTTCAGGTACTATTTATACTCATCTTCATCGCCTACACTTCCCGGCTTTTCGGGATGCAAATTCTCAGTGGTGAACTATACCGATCCAGGGCGCAGGATATCGCCAGGCGGACTGCGGTAATCCCTGCACAGCGGGGAGAAATATATGACCGCAATTTTAACCAGCCCATGGTGCTCAATGCCGATTCATTTGCGGTGAGCATTATTCCTGCGGAAGTTCCCCAGGGGGAAATACCTGCCCTGATAGGGCGGGTTGCGGAGATTGCAAAGATACCCCGGCAGCAGATTGAAGAACGAATACCCACGCAGTATTACTATCTTTATCAACCCATTGAGATAGCGTCCAATGTTCCTTTTTCCACCATTGCCGCCCTGGCGGAGAACCTGGACTCCCTTCCGGGGGTTTCCTGGCAGTCAAAACCGATGCGCAATTATGTTGATATCGGGAGCCTGTCCCATATTATCGGGTATGTGGGAAATATTACCAAAGATGAACTAACCATGCTGTATAACCGGGGTTATCAGAATGGGGATGTGATCGGTAAAGCAGGAATTGAGCGGCAATACGACGAAATACTCCGGGGAAAGGAAGGATGGGAAACCAGGACCGTGGATGTCCGGGGGAGAAGGGTAGGGGATACCAATAATCTCAGGGAGCCCCCGTCAATGGGGAAAAATCTGATCCTTACCATTGACAGCTCCATCCAGACTCTGGCGGAAAAAGCCCTGGGGGAACGAATGGGGGCGGTGGTGGTCATGCGTCCCAGTAACGGGGAGATTCTCGCCATGGTATCCTACCCCTGGTATGATCCCAATATATTTAATAGTAATGATATGAGCAACGAATACCAAGCCCTGCTCAACGATCCTAACAAACCTTTTATAAACCGGGCTATCCAGTCCAATTATCCCCCAGCCTCAACCTTTAAGGTCATTATGACCACCGGGGTTTTGGCGGAAAACGCCTTTCCCCGGGATCAGACCGTGGACTGTCCCGGGGAAATCACCTACGGCGACCGTCTCTGGCGCTGCCATATCCGCAGACCCGGCCACGGACGGCTTAACCTGCAGCAGGCTATGGCCCAGTCCTGCGATATTTATTTCTGGGTAGTGGGCAGGGATCATCTGGGGGTTGAACGGATCAACTCCTATTCCAGGGAATACGGATTTGGCGAAGTGACCGGCATAGACCTGCCCGGTGAAATAGCCGGCTTTGTCCCCAGCCCCCAGTGGAAGGATCGCCGTTTCCATGAACGCTGGCTGGGCGGGGACACCATGAATATGTCCATAGGCCAGGGTTATACCCTGGTTACCCCCATACAGATGGCCAACATGGTTTCCATGGTGGTAAACGACGGGGTCATCTATCAGCCCCACCTGCTCAGGGAAATTCGGGATCCCCTGACCGGGGCGCTGGAAAAAACCGTCGGCCCCAAGGTACTCCATGAGAGTGATATTGACCATGATGTTTTTGAAACTGTCCGTAACAATATGCGGGGCGTAATCAGCGAGGGAACCGCTCAGTTCCCCTTGAATATCCGTTCCGTGGAAATAGCCGGGAAAACCGGTACCGGGGAAGTAGGGCTTCAGGACCGCTGGCATTCCTGGTTCGCCGCCTATGCCCCCTTTAAGACCGATAACCCGGATGAACAAATCGTGGTTTCCATCATTGTTGAGGCGGTAAACAAATGGGAATGGTGGGCCCCCTATGCCTCGGCAATTATCTTCCAGGGCATCTTTGCCGGTCAATCCTACGAAGAAGCGGTTACCGCACTGGGACTCCAGTATATGATGCCCATACAGGGGCGCCGGGAATGAAACTACAAGATTTTCTGGAAATAGATTTTTCCCTTATCTTTGCCGCAATAATACTGTCGATTTTTGGGATACTTTTTATCTATTCATCCGGGGTAACCGATACGGGGGTTCTTGTTTCAAACGAATATATGCGGCAGATAATATGGGCTGTGGTAGGACTTATCGTAGCCCTGATTATCGCCATGCTTGATTACCGGCGTTTATATGATATTTCAATCTACTTCTACATCGGAACTATTGTGCTTCTGGTGTATACCTGTTTATTTGGCCGGCTTGTAAACGGAGCCCGAGCCTGGATAGGGATCGGATCCTTCGGGATACAGCCTTCGGAATTTGCCAAGATAACTACCATCCTTTTCCTGGCCCGGTACCTGGATGGATCCAAAAGAAGCAGAAACAGTTTTATTCGTTTTATGCTTTCCTGTATTATTGTTTTTGTGCCCATGGCAGTGATACTCATCCAGCCTGATTTTGGCACATCCCTTGTATTTATCCCCATACTGCTGGTAATGACTTTTGTGGCCGGCATTTCCCTGCGGTACGTACTATTTCTGCTCATCGGGATAATTATGACCGCACTTTTTATGGTATTACCTCTCTGGCAGAGCTATATACTCAGGAATGCCATGCCATCAATGATGATACTTTCCAACAGCAGGTTTGTTACAATTACAGTCATGGTCTTGGGTATTATTGCTGCTATTGCGCTTTTTGGGTATATGCGGTATAAGAAACGTTACTTTTACTGGATAGTATATTTTACTGCTATAGTTATCATATCCTTGGGGGCATCTTTCGCTTCCCACAAGGTACTGAAAGATTATCAGATCATGCGGCTTATAGTATTCCTGGATCCAAATGTTGATCCCCGGGGATCGGGATGGAATATTATCCAATCCATTACTGCAATCGGATCAGGGGGACTCATGGGCAAGGGTTACCTCCAAGGCACCCAGAGCCATTACCGGTTTTTACCTCAACAGAGCACGGACTTTATCTTTTCTATTTTTACGGAAGAATGGGGACTACTGGGGGGGATATTGGTGTTTACCCTTTTCCTGATAATCTGCCTCAGGCTTATACGGATCATGAAAACCACTTCGGATCCCTTCGGCGCCTATATTGCCGCAGGACTATCAGCCATGTATATTTTCCACTTCCTGATTAACGTTGGTATGACCATGGGGATCATGCCCATAACCGGCATACCCCTGCTGTTTATGTCTTACGGGGGATCAGCCCTGACATCCGCCATGGTGGGGATTGGTTTAGCCCTAAGTATTTATACCCGAAGGTTCCAGCACTAACATGGCGGTTTATATTGATCCCCTGAAATTTCCGGGGGAATTATTATTAACCGTCGAAAAACCCGCACGGTATACCGGCGGGGAGTATGGCTCCCTGGCTAAACGGGATGCTTTGCTTCAAACCCTTATTGCCTTTCCGGATCTCTACGAGATAGGGATGTCGAACCAGGCATTCAGGATACTCTATAACAGACTTAACGATATTACCGGTATTTCCTGCGACCGGGCCTTTGCCCCGGCGCCGGATTTTGAAGAGCTTATCCGCGCCCGGAACATACCCCTTTATGGTCTTGATACGGGAATAGCCTTGGGGGATTTAGATTTACTGATGTTTACCCTGGGCTATGAACTGGGGATAACCGGAGTCCTGACCATGTTGGACCGTGGATTTATACCTCTCAGAAAAACTGAACGGGGGGAGGGTGACCCCATAGTTATCATGGGTGGGCCCTGTGTTTCAAACCCCCTGCCTTACGAGCCCTTTATCGAGGCATTCTGGATAGGGGAGGCCGAGGCGGGATTCTTTGATCTGGCAGCGGAACTGCGGGATATGAAACAGGCGGGCGCGGGGAGAGGGAAACTTCTGGAGCGGCTGCTGGATCACCCATCAGTCTGGGCGTCGCGGGAAACTACGTTGCAAGCAGCGGGAAAGGGCAGGGCGGTACGGGCCATAGATACGGGCTTTGCATCCCGCCCTGCCCGGGCGCCGGTGTTTCCCGTACCCAGCATGAAGCCGGTCCAGCACCACGGGGCGGTAGAAATAATGCGGGGTTGCCCCAACGGGTGCCGGTTCTGCCATGCAGGTTTTTGGTACCGCCCCATGCGACAGAAAAGCGCCGACCAGGTTCTTGAAGAAGCGGAAGCTTTTGTCAGCCAGGGGGGCTACCGGGAAATCAGCCTTTCGTCCCTTTCCAGCGGTGATTACCGGCATATTGAAGGGTTGGTGGATTCCCTTAACCGGCGCTTCGGGGACCGGCATATTTCTTTTCAGCTCCCCAGCCTTAAGGTCTCCACCTTTTCTCTGCCCTTGCTGGGAAAAATATCCGAAGTCCGTAAAAGCGGCCTTACCTTTGCGGTGGAAACACCCGCCGAATCCTGGCAGGCGGGGATCAATAAAACTGTTTCCCGGGATGATGTGGACGCGATCCTCAGGACCGCCAGAAAAAGCGGCTGGCGGAAGGCAAAGTTTTATTTTATGATAGGTCTTCCCCTGGATACCCTTGATCGGACCGAGGAAGAAGAAATTACCAACTTTATCCTGGATTTAGGCCAGCGGACCGGGATGCACTTTAATATCAACGTTGGCGTATTTGTGCCTAAACCCCATACTCCTTATGAGAGAGCCGTCCAGATAGACGAGGACAGTGCGGCGAAAAAACTTGCCCATATCCGCAGCCGCTTGAAAACCAGGGGCCACAAGGTGAGCATTTCAGACCCCTTTGTGGCCACCCTTGAAGGGGTGATCAGCAGGGGAGATAGGGAAACTGCCTTTCTTATTGAGGAAGCCTGGCAAAGGGGCTGCCGGCTTGATGCCTGGCAGGAATATATAAAAAAGGATGTCTGGCGGGAGGTCCTGGAAAAGCGCAGCCCCCAAAAAGAAAGCGATCCCTTGCCCTGGAGCATGATAGATTCTGCAGTCTTACCTGGCTACCTAAAAAAAGAAAAGGAAAAATCAGGTAAAGGAGAAATTACTTTACCATGTATAGAAAATTGTAAGCATTTCTGTGGAATTTGTGATAAGGATTGTAAATTAGTCGAAAATATAATACATGATGATAAATTACTTGATGCTTCTCGAGAAGAAGAGCTTCCGGAAAAGCTGGAAATCCAGGAGCCACCGATAAAACCTTCTTCCGACTTGCCTTCATGGCGCATCATATTTTCCTTTTCCAAGAAGGGAAGTGCTATATTCCATGGCCATCTAACCATTATCGAGGTGTTTTCCATGGCCATGATGCGTGCGGGCATACCGGTCCAGTATACCGGTGGTTTTAACCCCTTACCAAAACTGGAAATTGTAGCCCCCCTGTCCTTGGGGGTTTATGCTGATGCAGAGATTGCGGCCATTGAAACAGAAGACTTTTTTGCGGCCTCCGAGTTCCGGGAGCTGATGAATCAAAACCTACCCGAGGGTTTTGAAATTGGGGACTGTGAGAACTATCATATCCCCCGGGGGACCAAAAAATATTCCCTCTCGTCCCTGCTCTGGGGTTTCGCCTATGCCATGCCTGAAGGCAGTACGCGGGGAAATTCGTTGCAAGCCGCGGATACCCTAATCTCCGCCGCCCAAGAAAAAAGCTACCGGCAGTCCCGGATGGAAAATTCTACCGGGCCCGGTTATGGCCTCAAGCGGACCCAGGTTCTTGCCAAAAAGCCCGGGCCTGAGGATACTCCGAATTCCGGGGAGTCCTATTTTAAAATATTTCGGGAGCTGTATCCTAAGATTTTATAAATGCTTACTTTTTTTGTTCAAAATAACTGTACACAAAGGCGGTGTGTAGTGCAGCCGCTACGGATACTGCCCCTTCATCCAGATAAAAATGATCACTATGAAGAGGAAAACCGCCCCCTGAACCGACAAATGCAAAAAAGACAGGGGCCAGCTGCGAATAACGGCTGAAATCTTCGGTACCCATCTGGGGCGTGAAGTCCTCAGGAGAATCTTTAATAACCCATTGCGCCGCTTTCAGGGCGGCACCATATAATTCCGGCGCATTATACATGACCAGGGTGACGGGATCACAAATTACTTCAGCTTCAACACGATGGGCCAGGGCGATCCCGCCGGCGATTCGCCGTATTGCATCTGCAACATAGGATCGCATCTCTTCGTTGGTCACACGAACCGTACCGGAAAGCTGTGCTTCTCCCGCGATGATATTATCCCGTGTTCCCGCATGAAATTGGCAGACCGAAATTACTGCCTGTTCTGTCGGCCCAATCTCGCGGGATACAATGTGCTGCAGGGCTTCAACAAGTTCGGATCCTGCCGCAATGGCATCAACAGTCCTGTTTGGGTAGCCCCCGTGTCCGCTTTTTCCTTTAATATTGATGATCAGCGAATTCGATCCCGCCATTACACCACCTGATTTGACACCTATTTTGCCCACAGGGAAATCCGGGTTAACATGAATCCCAAAAAATGCATCCACATCGTGCAGCAAGCCTGTTTCAATGGTCTTGAGGGCGCCAAAGCCGGTTTCTTCTGCGGGCTGAAAGATAAGTTTTACGGTCCCCGGAATCTCATTACTGTGGTGATACAGCATCTTCGCTGCACAGAGTAATGCTGCGGTATGAGCATCGTGCCCGCAGGCGTGCATCACCCCCGGATTTTTTGACTTAAATAGGATGTCGGTTTTTTCGTTTATTTCAAGGGCATCAATATCGGCCCGGAGCGCCAGGACAGGACCGCTTTTTCCTTTGTTAATAACGGCGATTGTTCCCGTATCTCCGGCGCTCTCAAAGGGTATACCTATCCCGGTAAGTTTTTCACGAATAAAAGCACAAGTCTTGTATTCACAAAAACTAACTTCAGGATTTTCATGCAAGTGTCTGCGTAGTAAGGAAGCTTCGGCTTCAAGACCCAAAGCTTCCTTATAGAAATCAAACATCGTTTTTTTGTATCAGTACTTAAAAACCGGGATAGCAGCGTTTTTATAGATCACGCCGATCACATCAGCAACTCGTTTGGTATAATAGGCTTCCCTGATGTCCTTGACCCATTGGGCGTCCTTATCCTTGGTTTTTACTACAAGAATATTGAAAAAGGGTTTTAAGGAGGGATTGTCGGGAGTAAAATTAAGTTTGAAGATCGGGTCTGCATTCAGATCAAATCCGGCATCAACCGCAATGCCCGCATTGATTACACCGGCATCCGCATCGGGCAGGGCCCGGGGAATTTGGGCACCGTAAATTTCAATGAATTTTAAATTTTTGGGATTCGTGACAATATCCTTAAGCTGGCCGTTTAAGCCGACTTCAGGCCTCACTGTGATAAGCCCCGCACTTTCCAACAGGTTAAGGGCCCGCCCCTGATTTGTTGGATCATCGGGAATAACGATACTTGCCCCGGTGGGCAGATCCGCCGGTGTGCGGTAGTTTTTTGTCTTATTGGAAAAGAGACTTAAGGGGACGATCAAGGTCTCGACAACAGGGGTCAGCTGATCTGTAAGTTTTAGTTCATTCGCATTCAGGTTATAAAATGCATAATGCTGGAAGGCGTTTAAATCAAGCTCCCCATCAGCGGTTGACTGGTTTATTGTTCCACCGCCGTCAAAAAAGATAGTTTGTATTTTAACCTTCTTACCCTGGGCATCAAGTTCCGCTTGTACGGCGTCCCAGAGCCGGGGATCATCCGAGGTTACTCCGACCTTAACGACGGTTACTCCGTCGCCGGTATCTGATTTTCCGCCGGCAATAACCGGAGAAACCGCAATCATTGCTGCAAACACCACAGAAATGATTTTTTTCATTGTATTTTTCATAAAAACTCCTTTTCCTTTAATGACTTACCTTTTTTGCAAATTTATTTCCAAAACCCTGAACAAAATTCACGATCAGGAGAAGTATTATAACCATCAGCAGTGTAATATCGTGCATATACCGCTGGTACCCGTAACGTATAGCGAAAGCGCCTATACCCCCGCCACCCACAGTCCCGGCCATTGCCGAAAGGCCAATAAGGCTGATAAAACTGGTGATAATGGAACGTACAAGACCCGGCAGTGCTTCAGGGAGTAATACGCGTCTGACAATAAAAAAACGGGAAAGCCCCATGGATCGCGCTGCTTCAATAACGCCGTTATCAACTTCCAAGAGTGCCTGCTCTGTAATCCGTGAAACAAAGGGAATTATGCCGACTATCATCGGGACTATTGCACCGCGTATGCCAATGGATGTTCCGACAATCCACCTGGTAAATGAAACCAGAAGGGCTATTATTATAATAAAAGGAATTGAACGGACGGCATTAATTATCCTGCCCAGCACACCGTTCAGGATTTTATTAGCGTATAAATTTCCTTCACTGCTTACCACCAGGATTATTCCCAGCAGAGTACCAATCACAATACCAAAGGCCCCTGATATAAGTACCATAATAAAGGTTTCCCAAATAGAATTAAAAACGCTTTTATACAGCTCGTATACATTCGGCATAATCTTTATCAAAATATCTTTCATACTGCCTCCCCATTTATCGGGATTTCGCTGTTTCCATCCAGGATTTTTTTGACAGACACGCCATTGGACGCAAGATAATCTGTTGATTTTTTCAATGCAGAATCATCTCCCCTGAGAATTACGAAAAGACTACCCAGGGGTTTCCCCTGAATTACTTCAGTACATCCGTAAATAATACTGGCCTCGACATCAAAGGATTTTACAATCCGAGAAATGAATGGTTCATTGGCCCTGGCGCCGGTAAAGATGAAATGATACAATTGACCATCTCTGCCGATTACATTATGAAAATTTAACTGCTTAAGCAGTTTTTGAAGACCATCCAGCTTTAAAAAGCCCGCTGTAAAATCCCTTGTGATTTTCGTTTGGGGATTTGAAAATATGTCATACAGCTCTCCGGTTTCAACAATGTGACCGTTTTCCATAACCGCAACTTTATTGCAGATTTCTTTTATAACCAGCATCTCATGGGTTATTACCACAATAGTAAGGGCGAGTTTTTTGTTAAGTTGATACAACAGTTCAAGAATAGACTCCGTCATTTGCGGGTCCAGGGCGCTGGTCGCTTCATCGCTCAAAAGAATCTGGGGATCGTTTGCCAGTGCCCGGGCGATAGCTACCCGCTGCTTCTGCCCTCCACTTAATTCGGAAGGGTAGGTGTGCTTCTTATCCTCAAGCCCCACCATGTTGAGCAGTTCGTTTACCTTTCTCTTGATTTCGTTTTCGGATTTTTTTTGATACTCCAGGGGAAGTGCAATATTATTATAAACTGTTTTTGAACGGAATAGATTAAAATGCTGAAATATCATACCAATTTTTTGCCGATGCCGTTCAAGTTCATTTTCAGTGAGGCTGCTCAGTTCCTGGCCGTTTACAATAACGGTTCCGGAATCGGGTCTTTCAAGCAGGTTGATGCAGCGTATTAGGGTACTTTTTCCTGCGCCGCTAAAGCCAACCACGCCAAAAATATCCGACCTATCAACTTTTAGCGAAACGCCTTTGAGGGCTTCGACAGCGGGCATCCCATGGGTCTTAAAGGTTTTTACGATATTATTCAATTCTATCAATATATATTCTCTTTTGGGAATTAAATCTTATAATACCTAGAAATACTATAGGCATATTTGATAAATAGTCAATGGGTCAACAAGACTGCCTGAAACAAAATTGATAATGGTAGACAGAATATACATTATAGCTAGTAATATATATCCAAAAACCCATGCTTTTGGAGGTTTGTTTTTCCAGTTTCCTCTTTTACATTTCATTTGGCAGGCGGAAAATTCCAATAAAGGTGGGGATGCTGAATATGGAGGAAAAATTATCTTCGATTCCGTAGGACATGATATACATGGAAACATAAGTATAGGCTTCGCCGGGAATTTGCTGGGTATTTCTTGCCACGTCCCAGTTTTGTCTACTGGCGTCTTCCTTAATATTATCAGAATTATTTAAATCAGAATTGTTTGTGAGGTACCGGTTGTTTGGATTGGACGGGCGTGAATCGGCGTCAGAATGGCGATACAGCGGATGCGGGGTAAGGCTGGAATTGCTACGGGTGTCGCCCATAAAAAGCGCCGGCCACGGGCTTGTACTCTGGTTAAAATCAAGGGTTATATAACCCCCGCTTGTATGCTCTAAAAAGCTATCAATGGATATATCTTCCAGTTGCAGGGTAAAATAACGGCGGTTCGCAAAAATGTAGTCCATATTAGTGGGCACCACAGAATTATTCGAGTTGGTATAGGGAAGTATACTTCTATAATCACTGTAAAGAGAAGCATTAATACTGTTTAAAGTATTGCTGTCATCCGGAGAGATTGAACCGGTTAACAGGCTCCCGCTGATATAGATACGATAATAGATAACAAAATTTTTAAAATAATATTCTTCCTGGCGGGGAAGATAAATAAAGGCCTGTGTATTCAGGATTCTGACAATATTTCCCGGTTCAACAGGATCAAGGTATTTATAATCCTCTATTCCGCAGGAACCAAGGGCCGTCAGAGTTAATAATATAAAAAGAGAAGGAAAGCGTAACTTTTTCACTTTCAGGAATTGTTACCTTCCAGGAATATGATCCGGCTCTGTGCCAGGTTGATCCAGGTTGATGCGGCTTCCCATTTTTCAGGGATAACCCTGTAGGCTTCCAGAGCTGCCGGAATATCTCCCTGGGTTTCATAGAGACGCCCGACCGCGAATTGAGCCCGGGGGGCATCGGGGAAATCAGCGTCAAAGGCGGCGCTTTCCAGATAGAGGCTGATAGCCCGGCTCAGGTTCCCCTGCTCTTCCGCAGCAACTGCAGCGTTATACAGGGCCACCGGGGCTAGATAGATTTTTTTTCCCACCTTAGCGGATTTTGACCAGGCTTCCTCAGCCTGTACCCAATCCTTCTTTTCAGTATAGATAGAGGCAATGAGATAATAGGCCCGGGCGCCTGGGTACCCGGAGTGTTTTCCTGCAAAGCTTGTAAGTTCATCCAGCAGGGCTTCCACGTCTGCTTCTTTGGAAGGGTTATTAATATCTATAACCAGGACATCGTAACGCTGACTGAGATCCTCAACCTGGCTGATAGCCTTTCCCCGGAGGGAATCCCTGATACTAAAACCGGCAATGCTGCCAAGCACTATGACTATGGCAGCAGCAAGTATACAAATGAGGGCTTTGCGGTTATTCTGAATAAAATCCGCCAGGGCGTCTCCGAAACTGAGTTTTTCTTTTCTTTCTTCAGTAGTGGCCATGTTCAATTCTCCTTAAGATTCATTATATCAAGCTCTTTTATAAGCCGGGACAAATAGGTCCTCTGTATATCCAGGGCTTTCGCAGCCTCGGTCTGGTTCCAGTTGTTTTCCTCCAGGACCTTTTGGATAAAGTGGGTTTTAAATATGTTGATCGCTATTTTCAGGTTCCGGTCCCCCTCATCGGCGCCGGCCTCATTGCCGAGTTTAAGAAAAAGGTCTTCCTTGCGTATCCAGGAATTTTTTCCGATTACGCAGGCCCGCTCTATGCAGTTTTCCAGTTCACGAATATTTCCCGGCCAGGAATAGGACAACATGGCCTCCATGGCCTCATTGGAAAATCCGGTAAATTGTTTTTTTGTTTCCCGGATAAATTTCTTGAGGAAAAATTCTGCCAGTTCCGGAATATCCTCAGTGCGCTGCCTGAGGGGCGGGATGTAAATGGGCAGTACATTCAGCCGGTAGTACAGATCGCTGCGGAATTCCCCCCGGTCCACCATGGCTTCAATATCTTTGTTGGTGGCCGCCAGGATGCGGACATTTACGGTTACCGAAATATCAGAGCCGATTTTTTCAAAGGTCTTCTGCTGTATCACCCGGAGGAGTTTTGCCTGGAGGGCCAGGGGAAGATCCCCTATTTCGTCCAGGAAGATAGTTCCCCCGTCGGCCAGTTCAAATCGGCCCCGTCTGTTCTGTATGGCCCCGGTAAAGGCCCCTTTGACATGGCCGAAGAGTTCGCTTTCCAGTAAGCCCTCGGGCAGGGCGGCGCAGTTAACCCGCACAAAGGGCGCCTTGGTACGGGGGCTGCGGAGGTGTATCTGCTCGGCGAAAATTTCCTTCCCTACCCCGCTCTCCCCCAGGATCAACACCGAGGAATCAGTTTTGGCAATCCGGTCTATGATCTCGATCTTCTCAACGATGATGGGGCTTTTTGCGATCATGGTATGATACCCCTGATCGGTTTTAATTTGATCCTGCAGTGATTGTATTTCTACCCGGGCTTTTTCAAAACTGCGGGCATTTTGAATGGCTATGGCAGCCTGATTAGCAAATATTTCCAGCCACTCAAGATCATCGTTGGTAAAGTATTTGTCATCTTTTTTATTAATCAGCTCAATGACCCCGATACATTCATCCTTAACGCGCATGGGGACAGCCAGCATGGTCTTGGATGTATACCCAATCCGTTCAGGAATAATGCTGAGATGCCGTTTGTCGTGAACCACATCGTTAACCATGATAGATTTGTTGTTCACAGCTACCCATCCGGCTATGCCTTCCCCAAATTTTACGGTGAATTTTTTTACCTCGGCGCCCTTTACCCCCAGGGCTATCTCAAAATAAAGTTCCTGCTTTTCCCGGTTTACCATGAGGAGGCTCGACGCCTCCCCTTCACAGAGGCGTGTCGCAGATTCAAGAATTCTGGTCAACAGAGAACGGATGTCCGAAAAATTTGAGTTAATAAGAGTATTAATCTCAATGAGGGTATTAAACTTTTGAACATCAATGGCTGACAGCATAAAGCGAACCTTTGGTTCGAGCGGTCTACCCCTCAGGGGTATTTTTTGACTTTAAAAAATCTCCAAGGGTAAAGGTAGAACCATCGGATTCTTCAGCCGCCATATACTGGGATATTTCATCCCGCTGAACCTTCTTCTGATAATCCTTAATGGAGAAGGCTACTTTCTGTTTATCCGGCTGCAATTCCAGAACCACTGCTTTTATCTTGTCCCCTATCTGGTATTTCTTAAGAAGTTCATCCGGGTTGTCTTCCCGGTTTTCCGGCAGGTTGGACTTATGGATCAGCCCTTCAATGCCTCCGGGTATCCGCACAAAGATACCAAAATCAGTGACCGAAGAAACCTCCCCCTCAACCAGGGAGCCGGGCTTATAGGCTGAGGCAAAGCTCTGCCAGGGATCTTCGGAAAGCTGCTTGATACCAAGCCGGATGTTTTTATTTTCCGGATCAATGCTGATGACCATGACTTCAATTTCCTGTCCCGCCGCAAATTCACTGCCCGGATGTTTGACCTTCTTGGTCCAGGAAATATCATCCCCGTGGAGGAAGCCGTCAATACCATCTTCAAGTTCAATAAAGGCGCCGGCATTGGTGATCTTGGCTACCTTCCGGGTAAGCCTGGTACCCAAAGGATAACGCTCCTCAATACCGGTCCAGGGGTTGGCGGTGACTTGCTTAAGTCCCAGAGACACCCTACCCGCTTGGAGATCGTAACCCAGGATCATACATTCGGTTTCATCACCGATGGAAAGAAGTTCTTCGGGTTTCTGTATTTTTTTCACCCAGGAGAATTCTGAAATATGCACCAGCCCTTCAATACCTTCCTCAAGCTCCACAAAGGCGCCAAAATCGGTCAGTTTGGTTACTTTTCCCTTGATGACGTCGTTGACATGATACTTATCTTCAAAGTGAACCCAGGGATCATCGGTAAAATGCTTTAAAGAAAGGTTGATCCGCTTTTCCTGGGGATCAATACGGATTACCTTGAGACGTATCTCCTGGCCTTTTTTAACAAAATCCTTGGGACGGGTTACATGGCCCCAACTCATATCATTGATATGGAGGAGACCGTCGAATCCTCCCAGGTCGATAAAGGCCCCGAAGGAGGTAAAACTCTTTACCTCCCCGGTAATATCGTCCCCGATCTGGGTTTTTTCAAAGAAATCTTTCCGCTTTTGCTCAATCTCTTCTTCAAGCCATTTGCGACGGTTTACTACTATATTAACCTTGCCATCTGAGTAGAGCCGTTCCACATAGAAATTGGTCTTAAGGCCCAGAAGTTTTTCCGGTTTGTCTACCTTTTGGGCGTCGGATTGGCTGATGGGTAGGAAGGCCCGCACTCCGGCGCCAAGGTCCACATCGTAGCCGCCCTTGACGAGCTTTTCGATGGTCCCTTCTACCATGGTGTGGTCCTGGAAACCCTGACGTAAATTCTTCCAAAACAGCTTTACATCCGCTTTCTGTTTGGAAACAATCACTTCCCCGTGCTTATTCTCCTTGGCAACGAGAATAACCGACACCGTATCCCCAACCTGGGGAATTTCGGTGAATTCCGCAATAGGGATCTTTCCTTCGGATTTGTAGCCTACGTCGACAAACACCTGATCAGGGGTAACCTGAATGACATGCCCATCTACCAATTGCCCTTCTTCGAGCTGTTCGAGGCTTTTTAGATATTTTTCCTGTAACTGCGTCTGGATATCATCGCCGGTATTTGCGGATGTGATTCCGTTCGATTCATCTATCGGACTAGTGTCCGATTCCACTTCCATCTGACCCATGGTTGATCCCTTCCTCTGTATTTCTTCTATCAATCTCTCATAAACTTGGCTTATGGTCAAGACCGATGTATCGAAAACAAGCACTCCCGGACCGATTTTAAGGCTCCCTTCGGTTTTATTTTTGTCGATTTCGTCCCGTTCCTGGATGGTTTTAAGTATCTCCTCAAAACTGAGCTTTGATACCCCCTGGTCAAGGCGCCGTTTTGCCCGAGCTTCCGGTGTGGCGTCCAGGTAAAACCGATGTTCCGCCTTGGGAAAGACCACGGTGGTCATATCCCGGCCTTCCACCACCACATCGAGTTTTCCGGCGATTTTCCGTATGAGCCTGTTTACCACGTGGCGTATGGGTACATTCGCCGAAAGGGGGGCGGTAAATTGGTCGATTTCGTCGGTGTGGAGCAGGGAAACCACATTTTCCCCTGCCAGATACACGTCCCCGTCCCTGTATTCGATGTCCGCAGACTCCGCGTATGCCAGGGCGGCGGTCTGATCCAGGGGGTCAATGTGGTTCCGCAGGCACCCCAGGGTAATAGCCCGGTAGAGGTTCCCGGAATTTACATAGGTATATTTCAGCCCTTCGGCCAGCAGCTTGGCGATGGTACTTTTTCCCGATCCTGCGGGTCCGTCAATGGCTATTATCACTATGGGCTCCTCCGGTTAATATCTGTATTTCCTGCTCCGTAAGGGGCCGGGATTCACCTGCTTTAAGGTTGGTCAAAAGTACCGGGCCTATACGTATCCGGTGGAGTTTGGCCGGATGCAGGTGGAAATGGGTAAAAACCCGGCGTATTTCCCGGTTTTTGCCTTCGATAAGGACCACCCGAATAGCCTTTCTGCCCTGCCGCTCAATTTCCGCTGCCTTATAAAAAACCCCTTCCACCTCAAGGCCCCGTTTAAATTCCTCAACCATAAGATCCGGGATGGGGCCGGTAGCTTCTACCAGGTATTCCTTCTCAATTTCCGCCGAGGGGTGGCTGATTTTTGCGGCGAAGTCTCCATCATTGGTAAAGATGATAAGTCCCGAGGAACGGTAATCCAGGCGGCCCACATTGTACAGCCGTTCCTGGGGCAAGGGAAGCAGGTCCTTTGCCAGGGGGCGGCCCTGGGGGTCAAAGGCGCTGCAAATATACATGATGGGCTTATGAAGAGCCAAATAGCGGAACCGGGTTTCCATTTGCAGGGGAACCCCGTCCAGGCGTATGTCATCGGCGGGCGAAACCTTGACACCCATTTGGGTGACCATCTGGCCGTTCACGCTTACCCGGCCGGCGCTGATGAGCCCCTCACAGGCCCGGCGGGAGGCTACTCCGGCGTGGGCGAGGTAGACCTGGAGCCGGAGGACCGCCGCCGGAGGCGTCGGTCCTTTAGGAGTTTCAAGCTTTGGTTGAAACTCCACACTTGAGGCCGTAGCGCCGGAGGGCGGCGGGGCGGCGGGAGCCGGGGGGGCAACCTTATCCGTTAAGTTCAAACCGATCGGTCTCACTTTCATTTAATTTGGGTAGATCCGCTATACTTTCCAAGCGGAAAAACTTGAGGAATTCCCTGGTGGTACCGTATTGGGTGGGCTTTCCGGGTATATCTTTTTTGCCCATTTCGCGGATAAGTTCCTTTTCCAGGAGGAGACGGATCATGTTATCCGCGGAAACACCACGGATGGCTTCGATTTCACTGCGGGTGATGGGCTGAGAATAGGCAATAATAGAAAGGGTTTCCAAGGCGGCCTTGGAAAGTTTGGATTCGTTTTTTTTGCCGTACCGTTCTTTCAGATTATCCCAGTATTCCCGTTTGGGGGAGATCATGACGCCCCCGCCGATGCGGGAAAGCTCCACCCCGGAATCTTCCCGGGCATAGCGTTCCCCCAGGGCTTCCAAGGCTGTCTGGACCAGTTCTTTGGAGAGGCCGGAAATGCGGACCAGACCGGCTTCATCCAGGGGATCCGCTTCAAGGTAGAGTATTGCTTCAATCAGGGCTGTTTCTTTTTCTGCTTGCGCTTCCATCAGGGCGAAACTCCATTACCCGCGGCATCAGCTTCACCGGAGGCGTCGTTCTCAGTTTCGGCTCCCCCGGCAGCGCCGAAAGAGGGGCCGGGGCGGATTAAAATATCCCCGAACATACGGTTCTGGTACACTGTGATCATCCTGAATTTGACCGCTTCCAGCATTGCCAGAAAGGCGCAGACTATATCCATCATAGAACCGTTCCGGACTATCAGATCGGTAAAGTTGCACTCTCCTTTCTGTTCCAGGAATTCGGTTATCAGGGTTGTCTTTTCATTGATCGATACTTCTTCATAGAGATCGATGATCCGTTCACTGGGGACATTGGACATGAGGGAAGAAAAGGTCTTGACCAGCGCCCAGATGTCCACCTTTTCCCAGAGTTCATCCTCTACAAAGGGCAGGGCCCGCTGGAGCTTTTTCCGTTCCATGACCCATTCGGCTTCCTTTTCCTTTTCTTCCATCAATTCTGAGAGCTTCTTGAATTTCTGGTACTCAATCAGCTTGTCCACCAGTTCCTGTCGGGGATCATCCGCATCATCATCCAGGTCCAATTCCACCGGGAGGAGCATACGGGACTTGATGTACAGCAGACTTGCCGCCATGGCGTGAAATTCGGTGAGGTCCTCAAGATCCAGGGTATTGGCAAAATGGAGGTATTCCAGATACTGTTCGGTAATCTGGGCTATGGGGATGTCATACAGATTGACTTCGTTTTTTTTGATTAAAAAAAGGAGAAGATCCAGGGGACCTTCAAATTCCTTTAACCTGAACTTATGAACGGCGCCGTTATTGGTATCCATCTAGGCTTAATTATACCCGCCCCTGCCGGGGTAGTAAAGAGACCCGCGCCGATCCTTGATCAAATGCGGCATGAAAAAAAACGAAATTTACCGCGCACCCAGTTTACGATCCCTGGCCCGGGTAAAATCCTCCTGAAGGCAGCGCCGGAAATCGCCGTCATTAAGTACCCTCAGCCCCAGGGCAACCAGGGCTTCCGCACCCCGGGCCATGGCTTCATGGGCCGGAGCCTTGATGGTTTCAGCGGCAAATTCCGGGGTATGCAGGGAGTACTGTTCGCGGGTTATCGAGATAAGGGGCTGGATGGAAGGGCAGCGGTAACTGACATTGCCCACATCGGTGGATCCCACAGGCGCCGATACGGGTTCCATTTTTTCCCCCAGATCGAGAAGTATCCGCTCCATTTCCTCCTCTAGGGGTTTCACCCGGACCATATCGGCAAAATCCCAGGGGCCAGCCTTCCAGAAAACTTCACAGTCTAGGGCCATGGCGGCGGCTTTGGCGCATTTCAGAATCGTCTCGTCCAGAACTTTCAGCTTTGCCATGGAATCGGTGCGGAATTCGCAGCGGATGGAAGCTTTGGCGGGGATGATATTCGGAACCGTGCCGCCATCCAGAATAACCGCATTGACGTGGATGTCCGGGGTAAAACACTCCCGCCGGGCATCCACCAGATCGAAAAATTTCCGGGCGGCTGCCAGGGCGGACCTGCCCTCCCAGGGAGCTGCCACGGCATGGGCGGCATGGCCCTTAAAGTCCATGTCATAAAAACGGAGGCTCAGGGCGTCCATGTTTGCCTGGCTAAAGCCGCCGTAGGAACTGTGCATCATCATGGCCAGGGCCATACCGTCAAAGACACCCTGATCGGCCATCCGGGCCTTGGCGCCGTCAACTTCCTCGTTGGGGGTGCCGATCACGTAGATTTTTCCCTGAAACCGGGAACGCAGTTCGGTGATTGCCAGGGCGGCAAGGACAGAGAGGGCGCCGTGCAGGTTATGGCCGCAGCCGTGGCCTATGTCGGGCAGGGCGTCGTATTCTACCATGATGGCGATCCCAGGCCCTTCGCCGTTATCAAGGATGCCCCGAAAACTTGTGGGATCCCCCAGGTAGGGGTATTCCACCTCAAAGCCGTGCTTTTTAAGCAAGGCGGCGATCTTTTTGCTGGATTCAAATTCCTTTCCGGAAAGCTCGGGATGAGCCCAGAGCTCATCGCTCAGGGCTTTTGCTTCATCCCAATACTTCCGCACCGCCTCTTTTATCTGTCCCTTGATTTCTGCGCGGGGAACTGCGTTGCAAGTAGAACCGGTATCCATAGCTTTTCCTTTCTCAGAAAAGGTCATCCTCTTTGGAAGGTTTACCTATAGAAATGGTTTCCCCGGCAGCTTTGTTAAGCGGCGGCCTTCCCCGCCCCCGAGCCGGTACGGCTGGAGCAGACTGCGCGGGCGCAGCCGATTTCGCTGCCCCAGCATTTCCCTGACCAGATGCTACGGGGCTGCCGGACGCCGGAGAGTTTCCCCCACCGTTACCGGAAGCCGCTGTCTCAAGAGGCGTTCCCAGGGTAATGCCCGCCGGGGGCTTAGCTTGGGTAGCCCCGGCCTGGACGGCGGAAGCCGCAGCCGCAAGGCCCGATGCGGGGGCGGCTTCCGCGGCTGGGGGAACGATTTTGGCCATCTGGGAAAAATCCCGGCCGGGGAACATGATTTTCCGTAACTTCTGCTCCACCTCAACAGCGAAGACAGGGTTTTCTTCCAGGTACTTTTTCGCATTTTCCCGGCCCTGGCCGACTTTTTCTTCACCATAGGAAAACCAGGCGCCTTTTTTTTCGATGATATCGTATTTAACCGCGGCGTCCAGGAGGCTGGCAATGGCGGAAATACCCTTGCCAAAGATTATTTCTAATTCCGCCTTTCTAAAGGGCGGGGCTACCTTATTTTTCACCACCTTAACCCGGACACGGTTACCCAGGGCATCCTCGTCGCCGCTCCCTTCGATGGTCTCAAACTTACGTACATCCAGGCGTACCGAGGCGTAGAATTTCAGGGCATTGCCCCCGGTGGTGGTTTCGGGGTTGCCGAACATGACACCGATCTTCATGCGGATCTGGTTGATGAAGATCAGGATGGTCCGCGATTTTCCAATGGTGGCGGTGAGTTTCCGCAAAGCCTGGCTCATGAGCCGGGCTTGAAGTCCCATGTGGGCATCCCCCATGTCCCCCTCAATTTCCGCCTGGGGGGTCAGGGCGGCCACGGAGTCCACCACGATTACGTCCACCGCGCCGGAACGGACCAGGCTTTCAGTTATTTCCAGGGCCTGTTCCCCTGTGTCGGGCTGGGAAATCCACAGATTATCGGTATTTACCCCAAGGTTTTTGGCGTACACCGGGTCCAAGGCGTGTTCGGCGTCCACAAAGGCCGCTATCCCGCCCATTTTTTGGGCTTCCGCCACCACATGCAGGGCCAGGGTGGTCTTTCCCGAAGATTCAGGGCCGTAGATCTCGATGATCCGTCCCCGGGGGAAGCCGCCAATCCCCAAAGCTTCGTCCAGGAGTATGGAACCTGAGGGGATCACCTCTATGCCTGCGGCGCTTGTATGGTCTCCAAGCTTCATCAGAGAGCCTGAGCCAAATTGTTTTTCTATCTGGAGCCGTGCCGCTTCCAGAGCCTTTTCTTTTTCTTCTGTTGAAGCCAGGGGATTTCCCCTGGTTTTTTCCGGTTCATTCTTTGCCATCTTCTCTCCCTCCCCTACTATGCGATGCTGACATTCAGTTTACTTTAATCCGTAAAAAAAATATAGCAAGCCCACAGAGGTTTCGTTAAATTTTTTCGGGCAAGGCCCTTACTTTTTCCTTCAAACCAGGGGTCCATCCCTGTTGGGTGGTGGTTTTATACGTATCTATTGCTGACTGTGGTACGTAGATAGTTCTTGGGTTAGAATCTTTGAAGACTTCCTTTCCCAACTTTGGGGGAGTTTCCCCCAGGATAAGACAGTCTAATGCCGAACAGTCTTCAAAGGCTCCTTCTGCAAGGGTATTTACCTGGGGCAGGTACACCACCGAAAGGGCTTTGCATGATCTGAAGGTGTCCCGCTCTAATTTGAGCGCCTTCGGTAGATAAACCGATTTTAAGATTTTACATCCTTGAAAAGCTCCATTCGTGGAGGTGAAATCATTTTTTATTGCCGTCACTTCCGGCATATTTACCGATTCAAGTTTACCACAACCACTGAAGGCGGCATTATTGATAGTAGTAACTCCAGGCAAGTCCGCTAAAACCAAAGAAGGGCAATCGGAGAATACGTTGGCGCTTAGGGTACGCAGACCAACAGGTAGAATAAGGGCGACCATATTCACTTTAGTAGGGGTTGTTTTGGCTGTAGAATTAATAAGGCTTGCCCCGCTACAGTCCCGCAAATCCAATGCAGTATACTGGCTAAGGCTGCTATACAGAGCTTTAACGGAAGCTGAATTGGCGGAAATTGATAAATCCACATTCCCTACGCGGATTAAACAGGGGTTTGTTTCGGTGACCCCCGACTGTTTCTTAAGATAGGCCGTCAGAGCAACGGTATCTGTTATTTCAGTTACTGGAGGAAAATCCGCCGGATCAAAATAAAAGTCCGTCGTCCTGGTTTCTCCATAAGGATAAATGGATATATACTCCGTTTTAGTTACCCGGTGATAGAGGGCATTCATGGTAAGGTCCAAGCGATAATAGCCGGGATTTAAGACGATGGCCCCTTCGCTGACATTGCCGGCGGCGCTCTCCAGAAGATCCGTGATGAAACATGGCCGGAATACCCCGTCCTCATCCCGGGCGAATAGGGTCAGTAAGGCGGACCTGACCAAATCCTGGGGAAATTCCACCGAATAAGACAGGGTTCCCCGGCTACCCTCCCCGCCCAGCATTTTATCCAAGGTGATGGAAACTTCCACGATCTTTTCCGGTATAACCTGGACCTGGACAAGCCCTTGGGCAGCCGGGATAGGATCGCCGGTTCCCGGGTTTACATAAGCAACTGCGGTAATAGTCCACAATCCGGCGGCGAGATCAAGCATAAGCCCTTCGTTTTCCGGCGGTAGCTTCAAATCATCCGTCGTATCCCCTGACTGGTG
This sequence comes from Treponema primitia ZAS-2, assembly GCF_000214375.1. Taxonomy (NCBI): domain Bacteria; kingdom Pseudomonadati; phylum Spirochaetota; class Spirochaetia; order Treponematales; family Treponemataceae; genus Treponema; species Treponema primitia. The sequence continues at coordinate 1,885,340 of NC_015578.1, read as the reverse complement.
AAGAAAGCTGAGGGTGTAGTGGGTAAATTCCTCGGGGGAAACGGTAATAAAGAGTTTTCCCGGAAGTCCCGGCTCCTGAACAGCTTCTTCCTGCTTTTCTCCAGAATTTTTTCCGTCGGTCCCGGTGTTTTCGTCGCCGGAATCGGCATTTCCTTTACCTGGGCCGGTATTTTCCCCGCCGGAGTCAGCGCTTTCTTCATCGGGGTCGGCGTTTTCCTCATTGGGATCGGAATTTTCTCCCTTAGGATCACTTTTTTCCCTGTCAGGATTAGCTTTTTCTTCCCCGGAATTTTGATAGGCCTGATTATTTTGTTCCAGCCCTTTTCCCTGGACAGTGGAATTTTCCGGATTTTCACAGGATCCAAAGATCAGGGTGAACATAAAAAGACTGATAATGGCAATGAACAATGGTTTTCTCATAAGACCTCCCCATATACCCCCTTTAGGGGAAGGAAAAGAAAAAACGCTTTAAAGGAATTAAAAAAAATTGAAATTATTTATGAATTTGACTCATTACTCCGCGTAATGGATTATTGACTCAGGGATTCCGAGGCGGTCTGCGCCTGGGCTTCATTATCGTAGATTTGGACGCCCTCCTCTTTAATCCAACCCCGGTAAGGGCCGTTCACTCGAATCCAGGCTTCGCCTGACCCCCCTCTGGTGATGATACGCCGTTCCACTATTTCCGCCACCGATCCCCGGCGGAGGTAGCCCAGGGACACCGATTCAGGGGCGGGCTCATTTTGCACATGAGTATAGGAACTGCTTATCACCCCATAGCCGATAACGGAACGGGAGAGCGGAGGAGTTGAGGGGGGAATCATCGGTATTTCTTCGGGGCCCCGCTTACATCCATACAATAGAAGGGCCATAGTAATAAGCGCTACTTGACCAAAATATCGGGATAAACCTACTCTCATGGTGTGAGAAGTATATACGGTTTTGCCTTTTTCGTCAGCATCTGTTTCATCAGTACATTTCCCACATATTTATTTGCCCAGAATACGGCCAGTTTTTCCATCGGCAAAACCCCCTATACCTTTTCCCTGGCAACCGGGATCGGAGTTCTCCTGGGACAGGCTGAAGAGATTGTCTATCAGGATGATGATGATGATGCCTATTTAAGCAAATTGCTCTGGGATTTAAAACCCATGGTGTATGTTGGAACCGCCCTGGAGCTTTCCCGTACCCACCCCCTGGACGGTCTTGGGGCGGAGGTGGATCTGTCGGTAAAGTTCGGCCTGCCCCTGCAAAGCGGAGTCATGGAGGACCGGGACTGGGACGATCCTCTGTATCCCGCAAGCCATGATGATCCGCTTTTTACTAATTTTTCTTCCAGTGACGCCTATATCCAGGGTGCAGTATTGGCGGATTTTTCCGGAGGTCTTACCATTCCTGTTGCCCAGGCGGTGGTGATTAAAGCCCTATTTTCTTTTTCTTTTATGCGTTTCTCCTGGATAGCCAGGGATGGTTACAGAAGATATAAAGCTGAGGACTGGGAAAAAATCCCCGGTCAGGGGATTATGATCAGCTATGATCAGAATTGGCTTATTTTTTCACCCGGCCTTGGACTTTCCTGGCCTTTTCACCCCCTCATGGGTCTTGATTTTAACTTTTTTATCAGCCCCTTAATCATTGCCTTTGATATGGATAATCATTATCTTAATATCCGTTCTGGTAAAGAATATACCCAGTATGTTGATACCATGCCGGGGGGCTTGTATATTGAACCATCTCTGGATTTTCGTTTTTCCCCTACCCCTATCATTTCACTATTGCTGCATAGCTCCTGGCGTTATATTAGCGGCTCCCGGGGGGATACAACAGAAACCGTCTCCGGTAGAAATACTCCTGCGACGGTATATGAAAATTCCGCCGGCGCGGCCTATTCAGCCTTTGACCTGGCCCTTATCCTGAAAGTTGCGCTTCCTTTGCAAAAGGTTCGGGTGGGTTCTAACTAAGCTCCGCCTTTCTTAAATCCGGAACCAGCTTGCGATCCGAATCCACAAAGTCCAGGGTTTCAATTTCCTCCAGGGAGGCCCATTTCCATTGGGTATGCTCGGTGAGCCTGAAATCAGTATGGGTCAAATATATCCGGTAAGCGTTAACCTGGCGGGCAATGCCGTGGTGTTCAAAGTCTGCGGTCCCCAACAGGGGCCCCACGGTAACCGGCGCCCCGAATTCTTCATCGTATTCCCGTATAAGGGCCTCCGCATCGGACTCCCCCTCCTCTACCTTCCCTCCGGGGAATTCCCACTTATCCCCCATGTCCCCGCCACTTAGCCGTTGGGCTATAAAAAAAAGCCCCTGTTCACAGGCGATTCCCGCCACGGACCTACGCAAACCAGGGTCCTAAAGGAGGAGTACCGAGGGGAAGAGGAAATGCAGGGCCGCCGCAGTAAGAGCGATAAAGCCTATCCATTTTTTATTGCGTATCAGAAGGTGTTCGATCTTTTCGGTGTGTTCCGGCTCCAGGGTGGATCGGTTACGGTAGTATTCAAAGGCCAGCACAAAACCGGCAAGGAATCCTGCCAGGGCAGGAAGGAGGTCCCCAATGACAGCTACATCCCCCTGGACTACAGAGAGAATCTTCAGAAGGCCCATGAGGATGGTCAGTATCCCCAGGATCAGGCGGCAGGTTTCATTATGGAGGGACCAGCGAAAACCGCTTTCAATGACCGCGTCATCCTCCCCGGTATCCGTGATAAGCGTATATCCGGTCAGGGCATTAAGAATGATGGATAAAAAATAAAACTGAATCATACCGTTCCCCGCATATCACTAATGTAACCTAATTACGCCTTTCGGTCAAGGAAAGCCAGTTATTCTTAACTTAACCCGTCAACCGTGTTAAGCCTCCGATTCTTACCAGCAAAGGCCATCCCCCACAAGGGAAAATCATTATCCGATTAACCAGGCGCCGAAGGGGGCGGGGATGCCTTCCGGAGGCGTCTCTGGAATTCCCTGCCGGAGCAGACCCGCGCAGCGGGGCTGCTCCGGCAGACTCTACAGGTTAGCCTCCGGGAGGCATCCCTGCCCCCTCCGGTATATTTGGGTCAGTTTGATAATGACTTTACCCGGGTACTTGCCCGGTGATCCCCCACCTGGATGAGCAGCACATACGCGGCGGCGTCAAAGGGCAGGGCAAACCGGTATTCCTCCTCCTGTTCCAGGGTAAAGAAGATACGATGGGTGAATACCGGTATATCCGCCGCTTCCAGCTTAGAAGCACCCTTTATCACCGGGCTTACGCCGATATATACCTCTCCGGTATAGGGGTTTCCGTCCTTGGCAATGCGTTTCCGCACCGCCATATAGGGTTCGTCCCCTAAATGCCCGGCGCCGAACTGCAACTCATTGTCCTCCAGGGTAAGAAGCTCCTGGGGCTTGTTCAGAGCTGAGAAAACCATGAGCATGGCCATGATGAGGAGTATGGAAATAAAGAGAAAAGCATGGGGCTTTGTGGAGGTAAGGGAACGGATAAGCCCCCCCTTCACCGGCGGCCCCGGCTCATTCAGGGCTCGCACCGCCGCAGAAGCCTTCTCCAGCCGCCGCTCCCGGTTGTAATAAAATACAAGCTCCTGGTCATCCCCCGCTCCCGGCTCCTGCCCCTGTTTCGGCGTATCCTCATCCATACCAACCCCTCCTCATCCCCGCTCTCATCCCCCCTCCTCCAGGAATTTGTCCGTCCGCCACCAGACCAGCTTGGCTTGGAAGTCCGTGGCCAGCAACGCCGACAGGATACCCTCGGCGGAGATGGAAAAAGCGTTGAACTGAAGCTCTTCGCTCTTCACCTGGATAAAGCCCCGGCGCTGCTCGTGGGGGTCCGTGGAAAGAATCATGATAGAATACCCGTCCTCCACAGGAATCATGAGGAACGCCCGGTCGTTTTTCACCACCCCCAGGAGGGAATAGAGCAGCCGGTCTGTAATACGCCGGTTGTTTTCGGTCACCGTGGATTCGTAGAACGGAACCTCAATGGTCCCCTGGTAGGAACCATCCTCCACGTTCATAATCCAAATCACCGAGCTGTCCGGCTCAGTCCCCAGCTTGGTCTTGGTGGATTCGTCAAAGGTCTCCCGATAATAGTCGATTTTGATAAAAAGCTTCCGGCTGTCCGGGGATACGGCAATGGTATCTATAGAAGGAAACACCGGCAGCCGGTCCGGTGGAATGGGAATCTGTTCATTTTTCAAGGGGATAAAGTACAGGAGCGTCCCCTCCAGGTCAAACCAGTAGATGTTCCAGCCCGTAGGCAGCCGGCAAACCACGGCAAATTCATCCGCCAGGGAGGCGCTAATCCGCTCAATCTTGGGAAAGGGGGAGCCCCCCAGGCCCTCCCGGCCCAGGTATTCGACAAAACAGCCGTCGGAATCGAAATGGAGGACCAGACTATCCTGGATAGTCCGGTTTTCCGCATCATAACTGTGCCGCTCATAGGGCAGCCGGTCCTCCACATAGATGTGCTTCCGGGAATCCACCGCAATGGCCCCGGGCTCCCGCAGGGGATAAGAAAAGGCCCACCGGGTTACCACACCGCTGGTTTCCACCCCAGTCCTGAGGGTTAGGGGCGGCGGGTTGGTTTCGTCATTGTAAATCATGAACAGGAGGTCCCCGTAGGACGTGTAGTGGACCACCTTCCCCCCATTGCCATCGGCAATGTAGAACAGGCCGTCCCGCATGGCCAGAGAAGTTTTGCGGTTGCTCCGGCCCCCCTCCAGGTTGTAGAGGTCGATCTGGTCCTCCAGCCGCCCGATGTCCAGGGAAAAGAGGTCCTCCCGGGCAACCGAAGCGATGCCACCGGGGGCACAGGCGCTGAACAGCAGCAGGGGGATGCACATAAGCAGGGGAAGCAGTTTCATGGGTAAAACCTTAGTCCAGGGGGGGGCGCTTGTCAAGGAAGGCGAGGGTTTGGCGTACCTCTCGTAGTCCGTGGTTACTTCCCCTTGCCAACAAAGCCCCGCAAGCGGTACATTAAAATCATGTTTGAAAAAATCGTAAAAGCCCTGTTCGGCTCCCAGCACGAGCGGGATTTGAAGGCCCTGTTGCCCATATTGCATTCGGTTAATGAGAAAGAAGCCTGGGCTGCGGCATTACCCGCAGAGGAGTTCCCCAAACTGACCGCCCTGTTCAAGGAACGCTATGCCAAGGGGGAAACCCTGGACGCCCTGCTCCCGGAGGCTTTTGCCCTGGCGCGGGAGGCTGCGCGGCGGAACCTGGGGGAGCGGCCCTACGATGTGCAGGTCCTGGGGTCCATCGTGCTCCACCTGGGGAAGATCGTGGAAATGAAGACCGGTGAAGGCAAGACCCTGATGAGCGTGGCCGCCACCTACCTCAATGCCCTGAGCGGCAAGGGGGTCCACGTGGTGACCGTGAACGATTACCTGGCAAGCCGGGACGCGGACTGGATGCGGCCGGTGTTCTCTTACCTGGGAGTCACCGTGGGAACCATCCTTTCGGACATGGACAATGCACGGCGCAAGGAAAACTATGCCTGCGACATCACCTACGGGACCAACAACGAATTCGGCTTTGACTACCTCCGGGACAATATGCGCTGGGACCTGGAAGGCCGGGTCCAGCGGGGGCACTGCTTCTGCGTGGTGGACGAAATCGACTCCATCCTCATCGACGAGGCCCGAACCCCCCTGATCATCTCCGGCGCCGCCGAGGATGATACCTTCAAGTACGCTGAGGTGGACAAGCTCCTGGGCACCCTGGAGGAAGTTAAAAAGAAGGCCGACGGCGAATACCCTGACGAGACCCAGGGCGAAGAAGTGGTCGGGGATTACAAGCTCAACGAAAAAAACAAAAACGTTTCCTTTTCCAACAACGGTATGGCCAAGATCGAGGAACTGCTCCAGAAGCGGAACCTGATCAAGGGCGCCATCGTTGACGAAGAAAACTTTGAGTACCTCCACTACTTTACCCAGGCCTTGCGGGCCCACAAATTGTTCCATATCGACGTGGACTACGTGGTGCAGGATGGGCTGGTCCAGATTGTGGATGAGTTTACCGGGCGCATACTCTACGGCCGCCGCTATTCCGACGGGCTCCACCAGGCTATTGAGGCCAAGGAGCGGATCAAGATTGCCCAGCGGAACCGGACTCTGGCCACCATCACCTTCCAAAACTACTTTAGGTTGTATGAAAAAATATCCGGTATGACCGGTACCGCAGACACCGAGGCCGTGGAATTTGCCAAGATCTACAACCTTGATGTGGTGGTAATCCCCACCAATCTGCCGGTGAGCCGGAATGACGAAGACGATGTGGTCTACCTCAACGAAAAGGAAAAATTCAACGCCCTGGGGGATGAAATTGCCGCCGCCCACAAACGGGGCCAGCCCATGCTGGTGGGGACCGTGTCCATCGAAAAGTCGGAGCAGCTCTCCACTCTGCTCACCCGCCGGGGGGTGCGCCACGAGGTGCTGAACGCCAAGAACCACGCCCGGGAAGCGGCGATCATCGCCGAGGCGGGCGCCCGGGGTGCGGTGACCATCGCCACCAACATGGCGGGCCGGGGCACGGACATCAAGCTGGGGGGCAGCCCGGAACACCGGGCCCGGAAAAAAGCCGGGACCGATGCATCGCCGGAACGGTATGCTGCCTGTTACCAAGAGGAATACGAAAACTGGAAGAAGGACTATGTGGAGGTGAAGTCCCAGGGCGGCCTCTATGTAATCGGCACCGAACGCCACGAAAGCCGGCGTATCGACAACCAGCTCCGGGGCCGTTCGGGCCGCCAGGGCGACCCGGGGCGGTCGAAGTTCTTCATTTCCATGGACGATGACCTGATGCGCCTCTTCGGCGGGGACAATATCAAGAACCTCATGTCCAAGATGGGCATGGAGCCGGGGGAACCCATTTACCACCCCTGGCTTAATAAGAGTATTGAGAAGGCCCAGAAAAAGGTGGAGGAGCGGAACTTTGAAATCCGCAAGCACCTCCTGGACTATGATGATGTGCTGAATCAGCAGCGGAAGTATATCTACGACCAGAGGGATGCCATACTCAGGGATGAGGATCTCAAGGCCAGGGTCAACGAATCCACTGCCGACATGGTGGACGCCGCACTGGACCGGTACCGCGCGGCCCAGCGGGGAGACCAGGGGGAGGCGGTAAAGGAACTGACAGCAAGCCTCAAGGAAAAATTCGGCTACCTTATCCATGTGGATCCCGAGGACAAGGAATCCTGGACCCCTGAAGCGTTGCGGAAGGGGATCATCGGGGATCTGGAGAAGGACATTGCCGATAAAATAGCCTTGGTGGGGGAAGCGGGGATCAACCATTTCATCCGGGGTCAGTACCTCCAGTCAATCGATGGAAAATGGCTTGACCACCTGGAAAATATGGAAGGCCTGCGGGAAGCGGTGTACCTCCGGGGCTATGCCCAGAAGAATCCTTTGACGGAGTACAAAATCGAAGGGTTCCAGATCTTTGATGCCATGATAGATACGATCCGCGAAGAGATAGCATCCCGGGTACACCTGGTGCGGATCAGAGCTGCCGGAAACCGGGAGCCTGAACAGCGGACCATGGCTACGGTGCAGTCCGCCAGCCATGGCAGCATCGGGGCCTTTGCCAACAACATGGCGGCATCCGATGCCGGGGGCAGCGGCCAGGCAGGGCGCCCCAAGGGGCCTTCATCCCGGTCTGAACCCGAGGCGGTTACGGTGATCCGCTCGGTGCCCAAGGTGGGCCGCAACGACCCCTGCCCCTGCGGGAGTGGAAAAAAGTACAAGTTCTGTCATGGGCGTTAAGTTCCGAACAACAACTAGAATACCTATACTTGAGAAATTACTTTAATATGTATGATAATTTATAAGAGCCCTGGTAAATGAACTTACCAGGGCTCTTTTTTGCAGTTCTGCCGCTTAGTTCCGGACAAAGGCGTCGGGATAGCCGCTGCTCTTTAAACGCTGCAGCACCGCGCCACTTTCGCCATAATTGAGGGGCCCCACCAGGAGCCGGTATACCAGGTTGTCCAGGGCGCCATAGGGCTGCACCAGAAGGGGGTAGTTTCGGCGGTCAATCCGGGAAACCGCGTATTGCAGTGCGTCTGGCTGGGTAAAGGCGCCAACCTGTATATAGTACTTGTCCCGCTGCATCTGGTTGATGATCGGTACCGAAAATATGGACCCATTTGGCAAAGGCGGTTTTTCAGGAACAGCCTGGACCACTGGGGTTTGGTTCACCGGAGCCCTGCTTGTCGGGGAAGGCGTTGGCAGAGGGTAGATGGGTCCAATAAAATAACGGGGATCCAGGGGATTATCGTCCCCGCTTCTTGCGGACCTAGCACTAGGCTGGGGCGTTATTTGAGCAGGGGCTATTTCCGATGCAGGGGGTAAGGCCCAGGCGCCTTCCGGGGGCCGGGGGTCCGCCGGGACCAGGGTAATCACCGATGGGGGGGATATCGGTTGCGGCACTGGTACCAGGGTTTGCTGGGGCGAAGAGGGTTCCGGAATAGGGACAGCCATCACCGGCGGCTCAGAGCGGGGCGCGGGAGGCGCCGCCGGTGATGGAACTTCTGCAATGATCGGCCTAGGTTCGGAGCCATCCGGAGCCCAGTTCGGCACGGGTTCCGTAAGGACCGAGCCGTCATTGGGATATGCTATCGGCGGAGGATTATAGGGTTCCGGCTTATTTATAACATTCACATAGAAATTATCCGCCGAGTCTGTGGATACCAGATCCGAGGCGGTAGCAGCTCGGGTTGGGGCGCTAACCACCGCAGGGGTGTTGGGCGCCCCTGCCTCCTGGCCTTCGGTAAACCGGGAATATGCCACAGGGTCCGAAGGCTGGGTCATGCGGATACGGCCTACCGCCCTGGTTTGTATGCCGATAGCGATAGCGGCGTTTCGGGAAAGCATGGCCAATAGCCCCGGGGAATCCAGGCCTGCGGCTACAATAACCCGGATGGTCCTGCCGTTTTCCAGATTGGTTACATCCACCACCGTATTACGGGGAAAGGAATTGGTAGCCACATAATATGCCCCGTCGGGAAGTTCACCGGTGGTGGACACGGTGGCTGACCCTTCCCACACAGATGCGCCGGTAATAAACAGGGTTATGGCAAAAGCGCATAGGGCGATATAAAATCTCTTCATATTGTTCCTATCCTTCATTTATCTTTCAAATGGGACACAATGATCCGGGCGGCGCCCATAGCGTTGGTCATTTCGTCCTTCATGGTAATACGTTGCTCCCCGGTATACTCCTGGGAAAATATAAATTGATACGGCGCGGTCTTGAAAAGCCGCAAAGAAATGCTGCGGGGTTTGGGAATTTCCTGAGCTGATGCAGGAGGATTCTGATAATCTAGAACAGCCACCACAAAGAAATCCGCCCCCCCTTCAAGGGCTTCATCCAGGGATACCTTGGCGGCATCGGGAAGCCCGGTTTGGGGTTTTTCCGGTACCCGGATGATGGGGGAATTGCTAACTATATGGCCGGTATCAAAGAACACATCCAGCAGCGCGTCTTCCCATATCCTGGAAGACTCAATTACCGGTGTTTCCTCCCTCAGGCCCGTTTCAATTACCATGAAAGAAACGGTCGCTCCCTGGACGGAAACGGCAAGGACAAGCCCAAAAAACACGCTTATCCCAAGGTTTTTTAAAAACATGGATTCCCCCTGGTAACCTATCGGCATAATTGGCCCCAATCTAAAGCAATGCAAGGCGACCTCTGGTTAAATTATAAAAGTTATGCTAGCATTAATGCGATGAAGTACTTTGCAGTTCAGGTAAAAACCAGGGGTGAAGAAAAGTATATCAGACTTTTTCAGGCCTTGCATCCGGAGATCACCATAAAAGTCTATTTTCCCAAACGGGAAATCGACATACGCCGGAGGGGCGTTATAGTCCATACCAGTCTGGGGATATTTCCGGGGTATATTTTTATTGAGTTAGAGGGGGAAGAGGATCTCCATGATTACCAATGGGCCTTCCGCAGTACCGATGGGTTTTACCGGTTCCTGAAATCCAATCAAAATATCTGCGCCCTCCAGGATAAGGACCTGGAAATGGTTCTTCATTTTATCAAAAAAGTCGGGCCTGTGGCAGGAAAATCAAAGGTCTACTTTGATGAGAATGCCCGTATCGTGGTGAGCGAAGGGCCCTTAATGGGGCTTGAGGGGAAGATAATAAAGGTCGATAAGAGAAAAGGGAGGGCAAAGATTAAGCTGGATTTGTATGATGATACCTTCTCCATTGATCTGGCCTTTGAGGTCATAGGGGTCTTAGAGGGCGGTCACCGGGGGAGATAGCTGGCTAATCAAAAAAAATTATGGCAACAAAAAAGTCGGGACGTTTGTATATTATCGGGGCGGGGTTTGCAGGGCAGGCCCTAGCAAATGAAATTAAAACCAAGGCAATCTTCGGGGAACTCGTCGCCTTTCTGGATGACGATCCCGAAGTCATGGGCCGTAAAATCGACGGCATCCCGGTCTTGGGGCCTATCAAGGATGTGGCCCGGCTCCTGCGGATGAACCCCGCGGATGAAGCCATCATCGCCATGCCCGGGGCTTCCCGGGAATACATAAAAGAAATCTACGGCATACTGAAACGGGCGGGCTTTGAGCGGATCAGGATACTTCCCGGGATGTCCCAGAGCATCGAAGGGGATGCCCGGCTTATCCAGACCCGCTCAATCGATCCCCAGGACCTCCTGGGCCGTACCCCCGTGGCGGTAAACATCAGGCAGAGCCTGGCATACCTCCGGGGAAAGCGGGTATTGGTCACCGGCGCCGGGGGCTCCATAGGCAGCGAACTTTGCCGGCAACTCCTCTCAGGCGGTGTATCCCGGCTCTACCTTCTGGGGCATGGTGAAAATTCTATCTACCAGATAGACCGGGAACTGCGGCTCCTCCAGGAAGAGGGGGTGGGCGAAAAAACCACCCTGATCCCTATCATCGGGGACCTCAAGGACCGGGACTATATGCATTTCCTCCTGGCCCGGCTGAAAGCGGATGTGATCTTCCATGCAGCGGCCTACAAGCACGTGCCCATGATGGAAGAAAACCCTGTGGCGGTCATAGAAAACAACTTCTTCGGCACCGATAACCTGATCAGCGCCGCCCGGAGCAACGGGGTAAAACGCTTTGTCCTGATCACCACCGATAAGGCGGTGAACCCCGTCTCAGTTTACGGCGCCTCCAAGTACCTTTGCGAACGCCTGGTGCTGGATGCGGCAAAAAAAGCGGGGCTTAACTACATGGTGGTGCGGTTCGGGAATGTCCTGGGTTCCCGGGGCTCCATCATGCCCCTGTTCCAGAAACAAATCGAAAAGGGCGGCCCGGTAACCATTACCCACCCGGAGATGCGCCGCTACTTTATGACCATCCCCGAAGCCTGCTCCCTGGTACTCAAAGCCGGCGGGGTGGGTGAAAACGGCAAACTCTACCTTCTGGACATGGGGGAGCCCGTGCGTATCCGGGATATGGCTGAACAGATGATCCGCTTCTACGGCTTTGAGCCTGAAGAGGACATCAAGATCGAATATATCGGACTGCGGCCCGGGGAACGGCTGGACGAGGATCTTTGGGGACGGGAT